>NZ_CP109090.1:2143930-2450205 GCF_035917575.1 Streptomyces sp. NBC_01788 | reverse complement strand
TGGTCCAGCGCGAGTTCGTCGGCGCCGCCCGAGCGCGGGAACAGGCGCAGGCCCCACACCAGGGGCAGCGCCGGCCGCAGTCGGGCGCGTCCGGTCCGGATCCCGCGCGGTGGGCGGCCCGCCCCCAGTGCCGTGCGGATCACCTGGAGGCGGACGAAGGCGTAGCCCGGGTCGGACTCGCGGCCGGCCGACTGGGCCGGGATCACGGTCGCCGAGGACCGGCCCCGCGGCAGCGCCCGCTGGGCCAGCGCGTGCGCGGTCAGCACACGGCGGCCCCGCCCGAGTCCGGGCGGCAGCACCAGATAGGCGAGCCGGACCAGACGCGGATAGTGCTCGACGAGCGCGGCCTCGGCCCGCTCGGCATCGACGACCGGCCCGGAGGAGGACTTGTGGCGCGGGGCGACATCCTGTGACTGCACGTCCAGGCCAACGAGCGAGCCGGTCCTAGGTCACACGGGGGTCCGGCGTTCTCAGTCCTCGGGCTCCACCAGCAGCCGGGCGTAGTTCGCCATCGAGCGCTGGTAGCGCGGGAGATGGGGCGCGAGGGCACCGAGGACGAGGGACAGGCCCTCGCGGTCACGGCCCAGACCGGACAGGCACAGCGCCAGACACGCCCGTACGGCGTCGTCCAACTCGTCGGAGGGTCCGTCCAGTTCGGGCGTGAGCAGCTTGACGCCCTCCTCCGGCCGGCCGAGGTTGCGCAGCGAGCTGGCCAGCTGGATCCTGGCCCGGCGGCCCCGGTAGCCGCTCAGTCCGCGCTCCAGCGCCTCCTGGTAGAGCGGCACCGCCCGGTCCGAGCGGCCGGTGGAGTCCCACGCGCAGGCCTGCTCGAACGGGCCGAGCGGGCTGCCGTCCGGCAGTTCGGCGACGAGCGCGTCGATACTCGCCCGGAACGCGGGCGCCTCGTCCTCGGAAAAGTCGTCGAAGCGGGCCCAGGCGGCGGCCACGCGGTCTTCCCAGTCCTGGTTCACCGGCTCACGTTCGCACGCGTGTGCAGGCGGCGTCCACCGGATTGAGCGCTGTGCGCACCGCAGCCGTATCGAAGGGCGGCCCCCTGCCGGGGCCCGGTGCGGCATGCTTGTGGCGCCTGCCGCCGGGAACGGAGTGCCGGAAGCGACCGGAGGAACAGATGAGGGTGACCCGACCGATGCTCGCGGTGGCCGGTGCCGCAGCGGCACTGGCGCTGACGGGGTGCGGTTCCGGTGACGGCGCGGCGGCGAAGGTGCCGCCGACGGCGACCGGCAGTCTGGAGAGCCTGGCCGCCGAGGTGAAGTGCGAGCCGGACATGCAGACCGACGCCGACACCATCCGGCAGGCCATCTGCACCAACCCCACCGGCAAGTTCGTTCTCGCCACCTTCGCCACCGACCGCGGCCAGCGGGAGTGGATCGACGACGCCAAGGACTACGGCGGCTCCTACCTCGTCGGCCGCAAGTGGGTCGCCGTCGGCGACAGCGGCGTGGTCACCGCGCTGCGCGCCACCCTGGGCGGTGACGTGGAGACCGGCACGGACCACAGCGCGCACGGCGCGCACAGCGGCTGAGCCACTCGGAGGGGCACGGGCGCGCACGGGCACACGGCGAAGGCCGGCGGCGGGATCTCCCGCCGCCGGCCTTCTTCAAGAGGTCACCGGTCCGGTGTCACCGGATCAGGGCGTCACTTGCAGTTCCGGCCCGAGTTGACGCAGTTGGCGATCTTGTTCGCCAGGCCGCCGGTCGTGATGTTGATGAAGTCGTCGTGGTCGGTGGCCGCCTTGTGCAGCTGCTCGGGGAAGCCGTCGACCGCGTAGGCGTTCTTCACCGCACCGTTCTCGATGCTCGGCCGCGGCACGTCGTAGACCAGGCGCATCGTGAGCTTCGGGATGGCCTTGAAGCCGCTGGGGCAGTTGCCGCGCTGGTCGGCGAAGGCTATGTGCGTACGGTGGTTGGCGCTGTCGGTGTTCTGCCCGTCCCAGCAGCTCTGGAAGGCGAACGTGCGGACCATCTTGCTGCCCTCGGGGCAGATCGGGTACTGCTCCGTCAGCTGGACCTTGTTCTCGAAGCCGGTGCAGCTCCAGTGCGCGTTGGCGTTGGCCAGACCGTTGGTCGTGGTCTTCGCGTCACCGGTGATGATGCGCAGGAACTGCGGCATGGCGACGACCTTGCCGGTCGGGCTGCCGACGTACTTGATCTCCGCCTGGAGCGGCTTGAGGATCCGGCCGACGTTGCCCTCCTTGCCACCGCCGTCCGCGTCCTGGTCGAAGTCCTGCGAGCCGTCCTGGACCCGGATCACCGGCCAGTAGTACGCCGACAGGTCGTTCTTGTTCTGGCAGCTCGTGGCGCTCTGCAGGAACGTGTCGTTGCTCGAGAACGCGTCGATCTTCTGGTTGCCGACGTAGTCGTGCAGGTGGTGGGCGCCGTTGGCCACACCGGGCGCCACGATCACGTTGTCCGTGTTGTGGTTGCCGTTGGCGTTCACACCGCAGCGCGTGGTGAAGGTGCCGTTCGAGGCGTTGCGGCTCTTGCGCGGCTTGGCCGGGACGTTGGGCTGGACCGTGGTGATGTCCACGAAGTCCGCCGCGACCGGGCCGTTTCCGGCCTGACCGCCGGTGCCCTGCTGCCCGTCGTCGCCGCCCTGCTGGCCGCCGTCGTTCTGACCGCCGTCGTTCTGGCCGCCGTTGTCGCCCTGCTGCCCGTTGTCCTGGCCGGTGTCCTGGCCGTCGTTCTGGCCGTCGTTCTGGCCGTTGTCCTGACCGCCCTCGCCGTCGCCCGCGTCCGTCTGGTTCTGCTCGACGGGGGTGCCGGTGCAGGGCGCGAGGTCGTCCAGGTTGCCGGGGGTCTTGCCGCCGGCCCGGTTGATCTCCAGCTTGATCCGGTCGAGGATCACCTTGCGCCGGTCCTTCAGCGGACCCAGGATGGCGTTCTGGACGAAGCTCGCGTCCCTGGTCTGCGCGTCGCGCGTGGTGGCCAGCCGCTGGTACGCCTCGGTGATCTGCTGGTCGAGCGTGGCGAGTTCGCCGTCGACCTCTCCACGGGCCTGCTCCGGCACGGCGGTGAGCTGCTGGCCGACGTCAGGGCACTTGATCGTCGCGACCTGCGCGCTGACGGCCTTCGTCCGGTTGCCTCCCCACGCGTCGTTCTTCGACTCGTGCGCGGATGCGTAGTAGTTCGCCCATACAAGCCCGCCCCCACCGAGCGCTAGGGCCGCCGCCCCGGCTATGGCCTTGGTGGCCAGCGGCATTCGGCGTTTGCGTGTGTTGCGTCCCATCATTCTCCTAGCGAGGTGTTAATTTGTCCGTTGCCCCGCAAGGGGTCGGTTCGGGCTGGACCGCAGCCTTCAGGCTGGAAGCCCGCTGCTTCAGCGGTGGGTGGAGTCACGGAACTCCTCTGACTTCGTTGAGGAGCACCCCCTTACGGGCGTTGAAGCGCCCAACAGAATCGGAGCGGCTCCCCTCAATACGGGAGCCGCCCCGGGCGTGTTCAGCCGACCCACGAATTGATGCGCGATCCGTGCCTCACTCGGGCCGCAACTTACCCATTTCCGCAGGCAGTTGCGGCAGCACCGGCTGAAATCCCGGGGCGGGGGAGGCCGAGTACTTTCGCTCCTAGAGTCCGAGAACCTTCGCCTCCATGGCCGGATCCAGGCCCACCGGAGGCCGGCCGGGCCGCTGCGGGGCCGTGCCGCCCAGGGCCCGGAGCCAGGTCCACGCATCCGTGACCGTCTCGGTCACGGGGCGGCAGCGCAGGCCGGTCGCGAGGGCCCGGGTGACATCGGCGCCGTGCAGCGCGTCGTGGCTCTCGCTGCCCGGCGGCACCCACACCGGCAGCTCCGTCCAGGGCTCGATGCCCGCGGCGAGGATCACGTCCGGGTCGGTCCAGCGCAGCTCGGCGTCGGCGCCGGTGGTCCGCACACAGGCCTCCAGCAGTTCACCCATCGTCGCGTGCCCTCGCGGACTGATCAGGGTGTACGGGCCGCTCAATCCCTTCTCCACCGCGTCGAGGATCCACACGGCGAGGTCCCGGACGTCGACGTACTGCAGGGGCAGGTCCCGCGGACCGGGCGCCAGCACGGGACCGCCCCGCGCGATCCGGCTCAGCCACCAGGGCAGCCGCCCGACGTTCTCGTACGGCCCGAGGATCAGCCCGGCCCGTACCAGCACCGAGCGGTCCGCCCCGAAGGCCTCCACCGCGGCCAGCTCGCCGCCCCGCTTGTCCCGCGGGTACTCCGTCTGCCCGGCGCCCGCCTCGGCGCCCTCGACCAGCGGCGCCGCCTCGGTGTAGCCGGCGGGCGGGGCCCAGGCGTACACCGAGCAGGACGACACGTACACGTACCGGCCGGCGCGGTCCCGCAGCAGCCGCGCCGCGTCCCGGACCGCGCGGGGCGCGGCCGACCAGGTGTCGACGACCGCGTCCCACGCGCCGTCCGTCAGGGCTTCGAGCCCGTCGGGCGCGGTGCGGTCGCCGCGCAACGACCGCACTCCGGGAACGGGCGCGTGCCGCCCCCGGTTCAGGACCGTCACATCCCAGCCGCGCCCGGCCGCCGCCTCGGCGACGGCCCGCCCCGCGAACTCCGTACCACCCAGCACCAGAAGTCTCATACCGGTGACTGTGCCCGTCCGGGCCGTGGCAGGGAACCGGATTCTGCCGCCGGCAGAGATCAACGTCCGGTCGGCGGAGCGTACTTGTAGCCTACGCGGCGCACCGTCTGGATCGTCCGGCGGTGCTCGGCGCCCAGTTTGCGGCGCAGTCGGGCGATATGGACGTCGACGGTGCGGCCGTCGCCCACATGGTCGTAGCCCCAGACCGTGGTGACCAGTTGGTCGCGGGTGTGCACGCGGTGCGGGTGGGCCACGAGATGGGCCAGCAGTTCGAACTCCAGGTAGGTGAGGTCGAGTCCGTGCCCGTCCACCTCCGCGATCCGCCGTGCGGTGTCGACGCGGACGAGCGGGTCGCCCGCGCCGGGCGCGGCGCCGCCCGCCCCGGCCTCCGGACGGTCCGGGTGATCGAGACGATCGAGGTGGCCGGGGCGGGCGGGCACCGCCACCGGCAGGTGCGGCGGCTGCTGGTCGGCGGGCACGAGCACCAGGTAGCCGACCATCGGCGGCCGGCCCGGCAGCCTGGGCACGGCGTGCTGCGGAGCCGGCAGCCAGGTGGCCCCCGGCGGCAGGAGATCGGCGATGTCCTTCCCCAAGCTCTCAGCTTCGTTCGACCAGGGGAGACCCCAATCCTCGTCCCGGCCCACGGCCCGCAGCCGGTGCCGTGCGGAGGCGGGGGAGGAGGGGGAGCGGGAGGAGGCGGGGGCGGGAAGGGTGGCGTCGGTCAGAGAACGGGTGGTCGCCATGACAGGTCAGCTCTTTCGCGGGAGAGGTTCGCCGGAGGACCGACGGCCGCGAGTTCGTGGTCGGGCGCGTCGGGACGTACGTCGTTCCGCGCGGACCGGAGACCGGTGGGTTACGGCTTCACCGGGCCCGCGCGTGCGGCGCGCGGCAACAGAGCCGGTCGAAGTCGTGATGCTGACGGGAGGGCCAGAACGGCTCCAGGTCGACGCGACTCGTCGCGACGCACTCCCGGAAACCGACCATGCCCCCATTGAAGCAGACCCCGTGTCGGAACAGGACCCTCTTCTCACTGCGCGGACACCCGCCGGCGGGCAGCCGGAGCCCGGCTGCCGCGCCACGCGTTCGGATCAGGCCGGCCCCGCCTTCTCCGGGGCGGTGCGGCAGGTGGCGATCAGCTGACGCGTGCGGCCGTACGGGTCGACGTTGGCATTCCGCCGGCGGTCCTTGACGCCGCCCTTGCCGTCCCGCTCGACCTGCCAGGGCATGCGGACCGGGGCATCGTGGTGCACGGCGAGGGCCCGCCGCTCCCGGCCGGGAACAGCGGGCCCTCGCCCGTCGGGGGCGGGTCTCATCCCACCTTCTCGATCACTGCGCGCCGGATCAGGAACTTGCCCGGCTCCCGGACCTCCTCGAAGGCCGCGTCGTTGAGCAGGACGCAACTGCCGGAGACGGACGTGACCTTCACCGTGATGGCCTTGTTGTTGTCCAGGTTGGTGACCTTCAGCGTGGTGCCCGCCGGGAACTGGTTGCTGGACGCGGCCGGTGCGCCGCCCTCGCCGGAGAGCGTCACGGTGGAGCCCTGGCACACCTGCTGGCCGGACGCGGCGACATCGCCGCCTCCGTTCCCGGCAGCACCGCCCTGCTGTCCGGCCTGCTGACCGTTCTCCTGCCCGGCCTGCTGTCCGGCCCCCTGCCCGGCCCCCTGGCCGTTCTGCTGGCCGTTCTGCGCCTCCTGCTGCCCGGCCTGGGAGTCCTGAGCCGACTCCCCCACCGTGCACCCGGCCGCGGCCTGCTGGCGCTTGATCTGTTCGATGACCTCCTGGCGGTTGGCGATCCGCGCCTCGGACAGCGCGTCCGGATCGGCCCGCTGGTCTTCGATGAACTTCTGGTTGTTGCCGAGGGCGGTGGCGAACCCCTGGCAGGCCGTCGAGTCCGCGGCGGAGAGGGTCCGCGGCGACTCCGGCTGGGCGGCGTTGGACGTGGCCGCGAGGGCGAAGGCCCCGCCGCCGGCCACCGCCGCGGCCGTGACCAGCAGCGCGACCTTCTTCTTGGTGCTGACAGTGCGCCTACGCGACATGCGCGCCTCCTGAAGAGGTGAGGGAGCGTACGCCGCTAGGTACGAGATGCCGCACGAGGTTACTCAGTGGTTTGCGATCCGAGTTGAAGTGACCTGCGTCATAAGGAAGTTGGCGAGCACCGCACACCGCCTCACCGACACCGCACGCCGTCCCGCCGGCGTTCACCCGCGCCCGAGCGCGTCCCGCACCGCTTCCTCGGTCCGCCCCACGACCGCCGTGCCGTCGTCGGCCGTGATGATCGGACGCTGGATCAGCTTCGGATGCTCGGCCAGCGCCGCGATCCACCGCTCGCGAGCCCCGAAGTCCCGCGGCCAGTCCCCGACACCGAGCTCCTTCGCGGCGGGCTCCTGCGTCCGGGTGATGTCCCACGGCTCCAGCCCGAGCCGCCCGAGCACCTCCCGGATCTCCTCCGCGGTCGGCACGTCCTCCAGATAGCGCCGCACGGTGTACTCGGCCTCCTCGGCATCGAGCAGCCCGATGGCACTGCGGCACTTGGAACAGGCCGGATTGATCCAGATCTCCATACGGCCACGGTACGCGAAGGACCCCCACGGCAGAGGGCCGCCGGAACCGCGGCGGACACCGCCGTGAACCGACGTGGACACCACCGTGGAAAACCCGTGGAAACCCCTCTCCCGCCTGCGTCACTCCGGCCCCGAAAGCCCTTGTGGCCAGGGGCTTTTGTCAGTGCCGGGCAGTAGAATCGAAGCAGTGTCCGAGAGCGTCGCCGGGGTCTCCTCGTGGCGCTCCCCTCGCGACAGGAGGATGCCTGTGGCCGCTGCCGCACTGAAGCCGAAGCCGTTGCCGACCCAGTCCACCGCGAAGCGTCCCGTCCTGCTCGACCTGCCCTACGAACCCGTGGCGAAGCGGCCGTTGCCGCCGGGGCGTCCGCGGGAGTGGTACGTCATCCACAACCGCCGTCTGAAGGCGATGCGGCTCGCCATCGCGCTGCTCGACTCGGGCGTCCACCTGCCGCACCAGGCCCGCGACGAGACGATCCGCTCCATCGCCGAACTCATCGGCGTGCACCGGCCGTCGAGCACGACGTGTCACATGGTGCGGGCGCTGATGCGCTACTCGCGCTGAGCCCGGACGCCGGGCGCCCCCGCGGACGCGGGGTGCCCGGCCCCCGGTTACGCCGCCGCCAGTTCCTTCTCCAGCGGTGTGCGGAAGCGCGGTGTGACCCGGGTGGGTCCGAGCCGGCTCTCCAGCTCCTCCGCCTGCCCGGCGATCGCCGCCTCCGCCTCCGCGCCCAGCCCGTCCCGGTCCAGGATCCGCCAGGCGATCCCGCCGTCGGGGCGCTGGGCCCAGGCCCCGACGACCCGGCCGTTCCACCACACCGTCGGGCCGACGTTGCCGCTGCCGTCGAACAGGGCCGGCCGCAGCCGGGGCGCGAGGTACCAGTCCCGCTGCTGCCAGCCCATCGCCGTGGGGTCGAGAGCGGGCAGCAGGGCAGCCCACGGTTCCTCCGGGCCGGTCACCGGGGCGACGTCGTCCCCGGTGACGTACGCCGTGCCTTCGTCCACCCTCACCTCCCGCGCCCCCGCCGCGGCCAGCGCCCGCCGCACGTCCGTCACCCGCCACCCCGTCCACCACTTCAGGTCGGCCTCGGTCGCCGGGCCGCAGGCCGCGAGCCAGCGGCGCAGCAGATCGCTCTGGGCGGCGGCGACGTCCAGCTCGGGATGCTCGGGCGCGAGGGCCCAGCGGAACTGCGTGGACGTCCAGGAGCCGAGCGGCCGGCCCCGGACCACCCTGCCCTCCACGCCCAGGACGCGCAGCAGCCGCGAGGAGACCGTGTGCACGCCCTCGTAGCTCTTCCCGGGCGCGTACGCGAACTGCTCCCGCAGCCGCGGCTCGTCCTGGGCCAGCTCGACGGCCGTGGCCTGCCCGCGGCGGGCCAGCGCGGCCAGCGCCGACTCCTCGACCTCCTTCAGCCAGGCCGCGTCCGGGGCGCCCGCCTTCGTCATGTCCTTGATCAGGGCGGCGCGGGCGCGGGCGGCGATGGCGATGCCGGTCGAGGCGTGGACGACGGCGGTCAGCTCCGCCGGGAAGACGAAGACCGTGTGCCGCATGCCGTGCATCCGCACCAGCGTGCGGTCCTCGTACAGCGCGTGCTCCGTCCGCGCCACCGTTTCGGCCGGGTCGGCCAGGCGGGCGCCCACGCCCAGGTACACCGTCGCCGGGTCCGTCCCGTGCAGTGCCACCAGCGCCCGGGCGACCTCCTCCGGTGTGCTCGCCCGCGTCCCGGCGGCCAGCCGGTGCCGCAGGGCCAGCCTGGCCCGCCGCTCCGCCACGTCGATGTACCGGGGTTCCTCGCTCATGAGATCTCCGCCCGTAGTAACGCCTGACCGCATCCTCCCCGACACCACTGACACCGGCCCCGTCCCGCCGGCGCCGAAGCGGCCTCAGCCGTACCGTTCCATCAGCCCGTCCACGTACGCCTGCAGCCGGTCTCCCAGTACCTCCGCGGTGAGGTCGGTCCGCCCGAGTTCGCGCCACGGACCGGCGAGTCCGGCCGCGTCGGGGGCGTAATGGAGGGCGTCGAGCAGCCGCCAGTACAGCTGGTCCGGGCCGTCGGCGAGCGGACGTCCGCCGTGGGCCTCGTAGCGGTCCCGGAAACCCAGGCCGTGTTCGGGGCCGTGCAGCAGCGCGAGAGCCGTCGAGCAGTGCGCCACGTCGAGGTCGGCGGGACCCCACGAGGTCTCCACCCAGTCGACGACACCGCTGATCCGCAGATCCTCGCCCGCCCCGGTGAACAGCACGTTCCCGGGGTGGAAGTCGCGGTGCAGGAAGCAGCCCTCGTACTCCGGAGGCTCACGGCGGAGCACGTCCACCGCGCGCTCCCACAGCGCACCCGGCCGGGCACGCACCCGCTCCGGTGACGTCCACGCCTGGTACCGCCGCGGGCGTTCGTCCGGCACGACACCGTGGATCCGTACGAGCTGCGCCGCCAGCAGGTCCAGCCGCGCGGCCAAGTCCTCGTCGTCGACCCGCGCCCGGCCCGCGAGCTGCGACATCAGCAAAGAGGGGTGGTCGCAGTGCTCGCCGTCGGCGTCGACGGCGACCGGCGCCGGCGCCGGGATGCCGTCCCGGCCGGCCAGCAGGCCCAGGACGGCGGCCTCGCGGGTGAGCAGTCCGGGCGCGTGGCGCCGGAAGAAGGGCTTGACGAAGGTCCGCAGCACCAGGCCGGTGCCGTCGTCGAGGGCGAGCGCGCGCATCTGCGAGCTCGAGCCGCCGCGCAGCAGGGTGGTGCCGCGTACGGTGCGGTCCTGCGGCAGCTGCTTGGCCACCCACGCGTTCGTCGCCGTCCAGCCGCCCTCGCCCAGCCCCGTCAGCACCGCGTCCACGAAGTCCCGCCGGTCGCCGGCGTGGTCGCGGAGCCACAGCCCCAGCTTGTGTCCGGCGTCGGGGAGTTCGAGGCGGGTGAACTGGGCGCGGGTGCTCAGCGCGTCCTGGACGGCCTCGGTGACGGCCGGCGGGATGACGGTGTCCGTGCCGGGCACGGCGAGCACCGCCCGGCCCTCGTAGGCGCGCAGTACGTCGAGTGCGGAGGCCGCATGCCAGCCGCCGGGCCGGCGGATGATCTCGCTGAACCGTCCGTTCCCCGTGCCGAACGGCACGTCCCAGGCCTCGTCGGCGTAGACGGCCGGCGCGCACAGGCCGAGCGCCACCACCCGCTTCCCGTAGTGCCGGGCCAGGTCGGCCACCGTCTGGCCGCTCATGCTGAACCCCACCAGGATCAGTGGACCGCCCGCCGGCACCTGGGCGTCGATCACGGCAACCGCCTGCTCGAAGCGCCGGCGCAGGCTCAACTCCCGCAGCGCGCCGGTGCTCTCCCCGTGCCCCGAGAAGTCGAACGCGACACCGCGGCAGCCACGGGCGACGAACTCGGCGAGCAGCGGCAGCAGCCGCCGCGCATCGCCGTTGCCCGCACCGTGCAGCAGCACGACGGTGGGCAGGTCCGCGCTGCCGTCGCCGCCGTACACGACGTTGAGCCGTTCGCCGTCGTGGTCGTGGCCGAAGGAGGAGAGCTCGCTCATCCCGCCATTCACTCACGGCGCCCGCACGGATCGTGGCCATCCGGCCACACCGGAGCAGTGGGCACCGCTCCTGCGCCGGGGCCGCGGTCACAGGCCGGGGGCGCCCCACACCGGGAACCAGCGGCTCAGGTCCTGTTCGATGCGCAGGTCGTCGGCCAGGGCCGCCTTCACCCGGAGTTCCAGCGGGTTGTCGCGCCGCTGCGCCTGGCCGGCCAGTGGCGCGAACGGGTAGAAGGTGCCCCGTTTGTAGAGGTACACCAGCGCCAGCCGCCGGTCGGCGTCGTCGTGGAAGCCGGCCAGGGAGCACAGGAGCTGCGGGCCGAAGCCGTTGACCTCCATGGCGCTGTTCACCGCGTGCAGATCGTTGACCAGATCCGGAAGCTGGTCCGGGCTGCGGCGGGAGACCAGCCAGGAGTAGCCGTAGGAGTCCTGGGACAGCTCGACGGGCGGCCCTTCGCGGTCGGCGTCCGCGTCCAGCAGGGCCTGGACCTCGCGGTGCGTCTGCTCGAAGGCGGCGCCCTCGACCGTGGCGAAGCACACCGCGCCCTGCCCGGTCGGGGTGAAGCCGGCCGCCGCCTCCAGGGTCAGGGCCGCCGACGGCAGCCCGAACAGCTGGTCCAGGTCGGGCAGGGCGGGTTTGGTGCGGCCGAGCAGAATGTCCAGGAGCCCCATCCTCAGCCCGCCTTCCCCGGCGTCGCGGCCTCACCCAGCTCGGCGGAGATCCGCGCCAGCTCCTCCAGCCGCCGCTCCAGGGTCGGGTGGGTGGAGAACAGCCGGGAGATGCCGGGCTCGGCGCCCAGCGCCGGAGTGAAGTAGAAGGCGTTGAAGGCCTGTGCGGTGCGCAGGTCCTCGGACGGGATCCGGCCGATGTCACCGGTCACCTTGGTGAGCGCGGAGGCCAGCGCCGAGGGCCGGCCGGTCAGCAGCGCCGCCGCCCGGTCCGCGGCCAGCTCCCGGTACCGGGACAGCGCCCGGATCAGCAGGAAGCTGATCGCGTACACGGCCGCCGAGACGCCCATCACCATGGCGAACAGGGCAAGGGTGTTCTGGTCCTTGCGCCCGCGCCCGCCGAACAGCTCCGAGTAGAAGGCGAACCGTACGACCAGGCCCGCGACCACCCCGAGGAAGGAGGCCACCGTGATCACGGCGACGTCCTTGTGCGCCACGTGCGACAGCTCGTGCGCGAGCACGCCCTCGAGCTCGGCCGGTTCCAGCCGCCGCAGCAGCCCCGTGGTCACGCACACCACGGCGTTGTCCGGGTTCCGCCCGGTCGCGAATGCATTCGGCATGTCCATGCTGGACACGGCGACGGTGGGCTTGGGCATGTCCGCCATGGCGCACAACCGGTCGACCACCGCGTGGAGCTGGGGATACTCCTCCCGCTCCACCACCTGGCCGTGCATCGCGAACAGGGCGATCCGGTCGGAGAACCAGTACTGGGCGCCGAGCACGCAGGCCGCGATCACCACGACCAGCACCCAGGACTTCAGCAGCACGATCAGCACGGCCACGAACGCCACGTAGAGCAACCCGAGCAGGAACAGCGTGACCCCCATGCGCACCGTCAGCCGTCGGTCGCTCCGGAAGCGGCTCTGCATCTTGCATCACCCCGCAGTCAGGCACTCGTCCCGCCATCCAGTGTGCACCTGCGGATGCCCATGAAGCGGTCCTGATCAGCTCCAGGACCGGCAAAAGCCGCCTGTGACCCCGTGTGCGCGCGGGGTGAGCGCGCGCAGGCCCCGGGACTCGGCGAAAGGCCTCAGAGGTAGCCGTGTGTACGGCCGTAGCCAAGCAGCGCGATCACCGCGGCGACGCAGCCGAGTACCAGGACCGTGGATATCCACGGGGAGCGGCGCGGGGCGACCGGGTCCGGGGCGGCGCGGAACGGGACCGGCCCCGGCGGGTTGTCCTTCCAGCGCGCGGCGAGCATCCGGGCTCGGGCGGACGGCTCCTTGTGCTCGGCGGCACGCGCCCACCGGTGATCGAACTCCCGCTCAAGGTCGTCGTGCTCGGTCATCCCCGTTACCTCTCCGGTCCTTATCCGTCCTTGATGCCGACGAGGAATCATCCCCTGACCACGTGAGCGCTGTGAAGCGATCGTCGCTGTGAGGCGATCGCTCGAGATGCTGCGCGCCCGCCGGGAAGCTAGCCTCTATGGGTGAGGGCGGCGGTCCGGGAACAGGGCCGGCGTCGACCAAAGACCCTGCTCACGGGGCTGACAGCGCGACCGCGCGGGCCCTGCCGCCTGTACCCACGCGGCAACACCTACGACCGCGCCGCCGAACCCTTTCCGGCTGCGGCCGCGGCCATTCTTCTCGTGCCCGAACCCGCACGAGGGGATGGAAAGGAAGGTATTCCCATGAAAGCACAGCGTGCAAGGCGTCTCTTCGCTATGTCCGCCGTCGGTGTCCTGATGGCGGCCGGCACCGCCCTCGGTGCGGCGGGCACGGCCTCGGCAGCGACCCCGGCTGCGGCTCCGGTTCATGTCTCCACCGCCTCCACCAGCCTCACCCACGGCGGCGGCTGGGGCTGCGGTTGGTGGTCCCGCTGGTGCGGCGGCGGTTTCGGCCGCGGCGGCTTCTTCGGCCCCGGCTACGGCGGTTTCGGCGGCTACGGCGGCTACGGCGGCTACGGCGGCTACGGCGGCTACGGCGGCTACGGCGGCTACGGATTCGGCGGTGGCCCGGTGGTGGTCGTGGTCCGCTGACGGCACCACGACCAAGGGCCGCCCCCCGGCACCGGGGGGCGGCCCTCCGGTGTTCCCGGGTCCCTGGCGTTCGAGGCGTTGACGATCCTGGCTGGATTACCTCTCTCTTTGTTGTTGAACACTCAAGTAATTTGAAGCAGGGTCGCCGTCGCCACCGCCGCCGCGGCCCTGTGTCTGGCCGGAGCGGGCCAGGCGCAGGCCGCCACGCTCGGCAGCATCACCTTCTACAAGGGGGCCGACCAGACCGGAACGGCCGTCCAGCTCGACCTCGAGAAGGTCGACGTGTGCCAGGAACTCACCGCCCCGGTCCGATCCTTCTTCGCCGCGTCGAACCAGTCCGTGGACGTCTTCTTCAACAAGGGCTGCACGACCGGCGCCCCGGGCCGGACGGGTGACGTGTACTACCGCACGGGCACCCTCGGGCAGGGCGACTTCCCCTACGACGCCGTCAGTTACCGAATCCGCGCGACCGGCTGACGGACTCGGGTGCCGGGTCCTTGATCCCGGCGACGCATTGAAACAAGGCCGTCGGCCGTGCCCCTCCGGACGAGGAAGAGCACGGCCGACGGCCCACAGGCGGCCCAGGGGAGCGGAAGCCCGCTCCGACCTGGGGCGATATCACACGTCGAAGTACAGCTCGAACTCGTGCGGGTGCGGACGCAGCTGCAGCGGGGCGATCTCGCTCGTGCGCTTGAGGTCGACCCACGTCTCGATCAGGTCGGGCGTGAACACGTCGCCCTGGAGCAGGAACTCGTGGTCGGCCTCCAGGGCCTGGAGGACGGCCTCCAGCGAGGTCGGGACCTGGGCGACGTTGGCGTGCTCCTCGGGCGCCAGCTCGTACAGGTCCTTGTCGATCGGCTCGGCCGGCTCGATCTTGTTCTTGATGCCGTCCAGGCCGGCCAGCAGCAGCGACGCGAAGGCCAGGTACGGGTTGCCGGAGGCGTCCGGCGCGCGGAACTCCACGCGCTTGGCCTTCGGGTTCGAGCCGGTGATCGGGATGCGCATCGCGGCGGAGCGGTTGCGCTGCGAGTACACCAGGTTCACCGGGGCCTCGAAGCCCGGCACCAGGCGGTGGTACGAGTTCACCGTCGGGTTGGTGAACGCGAGCAGCGCCGGGGCGTGCCTGAGGATGCCGCCGATGTAGTAGCGGGCGGTGTCCGACAGGCCCGCGTAGCCGGCCTCGTCGTAGAACAGCGGCTCGCCACCGCTCCACAGCGACTGGTGCACGTGCATGCCCGAGCCGTTGTCGCCGAAGATCGGCTTCGGCATGAAGGTCGCCGTCTTGCCGTTGCGCCAGGCGACGTTCTTCACGATGTACTTGAAGAGCTGGAGGTCGTCGGCGGCGGCGAGCAGCGTGTTGAACTTGTAGTTGATCTCGGCCTGGCCGGCGGTGCCCACCTCGTGGTGCTGGCGCTCGACCTGCAGACCGCTCTTCGCCAGCTCCAGGGAGATCTCGGCACGCAGGTCGGCGAAGTGGTCGACCGGCGGGACCGGGAAGTAGCCGCCCTTGTAGCGGACCTTGTAGCCGCGGTTGTTCTCCAGCGCGCCGGTGTTCCAGGCGCCCGCCTCGGAGTCGATGTGGTAGAAGGACTCGTTCTCGGCGGTCCGGAACCGGACGTTGTCGAAGACGTAGAACTCCGCCTCGGGGCCGAAGAACGCGGTGTCGGCGATCCCGGTGGACGCCAGGTACGCCTCGGCCTTCCTCGCCACGTTCCGCGGGTCACGGGAGTACTGCTCACCGGTGATCGGGTCGTGGATGAAGAAGTTGATGTTGAGGGTCTTGTCCCGGCGGAACGGGTCCACCCGCGCGGTGGACAGGTCGGCACGCAGGGACATGTCGGACTCGTGGATGGCCTGGAAGCCGCGGATCGAGGACCCGTCGAACGCCTGCTCCTCGTCGGGGTCGAACGCCTCGGCGGGCAACGTGAAGTGCTGCATGACGCCCGGCAGGTCGCAGAACCGCACGTCGATGAACTTGACGTCCTCGTCCGCGATGTACTTCTTGGCCTCGTCGGCGTTCTGGAACATCCAGCTCCTCCTACTCCCGACCGTCCCGCCGGGGTGGTAGATCGTTGGTGCGGCCGGTGCGGTGGCACACGCTGAGCTCGACCCTAGGGACGGGTGATTTCCCGGGCGTGACCCATTTGTTTCGCTGAAGTTAACCGGCTCGGGTGGCGGTCACGGTCGCGGACACCCCGCCGACCCCCCTGATTCCAGCGTCGCAGTACGGTGGTCGGGTGGACAACAGGCAAGCAATGGGATCATGGCTGTCCGGCCCACGCGCGGCCATGGAGGACGCCGGCGCGGACTTCGGCCACCGCGGTCAGCAGCTGGGGCTGCCGGAGCAGGGAGCCGGTTCGATCGCGGGTCCGGGACGGCGGCTCGGCGCCCTGGCCGTCGACTGGGCGCTGTGCCTGTGGATCGCCTACGGCCTGATCACGCACGGCTATCACCAGGCCACCAGCAACTGGGCGCTGCTCATCTTCCTGGCGCTGGGCGTCCTCACCGTCGGCACGATCGGGTTCACGCCCGGCAAGCGCCTGTTCGGCCTGCGTGTGGTCGCCCTGGCCACCGGCCGCGTCCAGCCGCTGCGCGCCCTGCTGCGCACGGTCCTGTTGTGCCTGGCCGTTCCCGCCCTGATCTGGGACCGCGACGGCCGCGGCCTGCACGACCGGCTGGCGGGCACGGTGGAGGTCCGCATCTAGAAGCACGCGTACGACGAGGCGTCGTACGCCGAGAGGTGTTCCTACGACGATGGGGGCGCCCGGAGTGGTCTCCGGGCGCCCCCATCGTCGTAGGAGGTGTCTGAGCGGTGTCAGCGGGCCTTCGGGCCGCCCTTCGGCATCCGCATGCCCCTGGGCATCGGACCCTTCGGCACCGGCATGTTGCTCATCAGGTCGCCGAGGGCGCGCAGCCGGTCGTTGGTGGAGGTGACCTGCGGGCCGGTCAGCACGCGCGGGAACTTCAGCAGGGTCGTGCGCAGCTTCTTCAGCGGGACCTGGCCCTCGCCGTCGCCCACGATCACGTCGTGCACCGGGACGTCCACGACGATCCGGTTCATCTTCTTCTTCTCGGCGGCGAGCAGGGACTTCACCCGGTTCGGGTTGCCCTCGGCGACCAGCACGATGCCGGCCTTGCCGACCGCGCGGTGCACCACGTCCTGGCTGCGGTTCATGGCCACCGCCGGAGTGGTGGTCCAGCCGCGGCCCACGTTGTCCAGGACCGCCGCGGCGGCGCCCGGCTGGCCCTCCATCTGCCCGAACGCGGCGGTCTCGGCCCGGCGTCCGAAGATGATCGCCGTCGCGAGGAAGGCGAGCAGCACGCCCAGGATGCCGAGGTAGACCGGGTGACCGATCGCGAAGCCGATCCCGAGAAGGACACCGAAGGTGATGATGAAGACACCCGCGAGTACCAGACCGATCTTGCTGTCGGCCTTGCGGGTCATCTTGTAGGTCAGAGCGATCTGCTTCAGTCGCCCGGGGTTGGCAGCCTCGGCTGCGTTGTCCTTCCTCGCCATGCCACGAAGTCTACGTGTCTCCCGGAGCGGCCCACGACGGCAGTGCCCTTACGGGCACCGGGCAGCAGGTGGGAGGGGGTGGGGGAGGAGCGGTCAGGGGCCGACGGCGGGGAACTGGTCGAGGACCCGCTGCGCCTCGACGCGGTCCTTGGCCCGGCGGCGGTCCTCCAGGACGGAGTTCCAGGCGTTGCGGCGGGCGGTGCGCTGGCCGCTGCTCATGAGCAGGGACTCGACCGCGCGCAGTGCGACGGTGAAGGACGGGATCGCGGTGGCACGAACGTGCACGGCCTGCATGGGAGGTCCCCCTCATGACGGCTCTTGGTGTACGGGGTGTGAGTCCAGGGTCACTGCTTGGTGTTACCAGGGCGTGACCGGACGGTCAAACACCGATGAAGCCTTGCGGCCGCGGTCCGAAAGGCTGACGCGGCCCTGTCCGTGACGCTCATCTGCGGCGACGGTCAGGACCGCGTCGTATCGGCCACTACCCGATAGTAGGCTCTTGTGCCCGATTTCACACACTCTCGGCTCGCCGGTGGGGCGGGAGCGGTGACGGAGGGTCAGCCCTGTCAGACCGCCTGGGCGGCGATGTACGTGCCCCGCTTCTCGACGGCCATCCGGTACAGCCGGCCGGCGCGGTAGGAGGACCGTACCAGCGGACCCGACATCACGCCCGAGAAGCCGATCTGCTCGGCCTCCTCCTTCAGCTCCACGAACTCCTGCGGCTTGACCCACCGCTCCACCGGGTGGTGGCGCACCGAGGGGCGCAGGTACTGGGTGATGGTGACCAGCTCGCAGCCCGCGTCGTGGAGCTGCTTGAGTGCCTCGACCACCTCCTCGCGGGTCTCGCCCATGCCGAGGATGAGGTTGGACTTGGTCACCAGGCCGAAGTCGCGGGCCTCGGTGATGACCTTCAGGGAGCGCTCGTAGCGGAAACCGGGGCGGATCCGCTTGAAGATCCGGGGCACCGTCTCGACGTTGTGCGCGAAGACCTCGGGGCGGGAGTCGAAGACCTCGGCCAGCTGCTCGGGGACGGCGTTGAAGTCCGGGGCGAGCAGTTCGACCTTCGTACGGCCGTCCTCGCGGTCCGCCGTCTGCTGGTGGATCTGGCGCACGGTCTCGGCGTACAGCCAGGCGCCGCCGTCCTCCAGGTCGTCGCGGGCGACGCCGGTGATGGTGGCGTAGTTGAGGTCCATGGTGACCACGGACTCGCCGACGCGGCGCGGCTCGTCACGGTCCAGGGCCTCGGGCTTGCCGGTGTCGATCTGGCAGAAGTCGCAGCGCCGGGTGCACTGGTCGCCGCCGATGAGGAAGGTCGCCTCGCGGTCCTCCCAGCACTCGTAGATGTTCGGGCAGCCGGCTTCCTGGCAGACCGTGTGCAGGCCCTCGCTCTTCACGAGGTTCTGCATCTTGGTGTACTCGGGACCCATTTTCGCCCGGGTCTTGATCCACTCGGGCTTGCGCTCGATGGGGGTCTGGCTGTTGCGGACCTCCAGGCGCAGCATCTTGCGTCCGTCGGGTGCGACTGCGGACACGACCGGCTCCCTGTAGCTTCGATTCTTCGGCGTACACCAGGGTACGCCCGTGCTTGTTGTGCCCCGTCGGTGAGGCCAACCTGCGGGCCTGAGGGATCATTCCCCCCGGCAGGTCACGGTCAGGCGGTGGCCCGCTCGATCTCCCGCGGCTTCAGGTCCGCGTTCTCCAGGACGTCCTGCAGGTGCCGTTCGACGACCGGCAGTACTTCCTCGATCGTGACGTCCCGGCCCAGTTCGGCCGCCAGCGAGGCGACGCCCGCGTCCCGGATGCCGCACGGGATGATCTTGTCGAACCACTTGTTGTCCGGGTTCACGTTCAGCGCGAAGCCGTGCATCGTGACGCCCTTGGCGACCCGGATCCCGATCGCCGCGATCTTGCGGTCCTCGCGGCGCTGGCCGGCGTTGGAGGGGGCGTACTCCGGGCCGTTCAGCCGGGGGTCGAACTCGTCGTCGGCCAGGCGCGGGTCGAAGTCCAGGGACAGCCCGCCCAGGGAGGGCCGCTGCTCCACCGGGTCGCCGAGCACCCACACGCCGCTGCGCCCCTCGACGCGGGTGGTCTCCAGGCCGAAGTCCGCGCAGGCGCGGATCAGTGCCTCCTCCAGGCGGCGCACGTGGGCGACCACGTCCACCGGGCGGGGCAGCTTCTGGATCGGGTAGCCGACCAGCTGGCCGGGACCGTGCCAGGTGATCTTGCCGCCGCGGTCCACGTCGATGACGGGTGTGCCGTCGAGCGGGCGCTCGCTGTCCTCGGTCCGCCGGCCGGCCGTGTAGACCGGGGGATGCTCCAGAAGCAGCACGGTGTCGGGGACCTCGTCCGCGAACCGGGCGGCGTGCACCCGGCGCTGCTCGTCCCAGGCCTGGACGTAGTCCACGGCCTCGGCACCGAATCCCATGCGGACGAACCGCAGCTCACTCACGGCGAACGCCTCCCTGGAAGGTCGTAAGGCACGAAACGTGCCCACGCAACTGTACGTCCGGCCGGAACGCGTCAGCTCCGCGGGCAATCCTCACACGATCGGATGAATGGTGGTCAAACTCTGCGGCCAGTTGCTCACTCTCCGCTACATTCGCGCCGTTCATGAGGCCATAAGGGCTGCTCACAGGCAATCCGGGCACCACGCGGCCGCGTGGCTGCCCGAAAGGCAGGAGACCGCACCGCAGATGACGGAACGACCCGCGCAGCGCACTCCCAACCGCCAGCTCGCCGCGCTCATCGCAGAAGCGGGATTCTCCAACGCGGGTCTGGCCCGTCGCGTCGACCAGCTCGGTCTCGAACACGGCCTGGACCTGAGATACGACAAGACGTCGGTCACCCGCTGGCTGCGCGGTCAGCAGCCGCGGGGGACCACGCCCGCCCTCATCGCGGAGGTCTTCACCCGGCGCCTGGGCCGCCGCCTGACGGCGCAGGACCTCGGTCTGGACGCCTGCGCCCCGGTGTACGCGGGGCTGGAGTTCGCCGCCACCCCGGAGGAGGCCGTCGACATCGTCGGCGGGCTGTGGCGCAAGGACTGCGGCAGCCACGCCGAGCTGCGCAGGATCGCCTTCACCCCGGCGGGGCTCGTCGTGCCCAGCCGGGACTGGCTGATCGGCCGGGCCGACGACCGGGTGGCCCGCGTCGAGGCGCCACCGGCCGCCCGGGTGCCCGTCCAGGGGCGCCCGGAGCGGCCCGCCCTCGGCGTGCCCGACCCCTCGGTGCCCGGCATGCCCCAACAGCGCGTCCGGACCGAACGCGCCCCGGCCGGACGAGCAGCGGGCCTGAAGGTCACCGGCGGCGACATCGCCGCCCTGCGCTCGGTCGGCGAGCTGTTCCGCACCCTCGACGACCTGTACGGCGGCGGCCACGCCCGCCAGGCCCTCGTGCGCTACCTGGAGCACGAGTGCGAGCCGATGCTGCGGGGCACCTACGGCGAGCAGACCGGCCGCCGGCTGTTCGGCGCCGCCGCCGACCTGACCCGGCTCGCCGGCTGGACGTCGTACGACATCGCCGCGCACGGGCTCGCCCAGCGCTACTTCGTGCAGGCGCTGCGGCTCGCCCAGGCCGCGGGCGACCGGGCCTACGGCGCGTATGTGCTGGTCACCATGAGCCGGCAGGCCGTCTACCTCGGGCACGGGCGGGAGGCCGTGCAGCTCGCGCGGGTGGCCCAGCAGGGGCTCGGCGGCTCGGCCCCGCCCGCGGTGCAGGCGCTGCTGCACGCAGCCGAGGCGCGCGGGCACGGCGTGCTGGGCGAGGTGCGCGCCTGCACGGCGTCCCTGGTGCGCGCCGAGCGCTGCCTGGAGGCGGCCAGGCCCGGGGACGAGGTGCCCTCCTGGGGCCGCTTCGACGAGGCCCAGCTGGCGGACGAGTCCGGGCACTGCCACCGGGATCTCCAGCAGTACCGCGCCGCCGCCCAGCACGCCGAGCGCGCCCTCCAGCTCCGCGCCCCGGCCCACGCCCGCAGCCGGCTGTTCTGCCGGGTGGTCCTGGCCACCGCCCGCCTGGGTCTCGGCGACCTGGACCAGGCCTGCCGCCTGGCCGCCGAGGCCGCGACCCAGGCCGCCGACATGCGCTCGGTGCGGGCGGTGGAGTACGTCAAGGACTTCGAACGCCGCCTGGAGCCGTACAGGGACGCACCCCCGGTACGCGGCTACCGCGACAGGGTGGCAGCGCTGGGCTGAGGTCGGGGGCGGGGTGGTGGCGTCGGGTTGAGGTCCGGGGCGGTGGGGCTGGGCCGCGGCCGGGGCAGGGCGTGGTGCCGGGTTGAGGTCCGCCGGTGATGCTGGGCTGCGGCCCGGGGTGGGGGCGGTGGCGGCGGGCTGTGGCCCGGGATGGGGGCGGTGGTGCCGGGCCGCGGCCCGGGGCAGGGTCGGTGGTGCCGGGCTGCGGCCCGGGGCGGGGTGGTTGGGGTGGAGGCCCGGCGGGGGCGTCGGGCCTCTTGGGGCGGGCGTCGGCTCAGGCGGCTGCTCGGGGGGCCGTTGCCGCCGGGTCCGCGCGGTGCATGGGGCGTCCGGCGCCCAGGTCGCCCAGGATGGCCGCCGCGGCCCGGTGGGCCGAGTGCAGCGCCCCCTGGACGGTGCTGGTGTCCCGGTGGTCGCCGCACACGTACAGGCCCGCAAGGAGCCGCACCGGGCGCCGCGGATCGTGCGGCGGGCGCATGGCGGGGACGGCCTCCGGGGTGTCATGCACGGCGAGCGTCTCCCAGCGGGCCGTGGAGGTGCCGTAGAGGCGGGACAGATGGCGGCGTACCGCCGTGTCGACGTCGGCCGGGGGCACGCCCAGGACCGTCGACGACACCAGGGCGCGGCCGGCGGGCGCGCGGGCGGGGTCGACGCGGCTGACCACCGCCGTGTGCGCCACCGGGCCGCCGCGGTCCGCGTCGAGCAGCAGGTACGCGCCCGTCTCCGGAGGCTCGTCGGTCGTGTGGTGGACCACCGTCACCGGGTGGAAGTCCGGCACGCGCAGCCCGGGCAGCAGTTCGGCCGCGGCGCGCGCGTCGGTGGCGACCAGCACGGCCCGGCAGTGGATCACGCCGTGCTCGGCGGTGGTCACCGCGGTCGTGGAGACCGAGGTGACCCGTACGCCGGTGTGCACGGTGCCGGGCGGCAGGGTGCGCGCGAGCAGCTCCGGCAGGACCTCGGCACCGCCCTCCGGCAGGCACAGCCGGCCGCTCACGAAGGAGTGCAGGGCGAGGTCCGCGCTGCGGCTGGACGTGGTGAGCTCCGGGTCGTACAACAGGGCCGCGAGCAGCGGACGCAGGAAGCCGTCGACGGTGCGGGCGGGCAGACCGCGGGCGGCCAGCGCCTCCCGGGCGGTCGACTCCGGTCGCGACAGCAGCCGTTCGACCGGGGTGGCGGCGATCCGGCCGAGCGCGGCACGCAGCCGCAGCGGCGCGCCGATCCCGCGGCGTCCGGGAGGCGGACCCTCGAAGAAGGGCGCGGCGGACGAGCGGGGGACGGACGAGCCGGGAGCCGACGGCCGGGGAACGGCCGCCCGGGGCACCGGCGGGCGGGGGGCGCTCGCCAGGGCGCGCACTACGTGAAGTGCGCTCCTCGCGCTACCGCCGTGTGCCGGAGCACCCGCGCGGAAACGCCGTCCGTCGTTGTGCAGCAGGACCCCCGGCGCGAACGGACGCAGCACGAGCGCGTCGAGCCCCGGGCTCAGGGCCAGTTGGGGATACGACGTGTTCAGCAGCTGTCCGATCCGGTCGAGCCGGAACCCGTCGACCTTCTCGGTCGACATGCGGCCGCCCACGTAAGGGGCGGCCTCCAGTACCGCGGTCGTCACTCCGGCGCTGGTCAGCCGATGCGCTGCCGCGAGCCCGGCGACCCCGGCTCCCACGACGACGACGTCAGCCTGATACGCGGGCTCAAGCACGTGCCCCTCCTCGAGGTTGCGCGGCCGGTGGGGCGGTGATGCCCGCGACCGGCGTCAGGAATACCCGAGTTCGCGTCGAGATTAGGGCCGCGCACGGTCAGGGACAGTCGCGCATCGACAGGGCACGGTCGCACGGCGGTCGCACACGGTCGCAAAGTGGCGTAGCTGCGATCGCAGGGTGGCACGGCGAGCGGTCACAGGCGTCACAGCGCCGCACGGACGGCGTCCTCGATCCCCGGAAAGGCGAACGAGAACCCCGACTCCAGCAGCCGCTTCGGCACCACCCGCGCGCTGCCCAGCACATCGCCCGCCATCTCTCCGAGCACCGCGCGCAGCACCGGCGCCGGCACCGGGAACGGCGTCGGCCGGCCCAGCACCCGGCCCATGGCCGCGGTGATCTCACGGTTCGTCAGCGGCTGCGGCGCGGTGAGGTTGACCGGCCCGGACAGGCTCGCGGTGTCCAGCAGATGGCGCAACGCCGCCACCTCGTCGTGCAGCGCGATGAACGACCAGAACTGCCGCCCGTCTCCCATCCGCCCGCCCAACCCGGCCTTGAACAGCGGGAACAGCCGCCCCCACGCCCCGCCCTCACGGGCCACCACCAGCCCGGTGCGGGCGAACACCGTCCGGATGCCCGCCTCCCGCGCGGGGGCCGCGGCCTGCTCCCACTCCACGCACAGCTGTGGCAGGAAACCGTCCCCGGGCGGCGCCTCCTCGTCGACGGCGCGCTCGCCGGTGTCGCCGTAGTAGCCGATCGCGCTGCCGCCGACGAACACCCGTGGGGGAGTGTCCAGGGCGGCGACGGCCTCGGCGAGCGCCGCCGTGCCGAGCACCCGGCTGTCCCGGATCGTCTTCTTGTACTCCCGCGTCCACCGGTGGTCGCCCACGCCCGCGCCCGCCAGGTTGACCACCGCGTCGCATCCGGCGAGCCCCGCCGTGTCCACGTACCGGCCGGCGGGGTCCCAGCGGACCTCGTCCGCGCCGCGGGCCGAACGGCGCACCAGGCGCACCACCTCGTGCCCGTCCGCGACCAGGGACCGCACCAGGGCACTGCCGATCAGACCGGACGCGCCGGCCACCGCGATTCGCGAACGTTCCATGCGCCCATCCTGCCCGCCCCGCCACGGAAATCCCGGCGGACCGGGCCGGCCCGCGCCGTAGAGTGACCGCCATGCCGGTACCTGTCATACGCCACGCCACCCCCGACGACGAGGACGGCCTGGGCCGGCTCGACCGCCGGACCTGGTCCACGACGCACGCGGTCAGCCCGGCCCCGTGCCGGCCCTACGAGCCCTTCTTCAGCCACCGGTCGGGGCCGCGCGACCACCTGGTCGCCGAACTCGACGGCCGGCTGGTCGGATACATCCGCCTCGGCTTCCCCACAGAACTGGCGTCCAACGCGCACGTCCGGCAGATCCGCGGCCTCGCCGTGGCCGAGGAGGCCCGCGGCAGCGGAGTGGGGCGCGCCCTGCTGCGCGCCGCCGTCGAGGAGACCCGCCGCCGGGGCGCCCGCCGCATCACCCTGCGGGTGCTGGGCCACAACACCCCCGCCCGCAAGCTGTACGAGTCCGAGGGCTTCGTGGTGGAGGGCGTCCAGCCGGAGGAGTTCCACCTGGACGGCGCCTACGTCGACGACGTCTTCATGGGCCGCTTCCTGTGAGCCGGGAGCCCTGAGCCGAAAGGCGTGGCCCGTGCGGCCCGAGCCCGAGCGGCCCGAGCCGGGAGTACCCGGGTTCACGAGGTGACCAGGCGGCCCGTGTCCACCGGCGCGGTCGCGTGTGCCGCGCTCTGCGCGTCCGGGGCGACCTCTTCCGCCGTCAGGACGTATCCCGTCTCGTCGTCGGAGGTGGAGCGGGCGAAGACCACACCGAACACGCGGCCGTCCGTGGTCAGCAGCGGACCGCCGGAGTTGCCTGGGCGGACCGTGGAGCGGATGGAGTAGATCTCCCGGGTGACCGTGCCGCTGTTGTAGATGTTCTGGCCCGTCGCCCGGATCCGGTTGGCGACCGTCGCCGCCTGGAGGTTCAGGTCGCCGTCCTGCGGATATCCCGCGACCACCGCCGAGTCCCCGCGCGCGGCGGTGTCGTCGAACCGCAGCACGGGGGCGTTCAGCCCGGGGACGTAGAGCACGGCCACGTCCCGGTGCGGGTCGAACAGCACCACCCGTGCCCGGTACGACCGCCCGACGCCGCCGATGCGTACGGCCGGGTCGTCGATGCCCGCCACCACGTGCGCGTTGGTCATCACACGCTCCGGCGCGTACACGAAGCCGCTGCCCTCGCGGCCCTGGTTGCCGGCGGCGCCCTCGATCTTGACCGTGCTGAACCGGGCGGCGTTCGTCGCGTTCTCCGTGACGCTGTCCCCGGTGGGCCGGGCGACACCCGCCGCCGGCTCGTTCTCGAAGGGGTTGAAGACCTGCGGGAAGCCCGCCTCGGTCAGCGCGGAGGTGGCGCGCGAGAACCAGGCCGGGGTGGTGTCCGGCATCGCGTTCTGGACCGCGCCCAGCAGCCGCGAGTCGCGTATCGCCGTCGTCACCACCGGGGTCGAGGAGGCGGCCAGGACGCTCGCCGCCACCCAGGCCACGATCAGCACCGCCACGGTGTTGGCGGCGGCCCCGCCGATGCCGTCGGCCACCCGCAGCGGCCCGCGGTCCAGCTCGCGCCGCAGCCGCAGCGCCAGACGGCCCGCCAGCTCGTGCCCCACCACGGCCGGCACCAGCACCGTGAGCACGGCGGTGACCGTCGCCGTGGTCGTCCCGCGCGTGACGAAGTCCATCACCCACGGCAGGATCCACACGCCGACGACGGCACCGCCGACGAAACCGGCCAGCGAGACACAGCCGGCCACGAGTCCCCGCCGGTAGCCGGACGCGGCGTAGACGAGGATCACCAGCACCAACAGCAGGTCGAGCAGGTCCACTCGGGCCGCCTTTCTCCTCGGATCCCCACATACGCACGGGACGGGCCCAGTGATCAGCCACGCGTGCGTGGATCCGGGGACCGGCCACGTGTGCGTGTACCCACAGAAACGTCCTGGACCAGGACGATGGTTCCACCAGGTGGCAGAGCGCACATCGCGGGCGGACCGGAACCGCCCGGCAGCGGGCGCACGCCTGTTGTGCGCGGAGCCGCGCGGCCGCGCCGCCCGCGCCCTGAACGGCCGCGCCGCGCCCTCGTGGGCGGGGCGTCACGGCGGGGCCTCGGGTGCCCGGAGGCGCCTGGAGGAGCTATTCACGGAACCGGTCCCACAGCTTCGGATAGCGCAGGGCGAGCGCCCGGTCGTCCTCGAAGTCGACGGGGGTGCCCTCCGGTTCCACCGGGGCGGGCGGGATGCCGAGGTCGGGGGCGACCGTGCCGGTGAGCTGCTCGTAGGCCTCGTCGGCCGCGTAGCCGAGGTCCTCGCCGTCGCCGTCGACCTCCTCGTCGAAGTCGTCCAGCAGCTCGGCCAGCGAGTCCGGGTCGTGCAGGGCGCCCTCGAACACCTCCCGGCCCTGGCCGATCAGCCAGCACCGGAAGAAGTCGAACGCGTCGTCGCTGGCACCGTCCAGGAGCACCCAGGCGGCGCCCCACAGATCCCAGCGGTAGGCCCGGTTGTACCGGGCCTCGAAGTGACGGGCGAAGTCCAGGATCACCTCGGGGTCGCAGCCCAGCAGCCGTTCGACGAGCAGGTCGGCCTGCTCCTCCGGATCACCCTCGGCGGCCTCGCGGCTGCCGTCGATCAGCTCCCAGAACTCCGTCTCGTCCATCACGGCTTCAAGCATCGGCCCTCGCGCCGGGCGACGCACGCGGAGTGCGCGGGGCCGTCAGGGGCGGTACAGCGCCGCCAGCCGCTCGGCATCGCGCGCGAAACGCTCCCGCAGCGCCTCGGGAGCCAGCACCTCGGCCTCCGGCCCGAGCGCCGTGAGCTGCTCGTGGGCGACCTCATCGGACTCCACCGGCAGGGTCACCGTCACCCACCCGCGCCCGTCGCGGCCGGCCGCGGCCCCGACGGCCTCCAGCGCCGCCCGGGCCGGTACCGGCCCCACGGCGTGCGGCAGCCGCCGTACGCCCTCCTCGGACAGCCGCACCACCACCTCCGCGCGCAGCACGGACCGCGCGAACTGCGCGGCCCGCTCGTCCCAGAAGACGGGCAGTTCGAAGCCGTCGTCCCGCTCGAAACGCGTCCCCGCGCCCGCGTCGACGGCCGTGAAACGGTCCACGCGGTACACCCGGAAGGAGCCGGGCCCCACGACCCGGGCGCACACGTACCACACGCCCGCCTTGAGCACGAGACCGTAGGGCTCCAGCTCCCGTACGGTCTCCTCCTCGCCGCGCCGGTAGCGCGCGGTGACCCGCAGGTCGTCCCACACCGCCTCCGCGACCGCCGGCAGCAGCTCGGGCGTCTTCGGCTCGCGGAACCAGTCGGGCGCGTCCAGATGGAAGCGCTGCGCCGCCGTACGGGAGGCGTCGCGCAGGGAGGGCATCAAGGCAGCGGACACCTTCAGCCGGGCGGCCGAGGCAGCGTCCTCGAGTCCCATCTCCCGCAGCGCACCCGGCACACCGCTGAGGAACAGCGCCTCCGCCTCACCGCGGTCGAGGCCGGTCAGCCGGGTGCGGTAGCCGCCGACCAGCCGGTAGCCCCCGGCCCGCCCCCGGTCGGCGTACACCGGCACGCCCGCCTCCGACAGCGCCTGGGCGTCCCGCGTGACGGTCCGCTCCGACACCTCCAGCTCACGGGCGAGCTCGGCGGCGGTCATGATGGGCCGCGACTGGAGCAGCAGCACCATTTTGATCAGACGGGCGGCACGCATACGGCCATCATGCCGGGGCAGGCGGCGGCGAACACCGAAACGACGAAGGGGTACGGCCGCGGCCGTACCCCTTCGCCCTCACGCGTTGTGCCTCACAGGCCGTACTTCTCCCGGGCCTCCTTGACCGCTGAGGCCTTCACCTCGCCGCGCCGGGCGAGCTGGGCCAGGGCGGCGGCGACGATCGACTGGGCGTCGACGCCGAAGTGGCGGCGGGCGGCGTCGCGGGTGTCCGACAGGCCGAAGCCGTCGGCGCCCAGCGAGGTGTAGTCCTGCTCGATCCACTGCGCGATCTGGTCCGGGACCTGGCGCATGTAGTCGGAGACCGCGAGGACCGGGCCCTCGGCGCCCTGGAGCGCGCGGCGGACGTACGGCACCCGCTCCTCGCCGCGCAGCAGCGCCGCGTCGGCCTCCATGGCGTCCCGGCGCAGCTCGCCCCAGGAGGTCGCGGACCACACGTCGGCGGCCACGCCCCACTCCTCGGCCAGCATCCGCTGGGCGTTCAGCGCCCAGTGGATCGCCGTGCCGGAGCCGAGCAGCTGGATCCGCGGCGCGTTCGCCGGGACCGTCAGACCCGCCGACTCCGCCGTGTTGAAGCGGTACAGGCCCTTGACGATGCCCTCGTCGATGGCGGGGGCGGACGGCTTGGCGGGCTGCGGCAGCGGCTCGTTGTAGACCGTCAGGTAGTAGAAGACGTCCTGGTCCTCGCCGGGCTCGGCCTGGCCGTACATACGGCGCAGACCCTCCTTGACGATGGTCGCGACCTCGTAGGCGAACGCCGGGTCGTAGCTCAGCGCGGCCGGGTTGGTCGCGGCGATGACCGGCGAGTGGCCGTCGGCGTGCTGCAGACCCTCACCCGTGAGGGTGGTGCGGCCCGCGGTGGCGCCGACCAGGAAGCCGCGGCCGAGCTGGTCGCCGAGCTGCCACATCTGGTCGGCCGTGCGCTGCCAGCCGAACATCGAGTAGAAGATGTAGAACGGGATCATCGCCTCGCCGTGCGTCGAGTACGACGACGAAGCGGCGATGAAGTCGGCCATGGAACCGGCCTCGGTGATCCCCTCGTTGAGGATCTGGCCGTTCTTGGCCTCCTTGTAGTACATCAGCTGGTCGCGGTCGACCGGCTCGTACGTCTGGCCCTTGGGCGAGTAGATGCCGAGCGAGGGGAACAGCGACTCCATGCCGAAGGTGCGCGCCTCGTCGGGGACGATCGGCACCCAGCGCTTGCCGGTCTCCTTGTCGCGGACCAGGTCCTTGACCAGGCGGACGAACGCCATGGTGGTGGCCACGTTCTGCGAGCCGGAGCCCTTGTCGAACGCGGCGAACGCCTTGTCGGCGGGCGCGGGCAGCGGTGCGACCGGATGGACGCGGCGGGCCGGGGCGGGGCCGCCGAGGGCCGCGCGGCGCTCCTGGAGGTAGCGCACCTCGGGGGAGTCGGCGCCGGGGTGGCCGTAGGGGACCTGGCCGTCGGCGAAGGCGCTGTCCGCGATGGGCAGCTCCAGCAGGTCGCGCATCTGCTTGAACTCGTCCACCGAGAGCTTCTTCATCTGGTGGTTGGCGTTCTTCGACGCGAAGCCCGTGCCGAGGGTGTGGCCCTTGACCGTCTGGGCGAGGATCACCGTCGGGGCGCCCTTGTGCTCCAGGGCGGCCTTGTAGGCGGCGAAGACCTTGCGCGCCTCGTGACCGCCGCGGGAGAAGTGGAAGCACTCGGTGATCTTGTCGTCGCTGAGCAGCTTCGCCATCTCGGCCAGCGCCGGGTCGGCCCCGAAGAAGTCCTGGCGGATGTAGGCGGCGTCGCGGGTCTGGTACGTCTGGATCTGCGCGTCCGGTACCTCGCGCAGCCGGCGTACCAGCGCGCCCGTGGTGTCCAGGGCGAACAGCTCGTCCCAGGCGGAACCCCACAGCGTCTTGATCACGTGCCAGCCGGCGCCGCGGAAGAGGGCCTCCAGCTCCTGCACGATCTTGAAGTTGGCGCGGACCGGGCCGTCCAGGCGCTGGAGGTTGCAGTTGATGACGAAGGTCAGGTTGTCCAGGCCCTCGCGGGAGGCGAGCGTCAGCGCCGTGGTGGACTCCGGCTCGTCCATCTCGCCGTCGCCGAGGAACGCCCAGACGTGGGAGTCGGAGACGTCCTTGATGCCGCGGCTGGTCAGGTAGCGGTTGAACCGGGCCTGGTAGATGGCGGAGATCGGGCCGAGGCCCATCGACACCGTCGGGAACTCCCACAGCCAGGGCAGACGGCGCGGGTGCGGGTAGGAGGGCAGGCCGTTGCCGCCGGCCTCCTGGCGGAAGTTGTCCAGGTGCTGCTCGGTCAGCCGGCCGTCGAGGAAGGCGCGGGCGTAGATGCCCGGGGAGGCGTGGCCCTGGATGTACAGCTGGTCGCCGGAACCGTCGCCCTCCTTGCCGTGGAAGAAGTGGTTGAAGCCGGTCTCGTACAGCCAGGCCGCGGAGGCGAAGGTGGCGATGTGGCCGCCGACGCCGTACTTGCTGCCGCGGGTCACCATCGCCGCCGCGTTCCAGCGGTTCCACGCGGTGATCCGGGCCTCCATGGCCTCGTCACCGGTGACGGTTGGCTCGGCGGCGGTCGGGATGGAGTTGACGTAGTCCGTCTCAAGAAGCTTGGGCAGGACGACGCCGGCGCCCTCGGCGCGCTCCAGCGTACGGCGCATCAGATACGCGGCACGGTGCGGCCCGGCCGCCTGGGTGACGGCGTCCAGGGAGGCCTGCCATTCGGCGGTCTCCTCGGGGTCGCGGTCCGGGAGCTGGTCGAGCTCGCTCGGCTGGATGGCGTTGGGGTCGGTCATGTCGCCGCCTTCCTCAGTCGAAGGGGGTTCCCTCATCGGTAAGGGTTCGGGGGTGCCCTAGGTCTTTGGCAGGACAGGGCGTGAGGCTCTGGTGGAAGCCCAGCGGTGACTGTAACCCCCTGATCGATGATCGATCAAAGATTTCCCGGGTGAAACCCTTCGATTTCGAGAAAGTCGGCACCCGGTGCCTTCGAAACGGGCACGCGGTGCCGCATTTTCGAAGGGTTTTCCCAGGTGAGCGTACAGGTGCTCGACTGCCTCACGGTCGCGGCGCGCAGCCGAGAACGTGTGACTTGACCAGGTCGGCGATCCGCGGATCCCGCCGCTTGAACGCCTGCACCAGCTCCTCGTGCTCCTCCGCGTACGACTGCTGGACCGTCCCCAGCCAGCGGATCGACAGCGCGGTGAACACCTCGATGCCCAGGCCCTCCCAGGTGTGCAGCAGCACCGAGTTGCCGGCCGCGCGGACCAGCTCGCGGTGGAAGGCCACCGTGTGCCGCACCTGGCCGGTGCCGTCGGACCTGAGGTCGGCCTCGTAGAGCGCCGCCACGTGCGGTTCGAGGGCCGAGCAGTCGGCCGCCAGCCGCTCGGCCGCCAGCTCCGCCGCGATGGCCTCAAGGCCGGCCCGGACCGGGTAGCTCTCCTCCAGGTCGGCTGCGGTCAGGTTGCGCACCCGCACGCCCTTGTTCGGCGCCGACTCGATCAGCCGCAGCGACTCCAGCTCGCGCAGCGCCTCCCGCACCGGCGTCTGGCTGACCTCCAGCTCGGTGGCGATCCGACGCTCCACGATCCGCTCGCCCGGCTTCCAGCGCCCGCTGACGATCCCCTCCACGATGTGCTCGCGGATCTGTTCGCGCAGCGAGTGGACGACGGGCGCGGTCATGGAGGGCTCCTTCAAGGGGGGACCCACGGGCCCCCGGGGGGCGTTCGACGTTTAGACAATACGGCCGTCGGCGTCTCGCGGTAGGGCGCATACGGGCGCTTTCGTGCAGGTGAGACGAGACTTACACCCCGTCATGGCCAAGAAACGGCAAACGCGACGCCCCCGCCCGGAAGGTTCCGGACGGGGGCGTCGTGGTGCTGGATCCCTGGTGGTGGGGTCAGAGTCCGAGCTCGACCTCGAACGCGCCGGCCTCCAGGATCGCCTTGACCGCCGTCAGGTAGCGGGCGGCGTCGGCGCCGTCCACCAGGCGGTGGTCGTAGGAGAGGGTCAGGTACGTCATGTCGCGGACGCCGATGACCGTTCCCTCCTCGGTCTCGATGACGGCCGGGCGCTTGACGGTGGCGCCGATGCCGAGGATCGCGACCTGACCCGGCGGCACGATGATCGTGTCGAACAGCGCGCCGCGCGAACCGGTGTTGCTGATGGTGAAGGTCGCACCGGACAGCTCGTCCGGAGTGATCTTGCTGGCCCGGACCTTGCCCGCCAGGTCGGCGGTGGCCTTGGCGATACCGGCGACGTTGAGGTCACCGGCGTTCTTGATGACCGGGGTCATCAGGCCCTTCTCGGAGTCCACCGCGATACCGACGTTCTCGGTGTCGAAGTAGGTGATGGTCCCCTCGGCCTCGTTGATCTTGGCGTTGATGACCGGGTGGGCCTTCAGCGCCTGGGCGGCGGCCTTGACGAAGAACGGCATCGGGGAGAGCTTGACGCCCTCGCGTGCCGCGAACGAGTCCTTGGCCTGGGCGCGCAGGCGCATCAGGCGGGTCACGTCGACCTCGACCACCGAGGACAGCTGGGCCTGCTCGTGCAGCGCCTTGACCATGTTGTCGCCGATGACCTTGCGGATCCGCGGCATCTTCACGGTCTGGCCGCGCAGCGGGGAGACCTCCAGGACGGGGGCCTTCTTCGCGGGTGCGGCGGCCGGAGCGGCCGCTGCCGGGGCGGCGGCCTTCGCGGCCTCGGCCGCGGCGAGCACGTCCTGCTTGCGGATGCGTCCGCCGACGCCGGTGCCCTTGACGGCGGCCAGGTCGACGCCGTTCTCGGCGGCGAGCTTGCGCACCAGCGGGGTCACGTACGCGCCCTCGTCGGTCGGCTGGGCGGCGGCCGGAGCGGCAGCCGGGGCCGGGGTGACCGGGGCGGGCGCGGCCGGCGCGGGAGCCGGTGCCGCGGGCTTGGCGGCGGCCGGAGCCGGAGCCGGAGCGGCGGGGGCTGCCGGAGCGGCCGGGGCTGCCGGAGCGGCCGGGGCTGCCGGAGCCGCGGGGGCCGGTGCCGGAGCAGCGGCCGGAGCCGGAGCCGGGGCGGCAGCCGGGGCCGGGGCGGCCGGGGCCGCGGCGGGAGCCGGAGCGGCGCCGGGAGCGCCGATGACGGCGAGCTTGGCGCCGACCTCGGCGGTCTCGTCCTCGCCGACGACGATCTCCAGGAGCACACCGGAGGTGGGCGCCGGGATCTCGGTGTCGACCTTGTCCGTGGAGACCTCGAGCAGCGGCTCGTCGGCCTCGACGGAGTCGCCGACCGACTTCAGCCAGCGGGTGACGGTGCCCTCGGTGACGGACTCACCGAGAGCGGGCAGGACCACGTCCGTGCCGGAGGCGCCGGCGCCCGCGGGGGCGGCCGCAGCGGCGGGGGTGGGGGCGGGGGCGGCCGGGGCCTCGGCCACCGGGGCCGGGGCGGGCTCGGCGGCGGGGGCCGGAGCCTCGGCGGCGGCCGGGGCGGGGGCCGCCACGGGGGCGCCGGAGCCGTCGTCGATGACGGCCAGCTCGGCGCCGACCTCGACGGTCTCGTCCTCGGCGACCTTGATGGAGGCCAGCACGCCGGCGGCGGGCGAGGGGATCTCGGTGTCGACCTTGTCGGTCGAGACCTCGAGCAGCGGCTCGTCGGCCTCGACGCGCTCGCCCTCGGCCTTCAGCCAGCGGGTGACAGTGCCCTCGGTGACGCTCTCGCCGAGCGCCGGAAGGGTTACGGAAACCGCCATGGTTTCGGTTGCTCCTAACGAATTACGGAAGTCTGTGTCGTCGCGCCCGATGACGTGAGGCGTCAGTCGTGGGAGTGCAGCGGCTTGCCGGCCAGGGCCAGGTGGGCCTCGCCGAGCGCCTCGTTCTGGGTCGGGTGGGCGTGGATGAGCTGGGCCACCTCGGCCGGCAGCGCCTCCCAGTTGTAGATCAGCTGGGCCTCGCCGACCTGCTCGCCCATGCGGTCGCCGACCATGTGGACGCCGACCACGGCACCGTCCTTGACCTGGACGAGCTTGATCTCGCCCGCGGTCTTGAGGATCTTGCTCTTGCCGTTGCCCGCCAGGTTGTACTTCAGGGCGACGACCTTGTCCGCGCCGTAGATCTCCTTGGCCTTGGCCTCGGTGATGCCGACGGAGGCGACCTCCGGGTGACAGTACGTCACCCGCGGAACACCGTCGTAGTCGATCGGAACGGTCTTCAGACCGGCCAGACGCTCCGCCACCAGGATGCCCTCGGCGAAGCCGACGTGCGCGAGCTGGAGCGTCGGGACCAGGTCACCGACGGCGGAGATGGTCGGGACGTTGGTGCGCATGTACTCGTCGACGAGGACGTAGCCGCGGTCCATGGCGACCCCGGCCTCCTCGTAGCCCAGGCCCTGGGAGACCGGGCCGCGGCCGATGGCGACGAGCAGGACCTCGGCCTCGAACTCCTTGCCGTCGGCCAGGGTGACCTTGACGCCGTCCTGGGTGTACTCGGCCTTCTGGAAGAAGGTGCCCAGGTTGAACTTGATCCCGCGCTTGCGGAAGGCGCGCTCCAGCAGCTTCGAGGAGTTCTCGTCCTCGACCGGGACGAGGTGCTTCAGGCCCTCGACGATCGTGACGTCGGTGCCGAAGGACTTCCACGCGGACGCGAACTCGACGCCGATGACACCGCCGCCCAGGATGATCGCGGACTTCGGCACGCGGTCCAGGACGAGGGCGTGGTCGGAGGAGATGATGCGGTTGCCGTCGATCTGCAGGCCCGGCAGGGACTTCGGCACGGAACCGGTCGCCAGGAGGACGTGGCGGCCCTGGACCCGCTGCCCGTTGACGTCGACGGAGGTCGGGGAGGACAGCCGTCCCTCGCCCTCGATGTAGGTCACCTTGCGGGAGGCGATGAGCCCCTGCAGGCCTTTGTACAGGCCCGAGATGACGTCGTCCTTGTACTTGTGGACGGCGGGCACGTCGATGCCCTCGAAGCTGGCCTTCACACCGAACTGCTCGCTCTCGCGGGCCTGGTCGGCGATCTCACCGGCGTGCAGCAGGGCCTTGGTGGGGATGCAACCCCGGTGCAGGCAGGTACCGCCGACCTTGTCCTTCTCGATCAGGGCGACGTCCAGACCCAGCTGCGCCCCGCGCAGGGCCGCGGCGTAACCACCGCTGCCACCGCCGAGGATCACTAGGTCGAAAACGGTGCTGGCGTCGTTCGCCACGTCACGTCCTCCATGCATGTGCGCCGTACGCCGGTCGTCGGTGACCGGCTGGCGGCTGGTGTCCGGCCGCTTGAGTTTCGGCCCTTCGGTGGGGGCCCTGTCCTGCCGACGCCCATCTTCGCACTTGTCGGGAGTGAACGAGACGCGGGGCTGGAGTGTGATACAGGCCACGTCCACAAGCCTCCGGGGGGACCGCCGGCCGAGGAGGAGGGGCGCGGTCACGGCCGCGCCGCGCGGGCGCGGCAGGCGCCCACACGGCAGGGCCGTCGTCCGGCGGACCGGACGACGGCCGTGAATCCGGCTCAGCCGAGGTCTGACTCGGCTGCGGCCTGACTCAGGCGAGGGCTGACTCAGCCGAGGTCGCCGGCGGCGGCGAGTTCGGCGAGACGCACCAGCGTCCGGACCGCCGACCCGGTGCCGCCCTTCGGCGTGTAGCCGAACGGAGCGCTCTCGTTGAAGGCCGGGCCCGCGATGTCGAGGTGCGCCCACGTGATGCCCTCGCCGACGAACTCGCGCAGGAACAGACCGGCGACAAGACCGCCGCCCATGCGCTCGCCCATGTTGGCCAGGTCGGCGGTGGGGGAGTCCATCCCCTTGCGCAGGTGCTCCGGCAGGGGCATGGGCCACGCCTCCTCGCCGACCTCCTCCGCGGCCTCGTGGATGGCGGAGCGGAACGCGTCGTCGTTCGCCATGATCCCGAAGGTGCGGCTGCCGAGCGCCAGCACCATCGCGCCGGTCAGCGTGGCCACGTCGATGATCGCGTCCGGGTTCTCCTGCGAGGCGGCCCACAGCGCGTCCGCGAGGACGAGCCGGCCCTCGGCGTCGGTGTTGAGCACCTCGACCGTCTTGCCGCTGTACATGCGCAGCACGTCGCCGGGGCGGGTGGCGGAGCCGGAGGGCATGTTCTCGGCCAGCGCCAGCCAGCCGGTCACGTTGACCTCCAGGCCGAGCCGCGCGGCGGCGACGACGGCGGCGAACACGGCGGCGGCACCGCTCATGTCGCACTTCATCGTCTCGTTGTGGCCGGCCGGCTTGAGCGAGATGCCGCCCGAGTCGTAGGTGATGCCCTTGCCGACCAGGGCCAGGTGCTTCTTCGCCTTGGGGCTGGTGTACGACAGCTTGACCAGCCGCGGGGCCGACGCCGAGCCGGAGCCGACGCCCAGGATGCCGCCGTAGCCGCCCTCGGCGAGCGCCTTCTCGTCGAGCACCTGCACCTTCAGGCCGTGCTCCTTGGCCGCCTCCTCGGCGACGGCGGCGAAGGCGGCCGGGTTCAGGTCGTTCGGCGGGATGTTGATCAGGTCGCGGGCGCGGTTGAGCTCCTCGGACAGGGCGGTGGCGCGCTCGACGGCCGCCTTGAACGCCTTGTCGTCGGACGCGCCGCCGAGCAGCACGGCCTCGCCGAGCGGGGCCTTGCCGTTGCGGGCCCCGGCGTCCTTGCCGTTCTCCTTGTAGGCGTCGAAGGAGTACGCGCCGAGCAGTGCGCCCTCGCCGATCGCGGCGGCAGCGGCGGCGTCCGCCACCGGCAGCGCGAAGCCGGCCTTCTCCGTCCCCGCGAGCGCACGGGCGGCGGCACCGGCGGCCCGGCGCAGCGCCTCGGCGTCGTAGCCGGAGTCCTTCTCGGGGCGGGGGCCGAGGCCCACCGCGAGCACGAGCGGGGCCTTGAAGCCGGACGGCGCGGGCAGCTTGGTCACCTCGCCCTCGGCACCGGAGGCGCCGAGGGTGCCCAGGACGTCGGCGAGCTTGCCGTCGTAGGCCTCGACGACGGCCTCGGCGCCCGGGGCTACGACCAGGTCCCCGGACTGTGATCCGGAGTCCTTGGCGACACCGACGACGATCGCGTCGGCCTCCAGGCCGGGCGCCGCGGTGGTGCTGAGAGTGAGAGCAGTCACGGTGGTGAAATCTCGCTTCCCTGTGAAAGGTGGTTGGCCGAATTCGGGTGGGTCGACCGGGCCCGACCATAAGTCCTTCATACGGTGCGGTCTTCACCCGGGCAGGCAAACACCCGGCACGAGCCTACGCGCGTCACGGGATCGCACACTCCCGCGGGTGTTCACCCGGGGGAGGCGTCGCCGTCACATGCCGGTTCCGGCACCGTGGCCGGAACCGGCGCGTGACGGCCGCGGGGCGAGGCGCCGACCGCCCGCCGGGCGGGCAACCGACGTGCGCGGCAAGGCAATCGGAGAAGATCGTCGGACGTACGTCCGTCACGCCACCCAGGAGCCCGCCCGTTGAGAGCACTGATCCCGCGCGTTCTCGCGCCGACTGCCGCACTCCTGCTGCTCGCGGGCTGCGCCGCCCGCCCGGACGGCGACGGCGGTGGCGACGCCGCGGGCCGCCCGGCCGCCGCGCGCTGGCAGCCGCGTCCGGGCACGAGCTGGCAGTGGCAGCTCAGCGGCCGCCTCGACACCTCCGTACCGGCCGAGGTCTACGACATCGACGGCTTCGACCACCCGGCGGCCACGGTCGCCCGGCTGCACCGCGAGGGCCGCAAGGTGATCTGCTACGTCTCGACCGGCGCCTGGGAGGAGTTCCGCCCGGACGCGAAGAAGTTCCCGGCCTCCGTCCTCGGCCGGGGCAACGGCTGGAAGGGCGAGCGCTGGCTCGACATCCGCCGTACCGACGTCCTCGAACCGCTGATGGCGGCCCGCCTCGACATGTGCCGCGAGAAGGGCTTCGACGCGGTGGAGCCGGACAACATGGACGGCTACAAGAACCGCACCGGCTTTCCGCTGACCGCCGCCGACCAGCTCCGCTACAACCGCCTGGTGGCGAAGCTGGCCCACGACAGGGGCATGGCGGTGGGCCTGAAGAACGACCTGGACCAGATCCCTCAGCTGGTCGCCGACTTCGACTTCGCGGTCAACGAACAGTGCGCCCAGTACGGCGAGTGCGCCGCGCTGAAGCCCTTCGTCGCGGCGGGCAAGGCGGTGTTCCACGCCGAGTACGAGCTGCCGACCAGCAGCTTCTGCGCGCAGTCCGGCCGGCTGAGGCTCAGCTCGCTGCTGAAGAAGTACGAACTGGGCGTGTGGCGCCGGACCTGTTGAGCCGGACCGCTCAGCGCAGGGCCAGGAAGACCAGGGCGGTGGTGGCGGCCGTCTCGGCGAGCGCGCCGAAGACGTCGCCCGTCACTCCGCCGAAGCGGCGCGTGCAGTGGCGCAGGAGGAGTTCGGAGGCGGCCAGGGCGGCGACCACCGCCAGCGCCGTGAGCACCCAGACGTGGGCGCCGAGGAACGCGCCCGCCGCCGTGGCGGCCGCCGTGACCACGAGGGCCGCGCCGATCGCGCCCGGCACCGGCACCACTCCCGCCACCGCGGCCCCCAGCCCGTCGGGGCGGGCGGCCGGCACCCCGGTGCGGGCGGCCAGCGTCAGGGCCAGCCGGGCGACCGTGGCCGAGACCACGGCGGCGAGCGCGCCGCGGGCCCAGGAGCCGTCGTAGGCCCGGCTCAGGGCGGCCGCCTGGGCGAGCAGCGCGAACACGAGCGTGATCACCCCGAAGGGGCCGATGTCCGACTGCTTCATGATCCGCAGCGCGTCCTCGGCGGGCTTGGCGCTGCCGAGCCCGTCCGCGGTGTCGGCGAGCCCGTCCAGGTGCAGACCGCGGGTCAGCGCGGCCGGTACGGCGACGGTGCCGACGGCGGCCAGCGGCGCGCCGGCGCCGGCGAGTAGGAGCAGCAGTCCCACGGCCGCCGCCGCGGCCCCGACCACGAGCCCTGCGAGCGGCGCGCAGAGCATCCCGCCGCGTGCCGCCCCGCGGTCCCAGCGGGTCACCCTGACCGGAAGGACGGTGAGGGTGCCGAAGGCGAACCGCGGCCCGTGCGACGTGGGGATCCTGAACACGCGCGCAGACTACGGGACCTGCGCGGGGCCGCCGGCGGGCGGGCGGGCGACCGGACAAGGCGGCACACTGCATACATGGGTCACTGGCTGGAGCGGAACATCGTCGAACCCGGCAAGCTGCCCCTGCTCCTGGCCCTGGCCGCCTTCGTCCTGACCTTCGTGGTCACCCGGGTGATCACTCGCCTGATCCGTGCCGGCAAGGGCCCCTTCCGCAACGTCAAGGCCGGCGGGCTGCACATCCACCACGCCGTGCCCGGCGTCGTGCTGACCATTTTCGGCGGTTTCGGCGTGGTGGCCAGCAGCGGCCGGCACCAGATCGGCACGGCGGCCTTCGCGGTCGTCTTCGGCGTCGGCGCGGGCCTCGTGCTGGACGAGTTCGCGCTGATCCTGCACCTGGACGACGTCTACTGGACCGAGTCGGGCCGCAAGAGCGTCGAGGTCGTGGTGCTCACCGCGGCGCTGGTCGGCCTGGTGCTCGCCGGTTTCTCCCCGTTCGGCGTCAACGATCTGTCGCAGGCCGAGCTGCAGGACCGCGGGGCGGTCATCACCAGCGTGGTCGTGAACTTCCTCTTCTCCCTCGTGGCCCTGAGCAAGGGCAAGGGCCGTATCGCGCTGTTCGGCGTGATCATTCCGTTCCTCGCGCTGTTCGGCGCGATCCGCCTGGCCCGCCCCGACTCCTACTGGGCCAGGCGCTTCTACCGCCGCCGCCCCCGCGCCCTGGCCCGGGCCGGCCGGCGCGCCGACCGGCACGACCGCCGCTGGTCGGGCCCCCGCCGGGCGTTCCAGGACTGGATCGCCGGCAAACCGGACCAGCAGCCGGCCCGCCTGCCCGGGCGCAGATGACACCTCGCCGGGCGCGGACGGCCCCTTCACCGACGCGGACGGCGCCTTCTCCGACGCGGATGATGCCCCGGCGTGCGGCGCCCGGCGTCGGGCCGCCGACAGCGCGCACAGGAGCAGCACCCCGGCGATCGCCGCCAGATGCTCCTTGCCGGCCAGGTTCTGCTTCAGGCCGACCTCCAGCGCCATGGCCGCGGCCACCGCGCCCGCCGTGACGTACGCGCCGTAGCGGCAGCCGACGTAGACCGCGAGACCCACCACGGCCGCCGACGGGCCGGTGTCCACCACCTGCGCGTCCGTGCCGGGCAGGCCGAGCGGGTGGTCCGGGCCGAGGGCGACGCCCACGCGCGCGTACAGGGTTCCGGAGAGGGTGGCGACGTAGGCGACGGCGAGGGTGCGCGGCCGGCCCAGGCAGATCTCGGCGATGCCGAACACGCACAGGACCTGCGCCAGCGCCCCCCACACCGGCAGGTCGAGGGCCGGCACGAACAACGACAGGGGAGTGCGCAGCAGCGCGAGCCACAGCGGCTCCTCCGCCCGTACGGCCCCGAGGTGCTGCACCAGGCCGTAGCCCCAGGACTGGTTCTGCACCAGATGGAGCACCGCCGTCAGGCTCACCGCCGCGGCGGTCATCGGGACGGCCCGCAGGCGCCGCCTCAGCAGCGGCTCGCGCACGGTGGCGTACAGCAGTTCCCATTCGGCGCGGGCCCGGCGGGCGAGTGCGGTCATCCGTGCGTCTCCAGGTGCCCTCGGTGCAGCCACTTCGGCGGTCGCGGCCCCTCCAGGAACCCCTCCGCGCGCGCCGCCGCGAGGCCGATGCGCAGCAGGTCCGCGCTCTTCTCGAAGAGCAGGAACCGCGGCTCCCAGATGGGCCGGTACTTGGCGTTCGCGCGGTACAGCGACTCGATCTGCCACCAGCGGGAGAACAGTCCGAGCAGCGATCGCCACAGCCTCAGCACCGGTCCCGCGCCGAGACGCGCCCCCCGTTCGAAGACCGAGCGGAAGACGGCGAAGTTGAGCGAGACCTGGGTGATCCCGAACTCGCGGGCCCGGCGCAGCAGGTCGAGGACCATGAACTCCATGAGTCCGTTGCCGGCGTGCCGGTCGCGCCGCATCACGTCCAGGGACAGCCCGTGCGGCCCCCACGGCACGAAGGACAGCAGCGCCCTGAGCTCGCCGCGGGCGTCATGGCACTCCAGCATCACGCACTGCCCGTCCCGCGGGTCGCCGAGCCGGCCGAGCGCCATGCTGAAGCCGCGTTCGGTGGGGCCGTCCCGCCAGTCGTCCGCCCGGTCGGTCAGGTACGCCATCTCGTCCGCGGGGATGTCCTGGTGCCGCCGCACGCGCACCGAGTACCCGGCCCGACCGACCCGGTTGTAGGCCTGCCGCACGGTGCGCATGGCCCGCCCCTCCAGGGTGAAGCCGTCGACCTCGACCACGGCCTCGTCGCCCAGTTCCAGGGCGTCCAGGCCGTGCCGCGCGTACACCGTGCCGGCCTCCTCGCTCGCGCCCATCACGGCCGGGATCCAGCCGTGCGCCCGCGCCTCGGCCAGCCATCCCTCGATGGCGCCGGGCCAGGCCTCCGGGTCGCCGATGGGGTCGCCGGAGGCCAGGCTGACCCCGCCGAGGACGCGGTAGGCGACGGCCGCCTTGCCGGTCGGCGACCAGATCGCGCTCTTGTCCCGGCGCAGCGCGAAGTAGCCGAGCGAGTCGCGCTCGCCGTGCCGGGCCAGCAGCTCCCGCAGCCGTCCGTCGTCGTCGGCGGTGAGCGGGTCGACGGCGCGGCGGGAGCGGAAGGCGGCGTACAGGACGGCGAGGACAAGGACGGTGGAGAGCACGTTGATCGACACGTTTACCCAGTTCGGGGTGTCGATGCCGGGGAAGCGGGCCTCGGAGGCGGCGACCGAGACCAGCCGCAGCGTGCCGTAGTGCCAGCGCTGGAGGTACGTCGAACGGGCCGCGTCCGGCGCCTGGTTGGTGACCGTCACCAGCAGCGTGGCGAGCAGCGAGGCGACCAGCAGTCCGCCGAGGCCGACGGCGGCGGCGAGCCGCGGGTTGGCGCGGTCGCCCTTGGCGTAGAACTCGCGGCGGCCGAGCAGCAGCGCGGCGACGAAGGCGGCGGTGAGGGCCAGGGAGATCCAGTTCTGCGCGGAGCCGCGGATCTCCGGGAAGGTCATGGTGAACGCGAACAGGACGAGGAACGCCCCGGACAGGGCCAGGTTCAGGATCCAGGCGGCCCGTTTGCGCCGCCGCATGGTGATGGCCAGGAAGGCGGCGAACACGCCGGAGGCGAAGCCGGCGGTCAGCAGGTACGGCGTGAACAGGTCCTCCTGGTTGTGCCGCCGCACGTCCCGCTCCAGGGAGACCCACACCGCGCTGAGGAAGTTGACGAACGCGGCCGCCCGCAGGTACCAGACGGCGAACGCGGCCGCCCGCCGTGAGGTCCCGCCGCCCGGCCGTCCCGCCTCGGCCACGCGAACCGGCACCCGCTCCTCACGCACGGCAATTCGGGCATCTCCCATGAACAGTGATCATATGTGCGCCTCCTGGGTGACCCTCCCTTTTCACCCGCCGTCCGTGCGCGAGGAGATGCGCCGCCGACCGGAGGCGCCCGGAGTCGTGTGGCTGATCACCGTGCCCCGCGCGGACACACGGTTGTGCCGCGGGCGGCCCGGCCGGGTGGCGCCGGCGGGTGCCCGTTCAGTGCGGCGTGTGCGCGACGGGTGCGCCCAAGCCGGGGGGCGCCGGGGCATGGCGCCGCGGGCCGTGCCCGGGCGGGCCTGGCGGCGGCCGACGGCCTGCGCCGGCCGTGGCCGACAGCCGGTTCCCAGTGTCGTGACCGACGGTCGGAGTCCGGTGTCGTGGCGGACTGTCAGCGGCCAGTGGCCGGTGAACGATGTCGTGGCCGGCGGCCCCCGGCTGTGTCGGGCCTGGCGGCGGCCGACGGCCGGTGCCCGATGTCGTGGCGGACGGCCAGCGGCCGGTGAACGGGGTCGTTGTCGGCGGCCGGTGCCCGGTGTCGTGGTCGGCGGCCCCCGGCCGTGTCGGTCGCAGTGTCGGCCGGGGGGTCGGCGCAGGGGAGGGGCGCGCCGGTTGTCGTGCGGCTACTCCTCGGTCGTCTTCTCCTCCGCCTGCCCGTCCTCGGTCGCTGCGGCCTCGGCCGGTCCGGGCTCCGGGGCGGCCGAGGGCTTCTCCGGGCGCTCGGGGAGTTCCGCGGCCAGCGCGGCGGCGCTCTGGACCAGGGGGAGGGCCAGCAGCGCGCCCGTGCCCTCGCCGACGCGCACGCCGTGGTCCACGAGCGGTTCCAGGGCCATCCGGTCCAGGGCCTTGGCCTGGCCCGGCTCGCCGCTGTCGTGGCCGGCCAGCCACCAGTCCGGCGCCCGGAACGCCACCCGCTGCGCCACCAGCGCGCACGCCGCCGACACCACGCCGTCCAGGATCACCGGCAGCTTCCGCACCGCGCACTGCAACAGGAAGCCCGTCATCGCGGCGAGATCGGCGCCGCCCACCGTGGCCAGCAGCTGCAACTGGTCGCCGAGCACGGGCCGGGCCCGGCGCAGCGCGTCCCGGATCGCCGCGCACTTGCGCATCCACGCCAGGTCGTCGATCGGCTCGCCGCCGCGCCCCGTCACCACCGACGCGTCCGTCCCGCACAGCGCGGCGATCAGCACGGCGGCCGGCGTGGTCCCACCGACGCTGACATCGCCCAGCACCACCAGGTCCGTACCGGAGTCGGCCTCCTCGTCGGCCACTGCCACACCCGCCCGGAAGGCCGCCTCCGCCTCCTCCAGGGTCAGCGCGTCCTCGACGTCGACGCGCCCGCTGCCGCGCCGCACCCGGTGCCGTACGACATCCTCGGGCAGCGACTCGGGCGCGCAGTCCAGCGCCATGTCGACCACCCGCACCGGCACGCCGAGCCGCCGGGCCAGCACGGACACCGGCCGGCCGCCGTCCAGTACCGCCCGTACCAGCCGTTCGGCACTGCCCGCGGGGTGGACCGACACGCCCAGTTCCGCGACGCCGTGGTCGCCGGCGAACAGCACCGCCTTCGGCCGTTCGACCGGCCGCACCGCCACGGCGGCCTGCGCCGAGGCCAGCCACTCACCCAGGTCGTCCAGGCGGCCCAGCGCACCGGGCGGCACGATCTGACGCTCCCGGCGCGCCTCGGCGTCACGGCGCACGCCGCCGTCCGGGCGCTCGATCAGATCGGTGAAGTCGTCGAGATTCAGCGAGCTCATTCGCTGAACAGTACCGGCCCCGATTCCACCGGACGGCGCCACATCGCCACCACACCCGTACGGCGTCTTTCCGGCCAAGATCCGGATCCCATACGTTCCCTTTGCAGCGACTTGTTCTCACAGTGACCCACCGGGAGCCGCCCATGCCGCCCCTGCCGTACGCCCCGGGGTTCTACGACCCGCGCCGCCTCGCCTACGCCGCCGAACTCGCCCAGGGCACCGGCCGTTTCCAGGAGCCGCCGCGCGCGGACTGCCCCTGGTGCGGCTCCCGGCGGCTGCGCACCCGGCTGCGCGCGCCGGACCTGCTCCAGCACAAGCCGGGCACGTTCGCGGTCGACGAGTGCCGCGACTGCGGCCACGCGTTCCAGAACCCCCGGCTCACGGCGGCCGGACTGGCCTTCTACCACCGGGACTTCGACGAGGCCGGCCCAGAGAGCGTCGCGGGCCTCGCGGGCCTCGCGGACCCGGTGCTCACGGCCCGCCGCGGCCGCCGCCGGCACCGCTCCGACGCCCGTCTGATGAGCCACCTGGGGGAGCCGGAGAGCTGGCTGGACGTCGGCACGGGCCACGGCCACTTCCCCGGCGCGGCGCAGGAGGTGTTCCCGTACACCGCCTTCGACGGCCTCGACCCCACCCAGCGCGTGGAGCGGGCCCGCGAGCGGGGGCGGGTCGAGGAGGCCCACGTCGGGCACCTGACCGACCCGCACATCGCGGAGCGGCTGCGCGGACGCTACGACGTGGTCAGCGTCTTCCACCATCTGGCCCATGTGCCGGACCCCCGAGCGGAGTTGCGGGGCGCCCTCACCGCGCTGCGCCCCGGCGGGCACCTGCTGATCGAACTGCCCGACCCGCACTGCCTGTCCGCCCGGCTGCTGGGCCGGTGGTGGCTGCCGCACGGCCAGCCGCGCCATCTGCACCTGCTGCCGCTGGACAACCTCCGCGCGGAACTGGAGTCCCAGGGCTGCGCCGTCGTCGTCACCGACCGACGCGCCCCGCACCGGCCAGGCGACCTCTCGGCGGCCGCCGCCCTGCTCCTCGCCCATGTGCTGCCCGCCGCCGACGCCCCCTGGCGCGACACCCCGCCCACCGGCCTCCAGCACACCCTGCGCACCGCCCTGACCGCCCTCACCGGCCCCCTGGTGAAGGCGGTGGCGCTCCTGGACCTGCTCCTCTCGCCCGTCTTCCGCCGCGCCCCCGGCCTCTCCAACACCTACCGAGTCGTCGCCCGCCGCCACCCGAGCTGACGCCGGCCGGTCCTCCGTCCGGACCGGGTCAGCCGCGCAGCACCAGCGCCTGGCCGGCCACCACCAGCAGGACGTGTTCGCACTCGGCGGCGAACGCGGCGTTCAGGCGGCCGAGTTCGTCGCGGTAGCGGCGGCCGGAGGCGGTGGCGGGGACGATGCCGGAGCCGACCTCGTTGGAGACCGCCACCACGGTGCGCCGGGTGGCGCGCAGGGCGCCGGTCAGGGCGGTCACCCGTTCGCGCAGGGCGCGTTCGCCGCCGCCCGCCCACTCGGCGTCGTCCCAGGCGCCGACGGAGTCCATCGCGTCCGTCAGCCACAGCGACAGGCAGTCGACGAGCAGCGGCGGGCCGTCCTGTGCGAGCAGCGGCACCAGGTCGCACGTCTCGGTCGTGCGCCACGAACCCGGCCGCCGCTCCCGGTGCGCCGCCACCCGGTCCGCCCACTCGGTGTCCCCGCCGCGGGTGCCGCCGGTGGCCACGTACAGCACGCCGGGGAAGCTCTCCAGCCGCCGCTCGGCCTCCACCGACTTGCCCGAACGCGCCCCGCCGAGCACCAGCGTGCGCCGGGGAACGTCCGGTACGTCCGATTCACGTGCCCCGACCGTCAGCGTCGTACCGTCCGGCACGGCCCGCGCCCCCGCCGCCGCGAGCCGCCGGCGCAGCTCGTCACCCGGCGGCACGTCGTGGTCGAGGTGGACCGCGACGACGTCCGTGGCCGGCCCCACCGCGCCGACCGCCCGCAGCCTGGCCGACGCGTCGGGGCGCCCCAGCACGTCCGCCAGGAGCATGTCGTACGTCTCGGCGGAGCCCTCCTCCAGACCGGCCGGCGCGCCGCCAGGCGGCAGGTACAGCAGCCGCCGGCCGTCCGGGCCGGTCACCGCGTACCCGGTGCCGGGAGCGTCCAGCGCCACCGCCCGCACCCGGTGCCCGCTCGGCAGCGTCAGCTCCCGCCCGTCCGGCACCCGCTCCGGCTGCGGCAGCCCGGCCGGCACCTCGAGCGCCGGACCGTCGTGCGGGTGCGACAGCAGCACGTGCCCCACCTCGCCCAGCGAACGCCCCGCCCGCGCCGCCGCGAACGCCGCGCCGGGGGTCAGGTCCAGCAGCAGCACCCCGTCCACGAGCAGCGCGGTCGCCGCCCGCGCGTCCGCGCCGAGCGCGGTCGCGCAGGCCGCGCAGGGACAGTCGGGGCGGGGCAGTCCCGCGGGGGCACCGGTGCCGAGCAGAGTCACGTCCACGGACCCGATTTTCGCCTGCCGCCGCCGGAGGCGCGCATCCGGCCGGGCTCTGTCCGGCGACGGGCGCGGAAAGCCGGCGCCCGCCACCGGACCGTGGCGCGCATGCCGGATCCCGTGTCCTGGGCATGATCCACCGCACAGGCGGGAAGCTCGCGAGAGGCCCGCCTGCCGCGGCACTAGGCTGCGGGCAGAGGGCCGGACCGGGTCCGGCCCGCGCTGTGCAGTGTGCTCATACCAGGGAGGCGTACATGGCGGCATGGACGTGGCGGTTCGAGACGACCGACGGGACGGAGGTCCAGCCCGCGGTGCAGCCCGAGGAGTTCACCACGCAGGGCGACGCCGAGTCCTGGATCGGGGAGAACTGGAAGGCACTGGCCGACGGCGGCGCGGACCAGGTCCGGCTGTTCGAGGACGCCAAGGAGATCTACGGCCCGATGAGCCTGCACGCGGACGAGGCCTCGGCGTAGAGCCTGGGGGCCCGGGCGGCCGCCGATGGACGGCCGCCCCCGCTCACTGCTCGCCCAGCGTCACGTCCACTGTCTTCCGGCTGTTGTCGCGTGAGTACGTCACCGTCGTCCGCTGCCCCGGCCGGTCGGCGGCCAGTGCCTCCGACAGCGAGGTGATGGTGGTGATGTTCCTGCCGCCGACCTTGGTGATGATGTCCCCGGACCGGATGCCCGCGCGCGCCGCGGCCCCGCCCGACTTCACGTCCACCACCGCGACCCCGGCGGGCTCGTAGTTCACGTCGACGACGGTGCGCCCGGTGATGCCGAGCGCGGCCCGGCCGGAGTCGACGACCTTGCCGTACCGCACGATCTGTCCGGCGATCGTCTTCGCCGTGGACGCCGGGATCGCGAAACCGATGCCGGGCGCCGCGCTGCCGCCGAGCTGCGGATCGGCGGCGGCGAGTGTCGGGATGCCGATGACCTGGCCGTTCAGGTTCACCAGCGCGCCCCCGCTGTTGCCCGGGTTGATCGCGGCCGACGTCTGCACCATGCCGGCGATCGTCGCCCCCGTGCCGCTGTCGCTCTGCCCCTCGCTGACGGTGCGCCCGGTCGCCGACACGATCCCCTGGGTCACGCTCGACGACAGCCCGAGCGGTGAGCCCATGGCCAGGACGATCTGCCCGACTTCGACCTTCCCCGACTCGCCGAACGTGGCCGCCTTCAGCCCGTGGGGCACCCGGTCCAGCTTGACGACGGCGAGGTCCTGGTCCGGGTACGAGGAGACCAGCGTGGCCGTGAGCGACGCCTCGCTGTTCGCCGTGGTCACGCGGAACGTCTTCCCGGTCCCGACGACGTGCGCGTTGGTGACGATGTGTCCCTTGTCGTCGTACACGACCCCGGACCCGAGCTGGTTGCCGGACTGGATCTGCACGACCGAAGGCAGCGCCTTCTTGATCACCCGCATGTAGTCGCTCTGCAGGTCGTTCGCCGCGGTCGAAGCGGCCGGCCGCCGGACACCGGCGGGGTCGGGCCCACCGGAGGTGTCCGACCCGCTGGCCGCCGCCTGCGGGTCGGCCGCCGGGTGGCACCCGGACAGCACCGCGGCACAGCAGACGAGCCCGGCGAGCACAGCGACCGACCGCGAAGCATGGGCACGGGCACGGGCACGCACGGGAAAGACATCCATGCCCCGAGTCTCTCCACGCCCCGCACCCCCGGCTCCCGGTACGCACCCGAACGGGCGGCGAGCACGGGCGGCCGACGCCAGGCCCGGATCGTCAGCCGCGTACCCCGCACAGATGCAGCAGTGCCGCCACCGCGCGGTAGGGGTCCGTGCGGCCGGCTCGTTCCTCCGCTGCCAGAAGGGTTTCCAGCGTCTCGGTGTCGGCCGGCGGCTCCGCGTCGTCCGCCGCCGTGTCCGTGAAGACCCGCACGCCGTACCAGGTGCGCAGCGGCGCCCCGATCCCGGCGAGGGTCGCCGTCAGGTGGGCGAGGCGGTCCGCCCGCACCTCGAGGCCCAGCCGGTTGCGGTACGCCGTCGTGTCGAACGCCGTCAGCGCCGTCGGCCACTCGCCGGACAGTCCCGGGCGCAACGCCAGCGCGTCGCCGTTGCGCACCAGCAGCGACAGCAGGCCGCCCGGCGCGAGCATCCGGGCCAGCCCCGCGAGCAGCGGGTCCGGCTCCTCGATGTACATGAGCACCCCGTGGCACAGCACCACGTCGAAGCTGCCCGGCAGGAAGTGCACGCCGGTGTCCTGGCCGTCGCCCTCGACGATCCGCATCCGCGCCCGGATGCCCTCCGGCTCGGCGGCCAGCGCGGCACGCGCCACGGAGATCATCGTCTGGTCCCGTTCGAGACCGGTGACCTGGTGCCCGGCCCGGGCCAGCCGCAGCGCCTGCGTGCCCTGGCCCATCCCCACGTCGAGCACGCGCAGCCGCTGCCCGACCGGGTACCGCCCGGCTATCTGCTCGTCGAGCTGCCGGGCCACCAGTTCCTGTCGTACGACGTCACGCAGCCCACCCAGTTTGTTCAGCCAGGCGTCCGCGGCATCCTCGGAGAAAGCGGTCGCGCTCAGGGCCGCTCCCCGCGCTTGACCTGCGGCTTGGGCAGCCGGAGCCGGCGCATCTGGAGGGAGCGCATCAGGGCGTAGGCGACCACGCCGCGCTTGTTCTGATCCGGGAAGCGCTCGCTCAGGCGCTTCCTCAGCCGGAAGCCGCTGACCGCCGAGTCCAGCACGATCAGGGCGATCACCACGAGCCACAGCAGCAGCGCGATGTTCTGCAGCGCGGGCACCCGGACCATGCTCAGCACCAGGATGACCACGGCCATCGGCAGGAAGAACTCCGCGATGTTGAACCGCGAGTCGACGAAGTCCCGCGCGAACCGGCGCACCGGGCCCTTGTCACGGGCCGGCAGATAGCGCTCGTCGCCGCTGGCCAGCGCCTGGCGCTGCCGCTCCAACTGGACTCGGCGCTCCTCGCGCTGCCGCTTCGCGGCATCCTTGCGCGTCATCGACGTGTTGGCGACACTGCGGCGCTGGGAACGCGCCTCACTCCGCTTGGGTGTGGGGCGGCCCTTGGGGGCCTGCGGGTCGCGGGACTGCTTGGAGAAGCTCACCGGTGCCTTGTCGGCGACCGGGGCCTTCTCTTCCTTGGCACGGCTACGGAACACAAAACCCAAGGGTACGGGCTTGACCCGCATGGACCCCAGTCCCGCGGGGAACGATCCGGCAACACCGATCGTCTGTAGGGGGGACAGAGGGGACGTCGCGACCACCGTCGCCCGTCGCTCAGGGGGCAACCTCCTCCCTGCGCCGGAGCGGAAACGGACGCAGTCGTCCTTGGGGATGACCGTATCCGCTCCCGAACAGTGCGGTAATGGTCACAGGGCCCGTACTGTGGGTTCTGTCGCAGAGCTGTGAGCTGGAGTCCGTCAGAAGGGGGCGCGCGAAGCCCATGAGCGGTGTCATGAAGCGTATGGGGATGATCTTCCGCGCGAAGGCGAACAAGGCCCTTGACCGGGCCGAGGACCCGCGCGAGACCCTCGATTACTCGTACCAGAAGCAGTTGGAGCTGCTCCAGAAGGTGCGGCGCGGTGTCGCGGACGTGGCGACCAGCCGCAAGCGCCTCGAGCTCCAGCTGAACCAGCTGCAGCAGCAGTCCGGCAAGCTGGAGGACCAGGGCCGCAAGGCGCTCGCCCTGGGCCGTGAGGACCTGGCCCGCGAGGCGCTCTCGCGCCGCGCCGCGCTCCAGCAGCAGGTGACGGACCTCCAGACGCAGCACGCCACGCTCCAGGGCGAGGAGGAGAAGCTCACCCTGGCGGCCCAGCGCCTGCAGGCCAAGGTCGACGCCTTCCGTACGAAGAAGGAGACCATCAAGGCGACCTACACGGCGGCCCAGGCGCAGACCCGGATCGGCGAGGCGTTCTCCGGCATCTCCGAGGAGATGGGCGACGTCGGCCTGGCCATCCAGCGGGCCGAGGACAAGACCGCGCAGCTCCAGGCCCGGGCCGGCGCGATCGACGAGCTGCTCGCCTCCGGCGCCCTGGACGACCCGTCCGGGCTGGCCAAGGACGACATCCAGACCGAGCTGGACCGGCTCTCCGGTGGTACGGATGTGGAGCTGGAGCTCCAGCGCATGAAGGCGGAGCTGGCTGGGGGTACCTCCCAGGCTATTGGCTCTGGGGGAGGGTCGTCCGGGGACCGGCAGGCGATCGAGGGCGGCGCGGGCGAGGGCCGGAACCAGCGGCAGCCGCAGGACACCCCCCGCTTCGACAAGCAGTAGCCGCGTCGAGGCAGCCATGTCACCGACAGCCGGGGCCACGCCGAGGAGGGCGACATGATCGTACGGATCATGGGAGAGGGACAGGTGAGGCTGGCCGACGGCCACCTCGCCGACCTGAACAAGCTGGACGACGAACTCCTGGCCGAAATGGAGAAGGGCGACGGCCCCGGCTTTCGTCGCACCCTCGCGGCCCTGCTGTCCAGGGTCCGCGAACTGGGCGAGCCCGTGCCGGACGACTCCCTGGAGCCGTCCGACCTGATCCTCCCCTCCGCGGACGCCACCCTGGAGGAGGTCCGGGACCTGCTGAGCGACGACGGCCTCATCCCCGGGTGAGATCAAGCTGAGGCCGGTCGGGCCCGGGGGAGGTCCGGGTAAGGCCCCCGGTGGCGTCACGGTGACGAGCGACGGCCCGTCCGGGCAGCACGGCAGCCCCCGGGCGGGGCCCGCATCGCATGCGGCCGCCGTCTCCGCGTCGGACTCCGCCGCGCCCCGTCCCGGACTCCGCCGCGCCCCGTCCCGGACTCCGCCGCGCCCCGCGCCGGACGCTGCCGTCGTCCGCGTCCCGGATTCCGCCGTCTCCACGCCTCACCCTGACGTGTTCCGCGGTGCCCCGCGTCGGCCCCTGTCGTCCCCGCGCCGGACTGCGGCGTTCCCGCGTCGGACGCCCCAGTCCCCGTGCGGCGTGCCACCCCGTACCGTAGGCAGGCGTGACCACCCTCGATCGCGCCCGATGCCGGCTGAAGGCGCACCCCCTCGCACTGGACGCGGCCCTCGCGGCCGGTGTCCTCGTGTGCATGGTGGTCGGCTCCTTCGTGGGCCCGCGCGGCGACCACGTCGTCAGCTGGGGGGTGCGCAGGCCGGACCTGCTCAGCATGCTCCTCATGGTCCTCGGCGCCGCCGCCCTCGTCCTGCGCCGCCGCGCCCCCCGCGCCGTCCTCGCCGCCACCGGCACCATGTCCGTCGTCGAGTTCGTCACCGGGGACCCCCGCGCCCCCGTCGCCATGTCCGCCGTGGTCGCCCTCTTCACCGTCGCGGCCGCCACCGACCGCCTCACCGCCCTGCGCCTGGGCCTGGCCACCATGACCGTGCTGACCGGCGCCGCCATGCTCGCCGGGCCGATGCCCTGGTACGCGCAGGAGAACCTGGCGATCTTCGCCTGGACGGGGATGGCCGCCGCCGGCGGTGACGCCGTCCGCAGCCGCCGTGCCTTCGTGCACGCCATCAGGGAACGCGCCGAGCGCGCCGAGCGCACCCGTGAGGAGGAGGCCCGCCGCCGCGTCGCCGAGGAACGCCTGCGCATCGCCCGCGACCTGCACGACGTCGTGGCCCACCACATCGCCCTGGTCAATGTGCAGGCCGGGGTCGCGGCCCACGTCATGGACAAGCGGCCCGACCAGGCCAAGGAGGCCCTCGGGCACGTCCGGGAGGCCAGCCGCTCCGCGCTCGACGAACTGCGTGCCACCGTGGGCCTGCTCCGGCAGTCCGGCGACCCGGAGGCCCCCACGGAACCGGCCCCCGGCCTGGACCGCCTCGACGAGCTCGTCGGCACCTTCCGCAACGCCGGACTGCACGTCGAGGTCGCCCGCGCCGACCACGGCACCACCCTGCCGGCCGCCGTGGACCTGGCCGCGTACCGGGTCATCCAGGAGGCCCTCACCAATGTGCACAAGCACGCGGGCACCCGGGCGAAGGCGGAGGTCAGCGTCGTGCGCGTCGGGCCGCACATCGAGATCACGGTCCTGGACGACGGGGCCGGCCGGACCGCGGGCACGCAGCCGGGCGGCGGGCACGGGTTGCTGGGCATGCGCGAGCGGGTCACCGCCCTGGTCGGCACCCTCACCACCGGCCCCCGCTACGGCGGCGGCTTCCGCGTCCATGCGATCCTGCCGGTCGAGACCCGCACGCGCGCCCCGGGGGACCCCGTATGACGATCCGTGTCCTGCTCGCCGACGACCAGGCGCTGCTGCGCAGTGCCTTCCGGGTGCTCGTCGACTCCGAGCCGGACATGGAGGTGGTGGGGGAGGCGTCCGACGGCGCGGAGGCCGTACGGCTCGCCAAGGAGCAGCGGGCCGACGTGGTGCTCATGGACATCCGGATGCCCGGCACCGACGGCCTCGCGGCCACCCGCATGATCAGCGCCGACCCCTCCCTCGCCCAGGTGCACGTGGTCATCCTGACCACCTTCGAGGTGGACGACTACGTGGTGCGGTCGCTGCGCGCGGGCGCCAGCGGCTTCCTCGGCAAGGGCAGCGAACCCGAGGAACTGCTGAGCGCCATCCGGATGGCGGCGAGAGGGGACGCGCTGCTGTCCCCGCTGGCCACCAAGGGCCTGATCGCCCGCTTCCTCGCCCAGGGCGACGCGTCGGACGACGACCGCGACCGGGCCCGCCCCACCCGGCTGGACGCGCTGACCGTGCGGGAGCGCGAGGTGCTCGTCCAGGTCGCCGGCGGCTACTCCAACGACGAGATCGCCGAGCGCCTGGAGGTCAGCCCGCTGACCGTGAAGACCCATGTCAACCGGGCCATGGCCAAGCTCGGCGCCCGCGACCGGGCTCAACTCGTCGTCATCGCCTACGAGTCAGGACTGGTCCGACCCAGGCCGCAGTGAGCGGCCCCCGCGGCCGCGCCCGGCCCGGTACGTCCAGGGGTGGAGCGCCGCGCACACCGCGTACTGCGCAGGGAGTAGGAGCCGCCGCGGAAATGGACCAGGGGGCTACGGATCCGCGTCCGCGCGTGCCCGAAGGTGTAGGGGTGGCGCTCCCTGTGTGCGCCCGTGCCGCCTGCCGCTCACAGAATAGAGACCCTGACCCATGTCCTGGCTGTCCAGATTCAGCCTCGCGCAACGGGCCCTGATCGGACTGATGTCGATCGTCGCGCTCGTCTTCGGGGCGATCGCGATACCCCAGCTCAAGCAGCAGCTCCTGCCCACGATCGAGCTTCCCGTCGTGTCCGTGCTGGCGCCCTACCAGGGCGCGTCGCCGGACGTCGTCGAGAAGCAGGTCGTCGAGCCCCTCGAGAACAGCATCAAGGCCGTCGACGGCATCACCGGCGTCACCTCCACGGCCAGCGAGGGCAACGCCGTGCTCATGGCGTCCTTCGACTACGGCAACAACACCAAGCAGCTCGTCGCCGACGTCCAGCAGGCCGTCAACCGGGCCCGCGCCCAGCTTCCGAGCGACGTCGAGCCGCAGGTGGTGGCCGGTTCCACCGACGACATGCCCACCGTCGTCCTCGCCGTCACCTCCGACAAGGACCAGCAGGCCCTGGCCGACCAGCTCGGCAAGACGGTCGTACCGGAGCTGAAGAACATCGACGGCGTGGGCCAGGTCACCGTCAACGGCGTACGGGACCTCCAGGTCACCGTCACCCCGGACGACAAGAAGCTCGCCGCGGCCGGCCTCGGCTCCGCCGCCCTGAGCCAGGCCCTCCAGGCGGGCGGCGCCACCCTTCCGGCCGGTTCCTTCGACGAGGACGGCGCCAACCGCACCGTCCAGGTCGGCGGCGGCTTCACCTCGCTGAAGCAGATCCAGGACCTGATGGTGGCCGGCGAGGGCGCGGGCGCGAAGAAGCCGGTCCGGCTCGGCGACGTCGCCACCGTCAAGCAGGAGCCGGCCAAGAGCGACTCCATCACCCGTACGAACGGCAGGCCCAGCCTCTCCGTCGTCGTCACCATGGACCACGACGGCAGCGCGGTCGCCATCTCGAACGCCGTCGAGGACAAGCTGCCCGCCCTGCGCGACGCGCTCGGCTCCGGGGCGAAGATCACCGTGGTCAGCGACCAGGGACCGGCCGTGGCCAAGGCCATCGAGGGCCTGACCACCGAGGGCGCGCTCGGCCTGCTCTTCGCGGTCCTGGTCATCCTGGCCTTCCTGGCCTCGGTCCGCTCCACGCTCGTGACGGCGGTGTCGATCCCGCTCTCCGTGGTCCTCGCGCTGATCGTGCTGTGGACCCGCGACCTGTCGCTGAACATGCTGACGCTGGGCGCGCTGACCATCGCCATCGGCCGGGTCGTCGACGACTCGATCGTGGTCCTGGAGAACATCAAGCGCCACCTCGGCTACGGCGAGGAGCGCCGCGAGGCCATCCTCACCGCGGTGCGCGAGGTGGCCGGCGCGGTGACCTCCTCCACGCTCACCACGGTCGCCGTGTTCCTGCCGATCGGCCTGGTCGGCGGCATGGTGGGCGAGCTGTTCGGACCGTTCAGCCTCACCGTCACCGCGGCCCTGCTGGCCTCGCTGCTGGTGTCCCTGACGGTCGTGCCGGTGCTGTCGTACTGGTTCCTGCGCCCGCCGAAGGGCACGCCCGCCCAGGCCGAGGAGGCCCGCCGCCGGGCCGAGGAGAAGGAGGCCGCCAGCCGCCTCCAGCGCCTCTACGTCCCCGTCCTGCGCTTCGCCACCCGGCGGCGCCTGACCAGTGTCCTGATCGCGGTCGTCGTCCTGTTCGTCACCTTCGGCATGACCCCGCTGCTGAAGACGAACTTCTTCGACGACGGCGACCAGAAGGTCCTCAGCATCAAGCAGCAGCTGAAGCCGGGCACCAGCCTGGCGGCGACGGACGCGGCGGCCCGCAAGGTCGAGCACGAGCTCGCCGAGGTCGACGGGGTCAAGGACTACCAGGTCACGATCGGCTCCTCCGGCTTCATGGCGGCCTTCGGCGGCGGTACGGACACCAACCGGGCCTCCTACCAGGTGATGATCGAGGACTCCGCGTCCGCCGACGACGTGCGCACCCGCATCGAGGACCGCCTGCACAAGCTGTCCGGCATCGGCACCACCACGATCGCGGCCGGCAGCGGCTTCGGCGACCAGGACCTGAAGGTGGTCGTCAAGGCGGGCGACTCCGACGCGCTGCGTCAGGCCTCCGAGCAGGTCCGCAAGGCGGTCGCCGGGCTGAAGGACGTCACCGACGTCACCAGCGACCTGTCGCAGAGCGTGCCGCGCATCTCGGTGCGGGCCAACGACAAGGCGGCGGCGGCCGGCTTCACCGACCAGAGCCTCGGCATGGCCGTCGCCCAGGCGGTCAAGGGCACCAACGCGGCCAAGGCGATGCTGGACGACACCGAGCGGAACGTCGTCATCCGGTCGGCGAAGCCGGCGACGACCCTGGACGAGCTGAAGAACCTGCGGCTCGGCCCCGTGAAGCTCGGCGACATCGCGACCGTCAAGCTGGTCGACGGACCGGTGTCGATGACCCGGATCGACGGTCAGCGCGCCGCCACGATCACGGCCAAGCCGACCGGTGACAACACCGGCGCGGTCAGCGCGGACCTCCAGTCCAAGATCGACGCACTGAAGCTGCCCGCGGGCGCGACGGCCGAGATCGGGGGCGTCACCTCGAACCAGAGCGACGCCTTCAAGAACCTCGGCCTGGCCATGCTGGCGGCGATCGCGATCGTCTTCATGCTGCTGGTCGCGACCTTCCGCTCGCTGGCCCAGCCGCTGATCCTGCTGGTCTCCATCCCGTTCGCGGCCACCGGCGCGCTCGGCCTGCTGATCCTCACGGGCACGCCGATGGGCGTCCCGGCGATGATCGGCATGCTGATGCTGATCGGCATCGTGGTGACCAACGCGATCGTGCTGATCGACCTCGTCAACCAGTACCGCGAGCAGGGCTACGGAATCGTCGAGGCCGTGGTGGAAGGCGGCCGCCACCGTCTGCGCCCGATCCTCATGACGGCCCTGGCCACGATCTTCGCCCTGCTCCCGATGGCCCTGGGCATCACCGGCCAGGGCGGCTTCATCGCCCAGCCGCTGGCCGTGGTCGTGATCGGCGGCCTGATCACCTCCACCCTGCTGACCCTGCTCCTGGTCCCGACGCTCTACGCCGTGCTGGAACTCCGCAAGGAGCGCCGGGCTAAGAAGCGCGCGGCGAAGCGGGCCACGGCGGAGGAGAAGGTGCTGGAAACCGCCGGCGTGTAAGCACACCGCGCGAACAACGGCGAAGGCCCGGTCCACTTGGAGTGGACCGGGCCTTTCCCGTCTCGCGACCGCCGTGCGGTGGCCGCAGCCGCTACGGCAGCGCCAGCATGCGCTCCAGGGCGAGCTTGGCGTGGCCTTCCGTCTCCTTGTCCACCTGGATGCGGTTGACCAGGTTGCCCTCGGCGAGGGACTCCAGGGCCCAGACCAGGTGGGGCAGGTCGATGCGGTTCATCGTGGAGCAGAAGCAGACCGTCTTGTCAAGGAAGACGATCTCCTTGTCCTCGGAGGCGTAACGGTTCGCCAGCCTGCGTACCAGGTTCAGCTCCGTGCCGATGGCCCACTTGGAACCGGCCGGCGCGGCGTCGAGCTTGTTGATGATGTACTCGGTCGACCCGACGTAGTCCGCCGCGGCCACGACCTCGTGCCTGCATTCGGGGTGCACCAGCACGTTCACCTCGGGGATCCGCTCGCGGACGTCGTTCACCGAGTCCAGGCTGAAGCGGCCGTGCACCGAGCAGTGGCCCCGCCACAGGATCATCTTCGCCGCCCGCAGCTCCTCGGTGGTGAGCCCGCCGTTCGGCTTGTGCGGGTTGTAGACGACGCAGTCGTCGAGCGACATGCCCATGTCCCGTACGGCCGTGTTCCGGCCCAGGTGCTGGTCGGGCAGGAACAGGACCTTTGTTGTTGAAGGCTCCCCCTGCTGGAAGGCCCACTCCAGCGCCCGCTCGGCGTTCGACGACGTGCAGATGGTGCCGCCGTGCTTGCCGGTGAACGCCTTGATGTCGGCGGAGGAGTTCATGTACGACACCGGGACGACCTGGTCGGCGATCCCGGCCTCGGTGAGCACGTCCCAGCACTCGGCGACCTGCTCGGCCGTGGCCATGTCGGCCATGGAGCAGCCGGCCGCCAGGTCCGGCAGGACCACCTTCTGCTCATCGGACGTCAGGATGTCCGCGGACTCGGCCATGAAGTGCACACCGCAGAACACGATGTACTCCGCCTCCGGGCGCGCGGCCGCCTCCCGGGCCAGCTTGAAGGAGTCGCCCGTGACGTCGGCGAACTGGATGACCTCGTCGCGCTGGTAGTGGTGGCCGAGTACGAAGACCTTGCTGCCGAGCTTCTCCTTGGCCGCGCGGGCCCGGGCCACCAGGTCCGGGTCGGACGGGGAGGGCAGGTCACCGGGGCACTCGACGCCGCGCTCGCTCCTCGGGTCGGCCTCCCGGCCGAGGAGCAGGAGGGCGAGCGGGGTCGGCTGGACGTCGAGGTCCTGGGTCTGGGCGGTGGTCACGACACGCACCCTTTCTACTTTTCGTCGAACTGACGCTATATATCATAGCCGCTTCACGTCACTTTGACGATGTTCATAGTGTCCATGTGACGTGAATCCCGGCATCAGGTCCGCATTCCCACTCGTGTGCGAGCATGAAGAGGACGAGCCTGGAGAAGAGAAAAAGCACGCGCCCGGCCCGGAATGATTCCGCGGCCTTGCCGGTTGCACTCGTCGGCAAGCAGTCTCCGTACAACCCGGGAGAGATGTAGATGTCCGTATCGGACGAGACCACCACCGTCACCGACGGCATCATCCTGACCGACGCCGCCGCGTCCAAGGTCAAGGCCCTGCTCGACCAGGAAGGCCGTGACGATCTCGCCCTGCGTGTCGCCGTCCAGCCCGGCGGCTGCTCCGGCCTGCGCTACCAGCTCTTCTTCGACGAGCGTTCCCTCGACGGCGACGTGGAGAAGGACTTCGACGGGGTCAAGGTCGTCACCGACCGCATGAGCGCCCCCTACCTGGGCGGCGCCACCATCGACTTCGTGGACACCATCGAGAAGCAGGGCTTCACGATCGACAACCCGAACGCGACCGGTTCCTGCGCCTGCGGCGACTCCTTCAGCTGATCCGCGCACGGTAGGACACGAAAGGCGGCGGACCCGTTCACGGGTCCGCCGCCTTCCTGTTCTCCCTGTTTCTTCCTGTTCTCCCGAAGGCGTCAGCGGGCGAGTGAGGGCGACTCCGGCAGCCGCGCTCCCGGCCGCTCCAGGGGGATCGCCTGCCCGTCCGTGCCGACCACCTCGCGGTCGCCGAGCGGCCGGTCCAGGTGCACGGTGCGCTGGTACTCCTCGGCGATCATGATGCAGACCGTGTCCGGCCACGCGGTCTCGGTCACCGTGACCGTCACCCGGCCGGAGCTCTCCCGCACCGACGCCCGGTAGTCGGCGCACACCCCGCCCTCGAAGCGGACGGTCAGCTCCTCGCCCTCGGTGCGGTAGCCGGTCACCGTCACGGTGTGCGTGGCCGGGGCGCCGTCCGAGCCCCTCGGCGCCGGACTCGTCCGCTGCGGCTGCCCCGAGGGCGGCGGGGTCGAGGTCAGGTACTCCGGTTCGACGGCCGGGTACGCCACCGTGGAACCGGCGTCCTGCCCGGCCGGCGCCTTCACCTCGAACAGCCAGGACGGGACGAGCGTCTGCTGTCCCCCGGAGGAGTGCGCGGCTAGACCGAAGACGGCCTTGCCGATGGTGACGGCGTTGTCCGGGGCGGGGGAGTCCGCCTCCCCGCACGGTGCCTCCAGGCGGTCCTTGTGCGGTACGGGAGTGGCGCAGCCGCCGATGCCCATGCGGTGGCCGGCCCGGGGGACCCTGTTCATCAGGTCAAGCGTCCTGCGCGCGCTCAGCACGGGGTAGGTGTCGCCCTTCACCGGCGCCTTGAGCTGACCGCTGCCCCCGACCACCTCGCCCTGTCGGTCGATGTTCAGGCCGGTCGTCCAGCCGTACGTGGGCAGCCCGCCGATCCGTGGATCGGCGTTGACGACCCGGAGGTCACCCATGGTCTGGGTGGCGTCCGCCTTGGCGTCGTCCTGCCCCAGGGCCTTGAGCACCGGGGCCGCCGCCTTCAGTGCCGCCGCCGTGTTCACCGGGTCGGCGGACGGGTCCGCCGGGTGGTGCATGCACAGGGCGCCCTTGCAGTCGTCGGAGCCCGGCGCGATCCGGTTGAACGTCCAGGCGCCCGGCGCCTTCCGCTCGACACGGAGGGCCGGCCCGGAACCGTCCTTCCCGGACCCGACCCGCCACGCCTCGGCGTCGGCCACCGGCGTCCCGTCGACGCCGAGCGCCTCGGCGAGCCGGGCCACCTCGTCCCGGGTGACCTCGCCCCGCGCCCGGTACACCGGCGCCGAGCCGGGCCCGTCCGGCAGCGGGCCGGCGACCCGGTACGTCGTGCCGTACGGGTTGGGCTCACCGGGCGCGATTCCGTTCGTACCGCCGGAGCCGGGGGCGGTGTAGCCGTCGAGTACGAGCGGCCGCGGCGTGCCGTGCCCGCCGGACGCCGCCGTATGCCCCCCGGGATCCGCGGCGAGCACGGCCCCGCCCCCGCCCACCAGCAACACGGCGGCGGCCACCGACGCGATCACCACAGGCGACCGCCCCCGCCTGCCCCCGGCTCGCCCCTCACCGTCCGGCGCCCCGGTGACATCCGGAACTCGCGGAATCCGCGGGGCTCCGGTGCCGTCGGCGCCCTGCGGGGCATCCGGACCGCCGACCGCCTGCGAGACCTCCTGGACCTGCGGAGCTTTCGGAGTCACCGGAACCCGGGGGGCCTCACTCGAGCCCACCGAGCCATCCGAACCCCGCGGGGTTACCCCCTCCGGGACCCCACCCGCCGACCCGTCCCCGGCTTCGCCCACAGACTCGGCTCGGGCCTCGACCTCGGGCTCAGTGCGCCCCGCGGGCCCGGACCCGACGCCGAAACCGGCCCGGACTTCGCGTCCCGCCTCGGCTTCGGCCTCGGGACCGGTCTGGTCCTTGGGACCGGCCTCGCTCACGGGCTGGGTCTGAGCTTCGGGCTTGGACTGGACGTCGGAGCCGGTCCCGGCTTGGCCTCCGGCGTCAGCCTGGGCCGCCGGCCGCGCCTCGGCCCCGTCCTCGGGTCCGGCCTGGTTCTTGGAGTCGGCCTCGTTCGCGAGCTGGGCTTGAGCCTCGGGCTTGGACTGGACGTCGGAGTCGGTTCCGGTTTCGCCTGCGAAGTCAGCCTGGGCCGCAGGCCGTGTTTCGGCTTCGGGTCCGGTCTGGTCCTTGGGGGCGGACTCGATCGCGGGCTGGGTGTGGGCTTCGGGCTTGGACCGGACGTCGGAGCCGGTCCCGGCTTCGCCTCCGGCGTCAGCCTGGGCCGCCGGCCGCGCTTCGGCCTCGGTTCCGGTCTGGTCCTTCGGGTCGGCCTTGTTCGTGGGCTCGGCGTGAGCCTCGGGCTTGGACCGGACGCCGGAACCGGACCGGGCTTCGCCTCCGGACTCGGTCCGAACCTGGGGCCCCGCGTCGGCCCCGGCCTGGTTCTTGGGGGCGGCCTCGTTCGTGGGCTCGGCGTGAGCCTCGGGCTTGGACCGGACGCCGGAACCGGACCGGGCTTCGCCTCCGGACTCGGTCCGAACCTGGGGCCCCGCGTCGGCCCCGGGCCTGGCCTTGTCCTCGGACCTGGGTTCAGACCGGGCTCCGGACGAGGACCCGGCCCCGTCTTCCGACGTGGACCCTCCCTTGGGCTCGGATCGAGTCCCGGACTCGGGCCCGGCCTCCGACTCGGGCCCGGCCCCGGTCTCGGCCTCGGTGTCAGCCTCCGTGTCGGGCTCCGATCGTTCCTCGGGCGCGGAGCGGGTCCCGGTCCCGGCCTGGTCCTCGGGCCCGGGCCGGGTCTCCGGGGCCGGGGCCTCCGGCCCGGGCGCCTTTCCCCGGGTCCGGGATTCCTCGGCGGTGTCCGGGGACTCGTTGTCGTGGTCGGGTCGCTCGGTGTTCACCGCATCGCTCCTTCGCCTGCACAGGTGCTGTTTCACGTCGTAGCCCGCATCCCCCGGGTGGGGGACGGCGATGGGACGCGGTGGGGGAGCGCGCGGTTCCCTGCCGTACGCCGGTCGGGTCACGGCCGTACACCGGTCGGGGCGCGGGCGGTGGAACGCCGGCCCGGTCGGGTGCCGTCAGCGAGAGGGCATCCGTGGGGATATGGCGGGCGCGGCCCCGGCGTGGCGAGCGGCGGCGTGGGCAGCGACCGCAGGAGCGGGTAGCGTGAACTGTCAATCCCCCCTGACTCCAGGAGCGTCCACGCCGTGCGCATCGCAGTCACCGGCTCCATCGCCACCGACCACCTCATGACCTTCCCCGGCCGATTCGCCGACCAGCTCGTCGCGGATCAGCTGCACACGGTCTCGCTCTCCTTCCTGGTCGACCAGCTGGACGTCCGGCGCGGCGGAGTCGGCGCCAACATCGCCTTCGGCATGGGCCAGCTCGGCACCCGGCCGGTCCTGGTCGGCGCCGCCGGACCCGACTTCGGCGAGTACCGGGCCTGGCTGGACCGGCACGGCGTCGACACCTCCTCGGTCCGCATCTCCGAGACCCTGCACACCGCCCGCTTCGTGTGCACCACCGACGCCGACCACAACCAGATCGGCTCCTTCTACACGGGCGCGATGAGCGAGGCCCGCCTCATCGAGCTCAAGACCGTCGCCGACCGCGTCGGCGGTCTCGACCTGGTCCTGATCGGCGCGGACGACCCGGAGGCGATGCTCCGGCACACCGAGGAGTGCCGCTCGCGCAGCATCCCGTTCGCCGCCGACTTCTCCCAGCAGATCGCCCGGATGAACGGCGACGAGATCCGGATACTGCTGGACGGGGCGACGTACCTGTTCTCCAACGAGTACGAGAAGGGCCTCATCGAGTCCAAGACCGGCTGGAGCGACGCCGAGATCCTCGACCGCGTCGGCCACCGGGTCACCACCCTCGGCTCGCGCGGCGTCCGCATCGAGCGCGCCGGCGCCGACCCGGTCGAGGTCGGCTGCCCGGACGAGGAGCGCAAGGCCGACCCGACGGGCGTCGGCGACGCCTTCCGCGCCGGGTTCCTCTCCGGCCTCGCCTGGGGCGTCTCCCTGGAGCGCGCCGCCCAGGTCGGCTGCATGCTGGCCACGCTGGTGATCGAGACCGTGGGAACCCAGGAGTACCAGCTTCGCCGCGGCCACTTCATGGAGCGCTTCACCAAGGCCTACGGCGACGACGCGGCCCGCGAGGTCCGCACCCACCTCGCCTGACGGGGCGCAGGACCCAGGAGATCTAGGAGACCCGGCGGACGACGTAGGCCGAGCCCTCGTCCGCCGGCTCCTCGCCCACGTACTCCTGCCCGCGCATCTCGCACCACGCCGGAATGTCCAGCCGCGCCGCCTCGTCGTCGGACAGGACGCGCACCGTGCCGCCGACCGGCACGTCCCCGAAGACCTTGGCCAGCTCGATCACCGGGATCGGGCAGCGCCTGCCGAGGGCGTCCACGACCAGCGCGTCCTCCGGCACGGCGGCCGGTGCCGCCGCGGCCGGCGCCCCGAGCTTCTCCCGCACCCCCGCCACCGCGCCCGGCAGGACGGCCAGGAACCGCTCGACCTCCTCCTCCGGCGTCCCGGACGGCAGCGACACCCGCACATTGCCCTCGCTCAGCACGCCCATCGCCTTCAGGACATGGCTCGGCGTCAGCGTGCTGCTCGTGCAGGACGAACCGGAGGAGACGGAGAAGCCCTCGCGGTCCAGTTCGTGCAGCAATGTCTCCCCGTCGACATAGAGACAGGAGAAGGTGACGACGCCCGGCAGACGGCGGACCGGGTCGCCCACGACCTCCACGTCCGGTACCAGTCGCGGCACCCGCGCCCGGATGCGCTCCGTCAACTCCCGCAGCCGTACCGCCTCCTCGGCCGCCTCCGCCCGTACCGCCCGCAGCGCGGCCGCCGCCGCGACGATCGCCGGGATGTTCTCGAACCCGGCCGCCCGGCCCGACTCCCGCTCGTCCACCGGCCCGCGCGGCGCGAACCGCACCCCCTTGCGCACGACGAGCAGCCCGGTCCCGGACGGCCCGCCCCACTTGTGGGCGCTCGCCGTCAGCAGCGACCAGTCGCCGCCGACCGGGCCCCAGGCCAGCGACTGCGCCGCGTCCACCAGCAGTGGGACGCCCGCCGTCCGGCACACCGACGCCACCTCGGCGACCGGCTGCTCGGTGCCCACCTCGTGGTTGGCCGACTGGAGGCAGGCCAGCGCGGTGTCCTCCCGCAGCACCGCCTCGTACGAGCCCACGGCCACCCGGCCCTGCCGGTCGACCGGCACCCGCGTGACCGACCCGCCGTCCGCCTCGTGCGCCTCGGCGGAGTGGAGCACCGAAGAGTGTTCGACCTCTGACACGATCAGGTGGCGTCCGACCCGGCGGCGACCCGCCAGCGCCCCCGCGATCCCGCTGTGCACGGCACGCGTCCCGGACGAGGTGAACGTCAGCTCGTCGGCCCGGCAGCCCACCGCCTCCGCGGCCGCCTCCCGGGACGCGTCCAGCAGCAACCGGGCCCGGCGGCCCTCGCGGTGGAGGCGAGCGGGGTCGGCCCACCCCTCGTCGAGGGCGGCCAGCAGCGCCTGCCGGGCGACGGGATGAAGGGGAGCACTGGAAGCAGCGTCGAAGTAGGCCACACGTCAACGCTAAGCGCTGCCGGGGACATCCAGTCACGACAAAGGGTGCATACGCTCCTCATCGGGCGCCCCGAAGCCCCCTCACAAACCGGTCCACGAAGGGGTATCCCACCCCTTCGGAGCGACCCGCCGCGCGTATGGCACCCTCCCCGCGACCCGCCCGAAGGCGTCCAGTAGGGTTTGGTCCGCATAAACATCCAAACCCCTGCCCGACGCAGGGCCGCGACCGACCAGCGAGAAGGCCGCAGCCGAACAGCGCGGGCGAGACTCTCGGGAAGGCGCTACGTGAGTCCCAACGGCTCCGACCGCTCGCCGCGGCGCCCGATGCGGCGGAAGCTGCTGCAGGCACTGACTGCGGGCCTGGTCCTGGCGACCGCGACCGGTTGCACATACAAGGACTTTCCCCGGCTGGGTATGCCCACCCCGACCACGGAGGAGGCTCCCCGGATCCTCTCGCTGTGGCAGGGGTCCTGGGCGGCCGCGCTCGCCGTCGGCTGCCTGGTGTGGGGTCTGATCCTGTGGAGTGCTTTCTTCCACCGGCGCAGCCGCACCAAGGTGGAGGTTCCTCCGCAGACCCGGTACAACATGCCCATCGAGGCGCTGTACACGGTGGTCCCCCTTGTCATCGTCTCGGTGCTCTTCTACTTCACGGCCCGTGACGAGTCCAAGCTCCTGGACCTCTCCAAGAAGCCGGACGTCACGGTGAACGTCGTCGGCTACCAGTGGAGCTGGGCCTTCAACTACATCGAGCCGGTCGCCGGTTCGTCGGGCGACGCGAAGACCGACAAGAACCTGAACGCGATTCCGGACCGGTTCAAGGCGGACTTCCCGGTGAACGCCGGCGGTGTCTACGACTACGGCATCCCGGGGACGCGGAACCCGCAGAACGGCAACCCCGGCCCCACCATGTGGCTGCCCAAGGGCAAGACCGTCCGCTTCATCCTCACCTCGCGCGACGTCATCCACTCGTTCTGGGTGCTGCCGTTCCTGATGAAGCAGGACGTCATCCCCGGCCACACCAACTCCTTCCAGGTGACCCCCACCATGGAGGGCACCTTCCGGGGCAAGTGCGCCGAGCTGTGCGGCCAGGACCACTCCCGGATGCTGTTCAACGTGAAGGTCGTCTCGCCCGAGCGCTATGAGCAGCACCTCAAGGACCTCGCCAAGAAGGGGCAGACCGGTTACGTTCCCGCAGGCATCGCGCAGACGAGCCACGAGAAGAACCGGGAGACGAACAAGCTGTGAGCATCCTCAACGAACCTCAGGGTGCCGCGGCAGCTGAGGACTCTTACGAGAGCGAGCTGCCGGTCCGGCGCAGGCAACCGGGCAATCTCGCGGTGAAGTGGCTGACGACCACCGACCACAAGACGATCGGAACGCTGTACCTGGCGACGTCGTTCGCGTTCTTCTGCATCGGCGGCGTGATGGCGCTCCTCATGCGCGCCGAGCTGGCCCGTCCGGGCCTGCAGATCATGTCGAACGAGCAGTTCAACCAGGCGTTCACGATGCACGGCACGATCATGCTGCTGATGTTCGCGACGCCGCTGTTCGCGGGCTTCACGAACTGGATCATGCCGCTGCAGATCGGCGCCCCGGACGTGGCCTTCCCGCGGCTGAACATGTTCGCCTACTGGCTCTACCTGTTCGGCTCGCTGATCGCGGTGGGCGGTTTCCTCACCCCGCAGGGCGCGGCCGACTTCGGCTGGTTCGCGTACGCCCCGCTGTCGGACGCGGTGCACTCGCCGGGTCTTGGCGGTGACCTGTGGATCATGGGTCTGGCCTTCTCCGGCTTCGGCACCATCCTCGGCTCGGTCAACTTCATCACCACGATCATCTGCATGCGCGCGCCGGGCATGACCATGTTCCGCATGCCGATCTTCACCTGGAACGTGCTGCTGACCGCGGTGCTGGTCCTGCTGGCCTTCCCGGTCCTGGCGGCGGCCCTGTTCGCCCTCGAGGCGGACCGCAAGTTCGGTGCCCACGTCTTCGACGCGGCCAACGGCGGTGCGTTGCTGTGGCAGCACCTGTTCTGGTTCTTCGGGCATCCCGAGGTGTACATCATCGCGCTGCCGTTCTTCGGCATCGTCAGTGAGATCATCCCGGTCTTCGCCCGCAAGCCGATGTTCGGTTACATGGGCCTGATCGGCGCGACCATCGCCATCGCCGGTCTGTCGGTGACGGTGTGGGCGCACCACATGTACGTCACGGGTGGCGTGCTACTGCCGTTCTTCTCGTTCATGACCTTCCTGATCGCGGTCCCGACCGGTGTGAAGTTCTTCAACTGGGTCGGCACCATGTGGAAGGGAAGTCTCTCCTTCGAGACGCCGATGCTGTGGGCGACCGGCTTCCTGATCACCTTCGTCTTCGGTGGTCTGACCGGTGTGATCCTGGCCGCGCCGCCGCTGGACTTCCACATCTCGGACTCGTACTTCGTGGTGGCGCACTTCCACTACGTCGTCTTCGGCACCGTGGTGTTCGCGATGTTCGCCGGATTCCACTTCTGGTGGCCGAAGTTCACCGGCAAGATGCTCGACGAGCGCCTCGGCAAGATCACCTTCTGGCTGCTGTTCATCGGCTTCCACGGCACCTTCCTGATCCAGCACTGGCTGGGCGTGGAGGGCATGCCGCGCCGGTACGCCGACTACCTGGCGGCCGACGGCTTCACCGCGCTGAACACGGTGTCGACGATCTTCTCGTTCGTGCTCGGCCTGTCGGTCCTGCCGTTCTTCTACAACGTCTGGAAGACCGCCAAGTACGGCAAGCCGGTCGGCGTCGACGACCCGTGGGGCTACGGCCGCTCCCTGGAGTGGGCGACCTCCTGCCCGCCGCCGCGGCACAACTTCCTCACCCTGCCGCGGATCCGCAGCGAATCCCCGGCGTTCGACCTGCACCACCCCGAGATCGCCGCGCTCGACCAGCTCGAGAACGCCGGTCACGGCGAGAAGGCCCTCGCTGGCGGCAAGGAGGCCGGCAAGTGAAGATCCAGGGCAAGATGTTCATGTGGCTGAGCGTCTTCCTGCTCGTCACCGCCATCGTCTACGGCGTGTGGTCGAAGGAAGCGGTCGGCACGACGGCGCTCTTCATGGCCTTCGGCCTGTCCATCATGATCGGCTTCTACCTGGGCTTCACGGCCCGGCGGGTCGACGTGGGCGCCCAGGACAACAAGGAGGCGGATGTCGCCGACGACGCCGGCGAGATGGGCTTCTTCAGCCCGCACAGCTGGCAGCCGCTCGGCCTCGGCATCGGCGGCGCGCTGGCCTTCCTCGGCATCGCGGTCGGCTGGTGGCTCGTCTACTTCGCGGCGCCCATCATCATGATCTCCGTATGGGGCTGGGTCTTCGAGTACTACCGCGGCGAGAACCGCACCCAGTGACCCTCGCGGGACACCGCTGAACACCAGGGAGTCCGGACTCTCCACCTGGAGAGTCCGGACTCCCTCTTTTGGCCGAGCGATTCCCTCGGATGGGTGATCCACCGCGCCGGAGGTGACGAAGCTCCCTAGCGTGAGGGCCATGACCACCACTGTGATTTCCCGTGGAGCGGGAGCCGCCCTGCTGGTCGCCGCCCTCGGCGCGAGTGCCACCGCCTGCGGGTCGGACGGCAACCCGCTGGCCGCCTACCCGTACGACGCGGCGGACCAGATCTCCTTCAGCGGGCCCAAGGAGGCCGGGAAGAAGGCAGACCCGGACAAGCCCCTGGAAGTCACCGCTCAGGGTGCGGACGGGCGGATCACGGACGTCACGGCCATGGATGCCGCGGGGCGCCACGTCTCCGGCGAACTGGCCGCCGACGGAAGCCGATGGCACAGCACCTCACCGCTCGCCGCCGGCACCCACTACACGGTCCGCGTGAGCACCGAGGACGAAGCCGGAAAACCCGGCCGCAAGGTCCTCATGTTCGACACGGACAAGCCCGAGGGCCAGCAGCGCCTGAACGTCACGTTCGGCCCGGAGGCGGGCACCTACGGCGTCGGGCAGCCCATCACGGCCGAGCTCGACCAGCCCGTCAAGGACAAGGCCCAGCGGGCCATCGTGGAGCGCGGTCTCAGGGTCGACTCCAAGCCCTCCGTGCAGGGCTCCTGGTACTGGGTCAGCGACAAGGAGCTCCACTACCGCCCGCAGGACTACTGGCCCGCGAACGCCACCGTCGAGGCGCACAGCAACCTGGAGAACATCAAGATCAGCGACCGGTTGCGGGGCGGCGCGGCCAAGCCGCTGAAGATCACCACGGGTGACCGGATCGTCGCGCTCACGGACGCCGCCAAGCACCTGATGACGGTCTACCGGAACGATGAGAAGATCAAGGAGATCCCCATCACCACCGGCAAGCCCGGCTTCGCGACCCGCAACGGGATCAAGGTCGTCCTCGCCAAGCAGTACTTCGTACGGATGAAGAGCTCCACCGTCGGCATCGCCGAGGGCTCCAAGGACTCGTACGACCTGCCCGTGTACTACGCCACCCGTGTCACCTGGAGCGGCGAGTACGTCCACGCCGCCCCGTGGTCCGTCGGCTCGCAGGGCGCGGCCAACGTCAGCCACGGCTGCACCGGCATGAGCACCCCCAACGCCTCCTGGTTCTTCAACACCATCCACGAGGGCGACCTGGTCCAGGTGGTCAACTCGGCCGGCGGGGACATGGAGCTGTTCGACAACGGCTTCGGCGACTGGAACATGCCCTGGCAGAAGTGGCTCCAGGGCAGCGCCATCGCCTCCGACGAGGGCGGCGTCGGGGCGCAGAACAAGCCGCGGCTGAGCCCGCAGAGCGTGTGAGACAGGGCGAGGGGGCGCAGGACGGCCCGTGGTCGCGCAGGACACGGGCGCAGCCCGCCCGGCCTCGCCCCAGGGGGCTCAGACGCCGCTCAGCGCCTTCTTGCGCAGCAGGGACGCCAGCGCGGCCGCGAACTCCACCGGCTCCACCGGGAGGGTGACCGCCGCGTCCGCCCGGCTCCACGTGGCCAGCCACGCGTCCTGCGGCCGTCCGATGAGCAGCAGCACCGGAGGGCAGTTGAAGACCTCGTCCTTGATCTGCCGGCACATGCCCATGCCGCCCATGGGCACGGCCTCGCCGTCCAGGACACAGACGTCGATGCCGCCCCGGTCCAGCTCCGTGAGGACCGCGGCGGGCGTGGCGCACTCCAGGAACTCCACCACGGGGGCGTCCGGAGCCGGCCGCCGACCGCAGGCCAGCCGCACCTGCTCCCGGGTGTTGGCGTCGTCGCTGTAGACCAGCACCGTGGCGGTCGCCTGCATTGTTCCTCCGCGTCGTTGGTCGGGGAGAACCCCGTCGGGAACTGTCGGGAACTTCCGGGTACCGATGGCGCGGATGCTACCCCCTTCAACTCCTGGTAGACAGCGGTTGGAACAGCCCTTCGGCGAGCCGTAGGGGCACAGCACACCCCCGGGACACTCCGAACGGCACCCCCCGGGGTGAGGGCGGGATAAGCGACCGACATAATGTCGGCGTGGCGACAGCAACGACAGTAGAAACCGGGCACGCGCACCCGTCGGTCAACCGACCGAACCTCACCAGCGTCGGAACCATCATCTGGCTGAGTTCCGAGCTGATGTTCTTCGCGGCCCTCTTCGCGATGTACTTCACCCTGCGATCGGTGACGGGTCCGGCGCACTGGAAGGAGATGGCGGGCGCTCTCAACGTCCCCTTCTCGTCGGTGAACACCACGATCCTGGTGCTCTCCTCGCTCACCTGCCAGCTCGGCGTGTTCGCAGCCGAGCGCGGTGACGTGAAGAAGCTCCGGGGCTGGTTCATCGTCACCTTCATCATGGGTGCGATCTTCATCGGCGGTCAGATCTTCGAGTACACCGAGCTGGTGAAGAAGGACGGCATCTCGCTGTCCTCCGACCCGTACGGCTCGGTGTTCTACCTGACCACCGGCTTCCACGGGCTGCACGTGACGGGCGGTCTCATCGCCTTCCTGCTGGTCCTCGGCCGCACCTACGCGGCCCGGAGGTTCACCCACGAGCAGGCGACCGCGGCCATCGTCGTGTCCTACTACTGGCACTTCGTCGATGTCGTCTGGATCGGACTCTTCGCCACGATCTACCTGATCAAGTAGCCGACGAACCGATCCAAGTCCGCAAAGCATCGACGCAGAAGATCCTGACACCGGGGTAATCCGTGAAAAAGCTCTCCGCACGACGACGCCATCCGCTGGCGGCGGTCGTCGTCCTACTCTTCGCGCTGGCGGCCACTGGGGGGCTGTACACCGCGTTCGCGCCCGCGAGCAAGGCGAAGGCCGAGGACACCGCCCAGTCCCTCACCATCGAGGAGGGCAGGAAGCTCTATCTGGTCGGCTGCGCAAGCTGCCACGGCACCGGTGGGCAGGGCACCACTGACGGTCCCAGCCTGGCGGGCGTGGGCGCCGCGGCGGTCGACTTCCAGGTGGGCACCGGCCGTATGCCGGCCCAGCAGCCGGGCGCGCAGATCCCGCGCAAGAAGGTGATCTACAACCAGGCCGAGATCGACCAGCTCGCCGCGTACATCGCGTCCCTGGGCGCCGGTCCCAACGTGCCGACGGCGAACCAGTACAGCCCCGAGGGCGCGGACGCCGCCAAGGGCGGTGAGCTGTTCCGCACCAACTGCGCCCAGTGCCACAACTTCACCGGCAAGGGCGGTGCGCTGACGCACGGCAAGTACGCCCCGGACCTCACGGGTGTGAGCAACAAGCACATCTACGAGGCCATGCAGACCGGCCCGCAGAACATGCCTTCCTTCCCCGACACGCTGCTGCCGGAGAAGAACAAGAAGGACATCATCGCGTACCTCGACGCGGTCAACGGTGACGAGACCACGACCCCGGGCGGTATGGACCTGGGTGGCCTCGGACCGGTCACCGAGGGTCTGTTCGCCTGGATCTTCGGGCTGGGTGCCCTTGTCGCGGTCGCCGTCTGGGTCGCCGCTCGGACCGCAAAGGCCAAGAAGTCATGAGTAGCCAAGACATTCCTGAAGAGAACCTGCCCGCAGAGCAGGCAGCCCATGAGCACGGGCGCGGCGCGGTCTCCGTGGCGGACGAGCGGGCTCCGTTCGCCGACCCGGGACTGCCGCCCCACGAGCACCGCATCCAGGACATCGACGAGCGGGCCGCCAAGCGGTCCGAACGCGCCGTCGCCCTGATGTTCACGGTGTCGATGCTGGCCACCATCGGCTTCATCGCCTCGTACGTGACGATCCCGCACGACAAGTCGATCTTCGTCTTCCCGCTCGGGCACATCAACGCGCTGAACTTCGCGCTCGGCCTCACGCTGGGCGTGGCGCTGTTCGCGATCGGCGCGGGCGCGGTCCACTGGGCCCGCACCCTGATGTCCGACGCCGAGGTCGCCGACGAGCGTCACCCGATCGAGGCGCCCCCCGAGGTCCGTGCGAAGGTCCACGCGGACTTCAAGCAGGGCGCCAAGGAGTCGGCGATCGGCCGTCGCAAGCTGATCCGCAACACGATGCTCGGCGCGCTCACGCTGGTGCCGCTCTCCGGCGTCATGCTGCTGCGCGACCTGGGCCCGCTGCCCGGGACCAGCATGCGCCACACGCTGTGGGCCAAGGGCAAGCGCCTCGTCAACATGAACACCAACCTTCCGCTGCGTCCCGAGGACGTCTCGGTCGGCTCGCTCAGCTTCGCGATGCCCAGCGGTCTCAAGGAGACGGACGAGGACTTCGCCAACGAGATCGCCAAGGCCGCACTGATGATCATCCGGCTCGAGCCGGGCGACATCAAGGACAAGCGCGAACTCGACTGGGGACACGAGGGCATCGTCGCCTTCTCGAAGATCTGCACCCACGTGGGCTGCCCGATCTCCCTGTACGAGCAGCAGACGCACCACGCCCTGTGCCCGTGCCACCAGTCCACCTTCGACCTCTCCGACGGTGCCCGAGTGATCTTCGGCCCCGCCGGCCACGCTCTGCCGCAGCTGCGCATCGGCGTGGACAGCGAGGGTTACCTCCAGGCGCTCGGCGACTTCGAGGAGCCCGTCGGTCCTGCATTCTGGGAGCGCGGATGAGTACATCAGCAGCCAACACGAATCCATCTGCCGCTGACGCGGCGGGCCGCTCTCGCGGGAAGGCACCGGCCGGCGAGCGGATCGCCGACTGGGCCGACGGCCGGCTGGGGATCTACTCCCTGGCCAAGGCCAACATGCGCAAGATCTTCCCCGACCACTGGTCGTTCATGTTGGGCGAAGTCTGCCTGTACAGCTTCATCATCATCATCCTCACGGGTGTGTACCTGACGCTGTTCTTCCACCCCTCGATGAACGAGGTGGTGTACAACGGCGCCTACGTCCCGCTGCAGGGTCAGCTGGTGTCCGAGGCGTTCAACTCGACCATGCACATCTCCTTCGAGGTGCGCGGTGGTCTGCTCATCCGGCAGATCCACCACTGGGCCGCGTTGATCTTCCTCGCCGGCATGTTCGTGCACATGATGCGCGTGTTCTTCACCGGCGCGTTCCGTAAGCCGCGTGAGATCAACTGGCTGTTCGGCTTCCTGCTGTTCGCCCTGGGCATGTTCACCGGTTTCACCGGTTACTCGCTCCCGGACGACCTGCTCTCCGGCACCGGTGTCCGCTTCACCGAGGGTGCGATCCTGTCCATGCCGATCGTCGGCACGTACATCTCGTACTTCCTCTTCGGCGGCGAGTTCCCCGGCCACGACTTCGTGGCGCGGTTCTACTCGATCCACATCCTGCTGCTGCCCGGCATCATGCTGGGCCTGGTGGTCGCCCACCTGATCCTGGTCTTCTACCACAAGCACACGCAGTTCGCGGGTCCCGGCAAGAGCAACAAGAACGTCGTGGGCATGCCGCTGCTGCCGGTGTACATGGCCAAGGCCGGCGGCTTCTTCTTCCTGGTCTTCGGTGTCCTCGCGGTCATCGCGGCCATCGTGGAGATCAACGCGATCTGGGTGATCGGCCCGTACCGTCCGGACCAGGTGTCCACCGGCGCCCAGCCCGACTGGTACATGGGCTTCGCCGAGGGTCTGGTCCGCTTCATGCCGGGCTGGGAGGTCAACTTCTGGGGCCACACGCTCGTCCTGGGCGTGTTCATCCCGCTGGTCCTCTTCGGCCTGGTGCTGGCCGCGCTGGCGGTCTACCCGTTCATCGAGTCCTGGATCACCGGCGACAAGCGCGAGCACCACATCCTGGACCGCCCGCGCAACGCCCCGACGCGTACCGCGTTCGGTGTCGCCTGGATCACGATGTACATGATCACGCTGGTCGGCGGCGGCAACGACCTGTGGGCCACGCACTTCCACCTGTCGATCAACGCGGTCACCTGGTTCGTCCGGATCGGCTTCTTCGCCGGACCGATCATCGCGTTCGTCGCCACCAAGCGGATCTGCCTCGGCCTCCAGCGCCGCGACAAGGACAAGGTGCTGCACGGCCGCGAGACCGGCATCATCAAGCGCCTGCCGCACGGTGAGTTCATCGAGGTCCACGAGCCGCTGAGCCAGGAGCAGCTCTTCACGCTCACGGCGCACGACCAGTACGAGCCGGCCGAGATCGGCCCGGCGGTCGACGAGAACGGTGTCGAGCGCAAGATCAAGGGCTCGCACAAGCTCCGCGCCAAGCTCAGCAACGCGTACTACGGCGAGGACAACCAGATCCCGAAGCCGACCGTCGAGGAGTACAGGGAGATCACGAGCGGCCACGGCCACCACTGATCACTGACCGCTGAGCGTCGCCACGCCACGGTCGAAGGGCCCCGTCCGATCTTCGGACAGGGCCCTTCGCGGTGTCCGGGGCTGGATAGGGTGGACCTGTTCGAGACTCGCGTCCCCGCAGTACGGGACACCGACCCAGGAGCGGCATATGAACGCTGTGACCCCCGCTGGAGGCGACACCGCGGCGGGCCGCTCCTGGCCCGCCCTGCTGAACGGCCTGCTGGACGGCCGGAACCTCACCGCCGACGAGACCGCCTGGGCGATGGACCTGATCATGCGCGGCGAGGCGACCGACGCGCAGATCGCCGGGTTCGTGGTGGCCCTGCGGGCCAAGGGCGAGACGGTGGAGGAGATCACCGGCCTGGTCCGCACGATGTACGAGCACGCCAACGTGATCGAGGTGCCCGGCGCGACCGTCGACATCGTCGGCACCGGCGGCGACGGCGCGAAGACCGTGAACATCTCCACCATGTCCTCGATCGTCGTGGCCGGCACCGGCGCCAGTGTCGTCAAGCACGGCAACCGGGCCGCGTCCTCCGCCTCCGGGGCCTCGGACGTGCTGGGAAAGCTCGGCGTCAATCTGGAGCTGACGCCGCGGCGGGTCGCCGAGGTGGCGCAGGAGGCGGGCATCACCTTCTGCTTCGCGGTCAAGTTCCATCCGGCGCTGCGCCACGTGGGCGCCGCCCGCGGCCAGTTGGCCATCCGCACGGTGTTCAACGTGCTCGGCCCGCTGACCAACCCGGCCAGGGTGCGGGCCCAGGCCGTCGGGGTCGCGGACCCGCGCATGGCACCGGTCGTCGCCGGCGTCTTCGCCGAACGCGGCCACTCCTCCCTGGTCTTCCGGGGCGACGACGGCCTCGACGAGCTCACCACGACCGCCACCTCCCAGGTCTGGATCGTCCGGGACGGGGAGGTGACCCAGGAGCGCTTCGACCCGCGGGACGTCGGCATCGAGCTGGTGCCCGTGGAGGCGTTGCGGGGCGGGGACGCCTCGTACAACGCCGAGGTGGCCCGGCGCCTGCTGGACGGCGAGGAGGGGCCCGTACGGGACGCCGTCCTGCTGAACTCCGCGGCGGCGCTGGTGGCGTTGCAGCCGGGATCGGGCACGCTCGCCGAGCAGATCCGGGCGGGCATGGACCGCGCGGCGGAGTCGATCGACTCCGGGTCGGCCAAGCGCACGCTGGAGCGCTGGGTGGCCGCCAGCAACGCCTGATACCCGCGTTTTCCCTCGCAGGGCGCAGTCCACGATCCGGACTGCGCCTTGCGCGTGGAAGACCGTGTGGCAGGATGCTGAACCAGGTCATGAGTGACAGCCATGTGGCCCCGGCCGGCTGTCCGGCAACCCTCCGTCCGTGGCGGGGTGCCCCGGGTGAGGACCAGGCCGTAGGCAGCGAGGCCTACGGCAAGCGCGGACCCCTCGCATCACCAGGGGTCCTGGTCGTACGAGGGAGCCTCCCGTGAGCAAGCGAATGCGTTAGGGCGTAGAGCCCCGCCTCCGCATCCCCCCTTTCACCCTTCTCCACGCTTGAGCCGTGCCCGCTCGCGTGGCGATGCCGCCTGCTTCCACGGGAGTTCACCCATGTCCGTGTCCACGTCCGTGACCACCGTTCCCGCCGACCAGTCCGTTCGCCGTGACATCCCGGAGCCGCTGCCCGTGCTGGGCCGCGACGTCACCGTCCCCCTCGTCACCGGCGGGGAGGTCACCTACGCGGCGCTCGACTACGCGGCCAGCGCGCCCGCCCTCCAGCGGGTCTGGGACGACGTCGCCGCGTACGCGCCGTACTACGGCAGCGTCCACCGCGGCGCCGGCTACCTCTCCCAGCTCTCCACCGACCTGTTCGAGAACGCCCGCAGGACGGTCGCGGAGTTCCTGGACTGCCGTGCGGAGGACCAGGTGGTGTTCACCCGGTCCACCACCGACTCCCTCAACCTGCTCGCCCGCGCGCTGCCCGCAGACTGCCAGGTCTTCGTCTTCGAGACCGAGCACCACGCCTCGCTGCTGCCGTGGCGGGACGCGCGGGTGACGTACCTCGACGCCCCGCGCACCCCGGAGCGCGCGGTGGCGACCCTGGAGCGGGCCCTCGCCGACCGTGCCCCCCACGGCCCGGCCCTGGTGTGCGTCACCGGCGCCTCCAACGTCACCGGCGAACTGTGGCCCGTACGGGAACTGGCCGCCGCCGCCCACGCGCACGGCGCCCGGATCGTCCTGGACGCCGCCCAGCTCGCCCCGCACCACCCGGTGTCCGTCCGCGACCTCGACGTCGACTGGGTCGCCTTCTCCGGCCACAAGCTGTACGCGCCCTTCGGCTCCGGCGTCCTGGCCGGCCGTGCCGACTGGCTGCGCGAGGCCGAGCCGTACCTCGCGGGCGGCGGCGCCAGCCGCACGGTGGCGCGGCGCGCCGACGGCGCCGTGGACGTGCTCTGGCACGAGTCGGCCGCCCGTCACGAGGCCGGCTCCCCGAACGTCATCGGCGCCTACGCCGTCGCCTCGGCCTGCGCGGCGCTGACCGAGGCCGGCTTCGAGGACCTCGTCGCGCGTGAGCGGTACCTGATCCGCAAGGTGCGGGCCGGTCTGGCCGAGGTGCCCGAGGTCAGGGTCCTGTCCCTGTTCGGCGACGACGCCCCGCGGGTCGGCGTGATCTCCTTCGTCGTGGCGGGCTGGAACAGCTCCCACTTCGCCGCCGCCCTCTCCGCCGAGTACGGCATCGGCGTCCGCGACGGCCTCTTCTGCGCCCACCCCCTGGTCCGCACCCTGCTGGGCGGCGATCCGCAGAGCCAGGGCGAGTGTGGCGCGCCCGAGGCCGCCCCGGGCGAGAAGTCCCTCAACGCCATCCGGGTGAGCTTCGGCGCGGGCACGCCCGACGAGCATGTGGACCGCTTCGTGGCCGCGGTGCGGGAACTGGTCCGCGAGGGTGCGAAGTGGACGTACCGCACGGAGGACGGCCGCTGCGTCCCCGCAGTGTGATCCGCCCGCTCAGGAGCCCCGGGCGCTGAGGAGCCCGGGGCCGTCGGACGTCCGGAACCGCCAGGCGTCCGTGGTGGTCAGGCGTTCGTCGTGGTCAGGCGTTCGCGCCGGTCAGGAGTCCAGGCCGATGGCGAACGCCGCCTCCAGGTCGTGCTGCGAGTACGTGCGGAAGGCCACGTGCGTGTCCGTCCCCTCGACGCCCGGGATCTTGCTGATCCGCCCCGGGATGACCTCCGCGAGGTCCTCGTGCTGCCGCACCCGGACCATGGCGATCAGGTCGTACGTGCCGGTGACGGAGAAGACCTCGCTGACCGAGTCCAGTGAGGCGATCTGCTCGGCGATCTCGGGGATCCGGTCCACGCTGGTCTTGATGAGGACGATCGCGGTGATCACGGTTGGTTCTCTCCCTCGGGGGCCGGAGCAGGGGCGGGCTTCACTCTAGTCTTCCGGCCGGACCAGGCCCACGCGCAGGCGAAGCCCAGGGCGAAGCCCACCACATGGGCCAGGTAGGCGACCTGCGGTCCCTCGGCGGCGCGCCCCGCGGCCAGCCACTGGAGGGCCGCCCAGAAGGGCAGTACCACCCACGCGGGAAAACGCAGCGGCAGGAAGAACAGGAACGGGAAGAGACTGGTCACCCGGGCGCTGGGGAACAGAAGGAGAAACGCGCCGAGGACCGCCGAGATCGCGCCCGAGGCTCCCACCAGGCTCTGCCCGGAGGCGGCGTTGGCGGCCGCGTAGCCCACCAGGGCCAGGTAGCCGCAGCCGACGTAGAACAACGTGAACCGGACGCGGCCCATGCGCTCCTCTGTCATCGCCCCGAAGACGTAGAGGAAGAGCATGTTGCCGAGCAGGTGCACCCAGCTGCCGTGCACGAACAGGGCCGTCGCGGGAGTGAGGGCGGCCCGCGGTGAGCCGGTGAACAAGTCGGCGGGCACCACGCCCCACCGCCGGAAGTAGGCCCGCTGGGCGAGCAGCAGCGCGTCCCCGGTGCCGTAGGAGGGATTGAGACCCGAGGCCGGGCCGGTCACGAAGAGCAGACAGCACAGGACGATCAGGGCGCACGTCACCGGCGCCTGCATGCTCCGTACCGCCCTGGCCGCCTCGATCGTCCGGGCGGCCACCGTGTACCTGTTGCCGATCATGTGCACAGAGCATGGCGTAAGGGGACGCAACCGCACAGACCGCCTCGCCGCCATGGATGGACCGGCGCCGAGTCCCCGCCAGGCCGTAGGGTTACGTGCCACACGCCCAGGGAAACTGGCGCGTCACGGACCACAGAAGGAAGCGGACAGTCACGATGACGGTTCCCCTGCCGACCGCGACGACGCGGTGGCGCTGCACCTTGTGCGGCAATCTCACCCGTTTCGACGTGACCCGCTCGTCGAAGGTCGTCGAGTACGTGCACCTGGACCTGGCCGGAGAGCCGCAGGTCGAGGAGCGCGAGGTGGTCAGTGAGACGATCGAGTCGGTGCGTTGCCGCTGGTGCAACGCCGTGGACCAGGTGGAACTCGTGGACAGGCCGGGCGCCGGCTCCTGAGCGGAACGGGCCCGTACGGGCGACCCCCGCGGGAGGCCGCGGGGTATTGAGGCATTGAGGCATTGGGGTGACGGATGGCGGAGACACAAGGCGGGGGGCCGGGCGACGGCGCCGCCGAGGTGCTCGACCGTCCCCTGCCCGACGGAGTGCGCCGCCGGGTCGTCCAGATCGTCTCCGACTCCTTCGGGGCACTGACGTTCGGGGAACTGCCCGCGCAGCTGCGGCAGTACGCCCGGTTCACGCCCAGCCGCAGGGCGAAGTTCGCCGGCAACGCGATGGCGGCCGCGCTCGAGACCGATCCGCTGTTCCGCCAGCGCGTCGGCGACAAGTTCAAGGAGGCCCAGCCGGAGCTGTCGGCCGCCCTCGACTCCGGCTCGCCGCCCCCGGCCGCGGACCCGCTCGACGTGGCGGCCGCGGCCTACGTGCTGCGCCCGCCGGGCTGGGTGAAGCTGGTCGCCGCCGCGGGCGAGGAGGCCCAGCGGGCGGACGCCGAGCGCGCCGACGAGGAGAGCCGGGCCGAGCTGGAACGGCTGCGCGCCGAGCTGGCGGCGGCCCGTGAGCAGAACCGGGCCGACACCGAGCGGCTGCGGGCCGAGCTGGACGCCGCCCGGAAGGAAGCCGAGTCGCTGCACCGCAGGCTGCGGGCCGCGCACAGCGACGTCAAGCGCGGTGAGGCCGCGCTGCGCAAGGCGCGGGGCGAGCTGGAGGCCGCGCGGGCCGAGGGTCAGGCGCAGGTGTCCGGCGCCGAGAGTGAGACCCGTCGGCTCAAGGCGCGCCTGGGGGAGACGGAGGCCGCGCTGGAGGCCGCCCGCCGGGCGGCCCGCGAGGGGCGCAGCGTGGAGGACATGCGGGTGCGGCTGCTGCTGGACACCGTCCTCGACGCGGCCCAGGGGCTGCGCCGGGAGCTGGCGCTGCCGCCGGTGTCGGTGCGGCCGGCGGAGACCGTGGACGCGGTGGAGCCGGGCCGGATGACCCCCAAGGACATCGCCGCCCGTGCGCTGTCCGAGCACGACCCGGCGATTCTCGACCAGTTGCTCGCGCTGCCGCAGGCGCATCTGGTCGTCGACGGCTACAACGTCACCAAGACCGGCTATCCGCAGATGCCGCTGGAGAAGCAGCGGCTGAGGCTGCTGGGTCAGCTCTCGCAGCTCGCCGCGCAGACCGGCGCCGAGGTCACCTGTGTCTTCGACGGGGCCGAGCTGGTCGCGCCGGTGCTTCTCGCGCCGCCGCGCGGTGTGCGGGTGCTGTTCTCCAAGCCGGGGGTCACGGCGGACGAGCTGATCCGACAGCTGGTGCGGGCCGAGCCGCCCGGCCGGCCGGTGATCGTCGCCTCGACCGACCGCGAGGTCGCCGACGGGGTCGCGAAGGCGGGGGCCCGGCCGGTGGCCTCGGTGGTGCTCCTGAAGCGGCTCTCGCGCGGCTGAAAACGGACTTAGGGCCGCGAAAAGCCTTAAGTGCAACATACGGGCCGCATTCCCGAATTGGCCGGAAGCGTCACGCGACGCAGGGTCAATAGGCCGTCACTGCTGGTGAGTTATGGGCAAAGAATGCAGCGAGTGGTGGGATTTTCCGCCGCAGGATTTGAATTCATCACGATGAGGTCACTAGGGTCGAGCTCGAACCTCCGAGCGGGTGATCACTCAGAAGAAGGAGCTCGCTTCCGTGGCGTCCCACCGTCGACCCAAGCAACCCAGCCGTACGCGTGTGACTGTGCTCACCACCGCGGCGGCAGCGGCCGTAGCGATCAGTGCCCAGGCCGCCAACGCAGCCCCGAGCGCGAAGCCGAGCAAGGACGAAGTCAAGTCCAAGGTCGACGACCTCTACCAGCAGGCGGAGCAGGCCACCGAGAAGTACAACGGGGCCAAGGAGAAGCAGGAGAAGCTCCAGAAGGAGATCTCCACCATCCAGGACAACGTCGCCCGCGGCCAGCAGGATCTCAACAAGCTGCGCGACGGCCTCGGTTCGCTGGCCGCAGGCCAGTACCGCACCGGTGGCATAGACCCCTCGCTCCAGCTCTTCCTGTCCTCCGACCCGGACGACTACCTCGACAAGGCCTCCACGCTCGACCAGTTGAGCGGCCAGCAGGTCGAGGCGCTGAAGAAGATCCAGGACAAGCAGCGCGAGCTCGCCCAGGAGCGGTCCGAGGCCTCCTCGAAGCTGAAGGACCTCGCCGCCACCCGCACCGAGCTGGGCAAGAAGAAGACGGAAGTCCAGGGCAAGCTCGCCGAGGCGCAGCGGCTCCTGAACAGCCTCACCGCCCAGGAGAAGGCCGACCTCGCCGCCGAGCAGGAGCGGGCCAGCCGGGCCTCCGCCGACCGTGTGCAGCTGGGCAACGCCGCCGCCGCCCCCGCCTCGGGCCGGGCCGGCGCCGCGTTCGCCGCCGCCCAGTCCAAGATCGGCTCGCCCTACGTCTACGGTGCCACCGGTCCGTCCTCCTACGACTGCTCGGGTCTGACCTCGTGGGCGTACGCCCAGGCCGGTGTCAGCATCCCGCGCACCTCCGAGGCGCAGGCCAACGCGGGCACCCGGATCTACTCGCAGAGCCAGCTCCAGGTCGGCGACCTGATCATCTTCTACGGCGACCAGCACCACGTCGGTCTGTACGCGGGCAACGGCCAGGTGCTGCACGCCCCGCGCACCGGCACCGTCGTGCGCTACGAGCCGATCAGCAACATGCCCTTCCAGTTCGGCGTCCGCATCTGACGCCTCTCCGGGAGAGCCCCTCTCCCACTCGCCCGAACGGGCGAATCCCGGCACCCCACGGTGACCCCGCGCCCCGCCCTGACCTGCGTCAGAGGCGGGGCGGCCGCGTTCGGTGCCCCCTCGGCGACTTTGGCCGCGGTGTGTCCGCGCGGCTACTGTCTGGCGCGTTTCCCGCGGGCCGGGCGCTCGGCGCCCCGGTCACGGGAAGCGGTCAGTGTCCGCCAGTGGAGGGAGTACGGCTTCCCGTGGGGTCTCATCGCCGCCCAGCACCGTCCGGGTTCGACCGTGGCGCGGGCGCAGCGTTCTGCGTTCTGTCCGTCGCCGCCGCCGCTCTCGGCGCCGTACCGGCCACCTCGGCCGTCGCCGCTCCGCACGGCGACGCCCGGTCCGAGGTCGACCGCCTCCACCAGGAGGCCGAGAAGGCGACCGAGGCCTTCGACAAGGCAGGTGAGCGAGCCGACCTCCTGCGCACCCGTGTGCACGACCTGCAGGACCGCATCGCCCGACGGCAGCAGCGCGTCAACGACCTCAGGGAGTCGCTGGGTTCGCTGGCCGGAGCCCAGTACCGCTCCGGCTTCGACCCGTCGATCGCCCTGCTGTTCTCCCGCGACCCGGCCGACTACCTCGACAGGGCCGCCACGCTCGACCGGATCACCGACCACCAGACCGGCGAACTGAAGGACCTGCGGCGGGTGCTGCGCGAACTCTCGCAGGACCGCATCGAGGCCACCGGCTCCCTCGCCGAACTGGACAGGAACCGCAAGGCGGCCGCGACCCACAAGCGGACGATCGAGCGGAAGCTCGCCCGGGCCCGGCAACTCCTCTCCGCCCTGCCCGCGTCGGAGCGTGCGGACTACGACCGGTCCTCCCGGTCCGGCCGCGAGGACCTCTTCCCCGGTCCCGACGCCGGCCCGGCCGCCTCCGGCCGCGCGGCCGCCGCCTTCGCCGCCGCCCTTTCCGCCCTCGGCCGTCCCTACGTCTGGGGCGCCAACGGGCCCACGGGGTTCGACTGTTCGGGCCTGATGCAGTGGTCGTACGCGCAGGCCGGAGTGCATCTGCCGCGCACCTCTCAGGAGCAGCGCAACGCGGGCCGGCGGATCCCGTTGTCCGAGGCCCGGCCCGGCGACCTGGTCGTCTACCGCTCAGACGCCGGCCATGTCGCGATGTACGCGGGCAACGGCCGGGTGATTCACGCGCCCCACCCGGGCGCGCCGGTGCGCTACGACCCGGTGAACATGATGCCGATCTCGTCGGTGACCAGGGTCTGACGGCCGTCCCGGTGCCGCCGTACGATCGGGAAATGGCTGGTCGTGGGCGGGTGTCGAAATCCTCGGTGATGGCGGTGTGCCTGCTGCTGGCGTCCCTGACGGCCTGCGGCGGGCCGTCCGCGGCCGACACCGCGAGGGCCGAGGTGCAGCGAGTGCTCGACCGGCGGGCGTCGGCGGTCCTCCACCACGACCCGGCGGCGTACGCGGCCACCGGGACCCGGGACCCGTACGCACGGGTGCGGGCCGTCCCGCTGACGGACTGGACCTACCGCCTGAAGAGCCTGCGCCGCAGCGGCGACACCGCGGTAGCGCAGGCCGAACTGCGCTACCGGGTCACCGGATACGACAAGGCGCCCGTCACCGCGGGCCGCACGCTGACCCTGTCCACCGGCGCCGACGGGAAGTGGTACGTCGACTCCGACCGGCCGCGGAGCAAGTCCGCCGAGCAGCTGTGGGACCAGGGCACGGTCTCGGTGGTCCAGGGGCGCGGCAGCCTCGTGCTCGGCGTCGGACACGGCGACGCGGACCTGCGCGGTTACGCCCGTCTGGCCGACCGCGCGATACCCGCGGTGTCGGACGCCTGGGGCACGGACTGGAGCCGGCACGTCGTCCTGCTGGTCCCCGGGTCCCTCGAGGGCATGGCCGGACTGCTCGGCTCGCCGGCGTCCAACTACCGCGGCATCGCCGCCGTCACCACGGGCGAGACCGGGGGCGCGGGCCGGGCGCCCGCGGACCGGATCATCGTCAACCCGGCCGCGTACGGCATGCTCGGCCCGCTCGGCAAGCAGGTCGTCCTCACCCACGAGACGACCCACGTCGCCACCCGCGCCCACACCAACGCCGCCACCCCGCTGTGGCTGTCCGAGGGCTACGCGGACTGGGTCGGCTACCGCGGCACCGGCCGCACCGCGGACGAGGCCGCGCCCGAACTGCGGCGGGCCGTGACCGGCGGGGACGTCCCCGCCGCCCTGCCGGCCGACGCGGACTTCGGCTTCGCCGGCGATCCGGCCCGGCTCGCCCGGGCCTACGAGAGCGGCTGGACGGCCTGCCGCATGATCGCCGACCAGTGGGGCGAGCGGCGCCTGGACGACTTCTACCGTGCCGTCGGCGCGCACGGCGTCCGCGAGGGCGCGGTCGAGAACGCCCTGCGGAAGGTCCTCGGCACCACCCTGGAACGGTTCACCGAGCAGTGGCGCGCGTACCTCGTGCGTCAGCTGGGCTGATCGAGCCGGGCGGCGGGCCGGGCGGTCTGCTCCGGCGGGCGGGTCCGGGGCGCGGCGGTGACCGTCGAGCGCCACAGGGCCCGGCAGGCGGTCACGGCCGCGGCCACCAGCAGGCCGTTGCGCAGCAGCAGGAGGGTGACGCCGAGGAGGTCGCTCGCGACGACGTGCGCGAAGTACACCGGGAACTCCAGGACCGTCACCGGCGCCGCCGCCAGGACGAGGCCGGCCGGCAGCCGCATGCCGTCGTCCCGGAAGCACAGGCGGACGGCGGCCAGCCCGATCAGCCACACCAGGTACTGGGGGCTGAGGACCCGGCTGGTCACCGTGAACAGCAGTACCGCCGCGAAGGCCGCGTCGGCGGCCGTGTGCGGGCGGAAGCGGCGGGTCCGCGGCCGCCACAGCAGCAGCCAGCCGAGGGCGGCTACGGTCAGGGCCAAGGACGCGGTGCTCACGACGTCGGTGTACGGGCCGGAGAACTCCAGCGAGCCGTAGGTGAGCAGCACCTGTCCGTGCCAGCCGTAGTGCCGGGCCAGGTGCAGGACGAGCGCGGCCGGTGCCTCCACCTCCGTGCCCCGGTCGCGCTGCGCGGTCAGGAAGGACAGGGCGCCGGGCATGGTGAGCGCGAACAGCGAGACGAGGGCGACCGCGGTCACCGCTGCCGCCGTCCACGCCCGGCGCCCGGCCGCGCCCCGCAGGCCCGGCAGCAGCAGGACCGGCCACACCTTAAGCAGCGCCCCGAAACCGGCCAGCGCGCCCATGGCTCGCGGGTGCCGGGCGCCCGCGAGCAGCGCGGCCACGGCCACCGCGGTCACCATCACGTCGTAGCGCGCGTACAGGACCGGGCCGAGCAGGGGCGCGCCCGCCGTCCACACCCAGGCGCCGCGCAGCGGGCGGCCGGGCCGCCGGCCGGCGCACAGCAGCAGGCACAGCACCGCCAGATCGGCCAGCAGGGCCAGCACGTGGAAGGCCGCGGTGTAGCCGAGGAAGGGCAGGGCAGCGGGGGAGAGGATCGCCAGCGCGGCGGCGGGCGGGTACTGCCAGGTCACGTCGCCGACCGGGAACCCGCCCTGTCGCAGTACCTCGTACCAGCCCTGATACGTCACCGACACATCCACCGTGACGTCGTCAGGCCCCGGAAAGCCGATCACCTTGAACACGAGGAGCAGCAGTACGACCCGGCTGACACCCCAGACCACCAGCACCCCGGCGAGCCCCCACCGGGTACCTGTCCCGTCCACTCCTCTCCTCTCCCGCAGTCCCGACCGGTCCGTCCGGTTCGCACGATTCATGCGCTTCGCGTGTTTCGCGTCGCGGGGCACATGATCCCGCGACCGGCCGTCGCGGGGCGGGTGGCACGGCCGTGGGCCGTGGCGCCGGACCGGTTCGGTAGGCTCGGCGGTTGTGCGCAAGACCCTCATCGTGACCAACGACTTTCCGCCCCGGCCGGGCGGGATCCAGGCGTTTTTGCACAACATGGCACTGCGTCTCGACCCGGAGCGGCTGGTCGTCTACGCCTCCACCTGGAAGCGGGGCAGGGAGGGCGCCGAGGCGACCGCCGCGTTCGACGCGGAGCAGCCCTTCACCGTCGTGCGCGACCGTACGACGATGCTGCTGCCGACCCCGGGCGCGACCCGGCGCGCGGTCGGGCTGCTGCGCGAACACGGCTGCACCGCCGTGTGGTTCGGGGCGGCGGCGCCGCTCGGGCTGATGGCGCCGGCCCTCAGAAGGGCGGGCGCCGAGCGGCTCGTCGCCACCACCCACGGGCACGAGGCGGGATGGGCGCAGCTGCCCGCCGCCCGCGGACTCCTGCGCCGTATCGGGGAGTCGACGGACACGATCACCTACCTCGGCGAGTACACCCGCTCCCGGATCGCCACCGCGCTCACCCCCGAGGCGGCCGGACGGATGGTGCGACTGCCCCCGGGCGTCGACGAGAAGACGTTCCACCCCGGCTCGGGCGGCGACGAGGTGCGGGCCCGGCTCGGGCTCACCGACCGGCCGGTGGTCGTGTGCGTCTCACGGCTGGTCAGGCGCAAGGGGCAGGACACGCTGATCCTGGCCATGCCGCGGATCCTGGCCGCCGAACCGGACGCTGTTCTGCTGATCGTCGGCGGCGGACCGTACGAGAGGGAGCTGCGCGCCCTGGCGGAGCGGACCGGGGTGTCCGGCTCCGTGCGCTTCACCGGCGCGGTGCCCTGGGCCGAGCTGCCCGCGCACTACGGCGCCGGTGACGTCTTCGCCATGCCCTGCCGCACCCGGCGCGGCGGACTCGACGTCGAGGGGCTCGGCATCGTCTACCTGGAGGCCTCCGCGACCGGACTGCCCGTCGTCGCCGGGGACTCCGGCGGCGCGCCCGACGCGGTGCTCGACGGCGAGACCGGCTGGGTCGTGCGCGGAGGCTCCCCCGAGGAGGCCGCCGACCGTGTCGTCGCGCTCCTGGGGGACCCCGCCCTGCGCCGCCGCATGGGGGAGCGGGGACGCTCCTGGGTCGAGGAGAGGTGGCGCTGGGACCTGCTGGCCCGGCGGCTGGAGGAACTGCTCTAGGGCCTGTTGCGAAAGTCCCGTCGTCCGCACGGAGGGCGGGCCTCGCGGCGTCAGGTGCGTGCTCTCGGCGTGCCGGGCCCTGGCCCTCGTACTGGATGTACTCGGGTCAGGGCCTGGTGCGGCGAGAGTGCGTGCATGGCGTCGCGAGGCAGGCGGGACTTTCGCAACAGGCCCTAGGGGGTGCGCTACTTGGCGTAGAGCGCCTCGATCTCGCCCGCGAAGTCCCGCGCCACCACGTTCCGCTTGAGCTTCATCGACGGCGTGACGTGCCCCGACTCCTCCGTGAGCTGGGAGGACAGGATGCGGAACTTGCGCACCGACTCCGCCTTCGACACCGCGGCGTTGCCGTCGTCGACCGCCGCCTGGACCGCCGCGTTCAGGTCGGGGTCGTCGCGCAGCGAGGCCGCGGTGGCATCCGCCGGCTTGCCGTGCTCGGCGCACCAGCGGCGCAGGAACTCCTCGTCGAGGGTGACCAGCGCGCCCACGAACGGCCGCCCGTCGCCCACCACCATGCACTCCGCGACCAGCGCGTGCGCCCGGATGCGGTCCTCGATCACGGCCGGGGCGACGTTCTTGCCGCCCGCGGTGACGATGATCTCCTTCTTGCGGCCGGTGATCCTGAGGTAGCCGTCCTCGTCGAGGGTGCCGATGTCACCGGTGTGGAACCAGCCGTCGGCCAGCGCCTCCCGCGTCGCGCCGGGGTTGTTCCAGTACTCCTTGAACAGGTGCTCGCCGTGCAGCAGCACCTCCCCGTCGTCCGCGATCCGGATCACCGAGCCGGGCAGCGGCTGGCCGACCGTGCCGATCTTCTGCCGGTCCCAGGGGTTGAAGGCGGTCGCCGCGCAGGACTCGGTCAGGCCGTAGCCCTCAAGGACCGTGAAGCCGATACCGCGGTAGAAGTGCCCGAGGCGCTCGCCGAGCGGGGCGCCGCCGGAGATGGCGTACTCGCCGCGCCCGCCGAGCACCGCGCGCAGCTTGCCGTAGACCAGCTTGTCGAACACCTTGTGCCTGATCCGCAGACCGAGCGAGGGGCCCGAGGGGCTGTCCAGCTCCTTGCTGTAGGCGATCGCCGTGGCGGCCGCCTTGTCGAAGATCCGGCCCTTGCCGTCGGCCTGCGCCTTGGCGCGCGCCCCGTTGTAGACCTTCTCGAAGACCCGCGGGACACCGAGGATCAGCGTGGGGCGGAACGCGGCCAGCTCATCGGTGAGGTTCTTGATGTCCGGGACGCAGCCCAGCTTGATCGGCGCCATCATCGGGGCGACCTGGACCAGCCGGCCGAAGACGTGCGCCAGCGGCAGGAAGAGCAGCACCGAGCACTCGCCGGTGCGGAACAGCGGGCGCAGCCGCTCCACGACGTTGCCGCACTCGGCGAAGAAGGCCCGGTGGGTGAGCACACAGCCCTTGGGCCGGCCGGTGGTGCCGCTGGTGTACACGATGGTCGCCGGGTCGTCGGCCTTCGCCAGCGAGCCGCGCTCCTCCACCGCCGCGTCGCTGATGTCCCGGCCGGCCCGGCCGAGTTCCCCGACGCCTCCGGCCTCGATCTGCCAGACGTTCTTCAGCGCGGGCAGCGTCTCGCGCACCGACTCGACGGCGGCCGCGTGCTGGTCCAGCTCCACCACGCAGGCGGTCGCGCCCGAGTCGCCGAGGATCCACCGAACCTGCTCCGGCGAGCTGGTCTCGTACACCGGCACGGTGATCGCGCCCGCGCTCCAGATCGCGAAGTCCAGCAGCGTCCACTCGTACCGCGTGCGGGACATGAGGCCCACCCGGTCACCGGGCTGGATGCCGGAGGCGATCAGGCCCTTGGCGGCGGCGTGCACCTCGGCGAGGAAGGCCCGAGCCGTGACGTCCTGCCAGGCGCCGTCCACCTTGCGCGCGATGACGGCGACGTCGGGATGCTGCGCGGCGTTTCTGCGGACGATGTCGGTCAGATTCCCGTCCGCAGGGACCTCGTACAGAGCCGGAAGGCTGAACTCGCGCAAGACTGCTGCTCCTCATAGGGCGCCGGCGCCATGACGTTGTTGAAATCCAGAGAGGACTGGACGGGCCGGACGTTACCCGCCGGTATGGTTCTTCGACAGGGGGACCCGGCGAGATGTTCGCTGCGTCACACGGATCGATGTTCCCCTGCGCACAGTAGTCGACCCGCCGAATGACCGGCCAGTAACGGCGTTTCCGGCCGCCACTGTTCACGTATGCCACGCCCGCCTACGCTTGATCGCCATGGCACCCACATCGGCCCGTCACAGCAGAACGCGCATCCATGTGGTCAGCGACGTGCACGGCAACGTGCGCGATCTGGCCCGGGCCGGAGAGGGCGCCGACGCCCTGGTCTGCCTCGGCGACCTGATCCTCTTCCTCGACTACGCCGACCACTCGCGCGGCATCTTCCCCGACCTGTTCGGCGTGGAGAACGCCGACCGTATCGTCGAGTTGCGCACCGCCCGCCGCTTCACCGAGGCGCGCGAGCTCGGCGCCCGGCTGTGGGCGGGCATCGACGGCGACCGGGCCACGGTGATGGAACAGGCGGTGCGCAAGCAGTACGCGGAGCTCTTCGCCGCGTTCCCCAGCCCCACGTACGCCACCTACGGCAACGTCGACATGCCGGCCCTGTGGCAGGAGTACGCCCGCGAGGGCACCACCGTGCTCGACGGGCAGCGGGTGGAGATCGGCGGCCGTGTCTTCGGCTTCGTCGGCGGCGGCCTGCGCACCCCCATGCGCACCCCGTTCGAGATCGGCGACGAGGAGTACGCGGCGAAGATCGAGGGGGTCGGCGAGGTCGACGTCCTCTGCACGCACATCCCGCCCGAGGTCCCGGACCTCGTCTACGACACCGTCGCGCGCCGCTTCGAGCGCGGCAGCCGCGCCCTGCTGGAGGCCATCCGCCGCACCCGCCCCCGGTACGCCCTCTTCGGCCACGTCCACCAGCCGCTGGTACGGCGGATGCGGATCGGCGCGACCGAATGCGTGAACGTGGGCCACTTCGCCGGCAGCGGCCGACCCTGGGTGCTCGAATGGTGAGGGATCCGGCCGATCGCGCAGGTGGGGGTGGAGTCCGGCGGCCGGGCGCGCGGTAGCCTTCACGCTGCACACACATGCGCACGAGGAGCGCACCACCGGCCTCACCCGGCCGCACTACCGGCCCGCATCTGGAGGAGCCACGGCGATGGCGGAACACACCAGCTCGAGCATCACGATCGAGGCGCCACCGGCCGACGTCATGGGGGTGATCGCCGACTTCGCCCGCTACCCGGACTGGACCGGCGAGGTGAAGGAGGCGGAGGTCCTCAAGACGGACGACCAGGGCCGTGCCCAGCAGGTCCGCCTCGTCATGGACGCGGGCGCCATCAAGGACGACCAGACCCTCGGGTACACCTGGACCGGCGAGCACGAGGTCTCCTGGACCCTGGTGAAGTCCCAGATGCTGCGCTCCCTGGACGGCTCCTACGTCCTCAGGCCCGCGGGCGCGCACGGCACCGAGGTGACCTACCGCCTCACCGTGGACGTCAAGATCCCCATGCTCGGCATGATCAAGCGCAAGGCCGAGAAGGTCATCATCGACCGCGCCCTGGCAGGCCTGAAGAAGCGCGTGGAGTCGGGCGAGAAGTAGGAGCGCGCGGACGGCGGTCCGCAGGCGGCCCGGGGCCGGGGACAGGGACCGACGGCAGGGGTCCACTCAGGACGCGCGTCCCCGGGCGGCGACCGGTCCGTCGACCCGGTCGGATCCACTACCGTTCAGCATCATGCGCACCCTCCTGATCACGGGCCCGGGCGGCAGCGGCCGTACGACCGTTTCCGCCGCCACCGCACTGACCGCCGCCCGTGACGGCGTCGAGACCCTCGTGCTCAGCGCCGACCGCACGGACTCCCTCGGCGCGGCGCTCGGGGTGCCGACGGGTGCGGAGCCGGTGTCCGTCGCGCCGCGCCTGACCGCCTGGCGCCCCGACGCGGCGGCCGGCTTCCGGTCCGACCTCACCGCCTTCCAGGACCGCGCGCGCAACGTGCTCGACCTCCTCGGAGCCTCCCGTCTGGACCCCGAGGAGGTCACCCCGCTGCCGGGCGCCGAGGAGCTCGCCCTGCTGCGCGCGCTGCGCGACGCGGCCCTGTCGGAGCGGTTCGAGCTGCTGGTCGTCGACCTGCCGCCGGCGCCGCAGGCACTCGCCCTGCTCGCGCTGCCCGAGGAACTGCGCCGCTATCTGCGCCGGCTGCTCCCGCCGGAGCGGCAGGCGGCCCGCGCCCTGCGGCCGGTGCTCGGCCGGCTCGCCGGCGTCCCCATGCCGGCCGAGTGGCTGTACGAGACGGCGGCACGCTGGGACGTCGAACTCGCCGCCGTCGCCGCGGTCGTCGCCGACCGCGACACCCGTGTACGCCTGGTCGCCGAGCCGGGACCGGCCGGCGCCGACGCCGTCCGGCACGCCGCCCTGGGCCTGGCCGTGCGGGGCCTGGCCGTGGAGTGCCTGGTCGCCGGCCGGGTCCTGCCGGAGACCGCCGCGGACTCCTGGCTGGCCGGCCCGGTCGCGCAGCAGCGCAAGACCCTCGACGAGTGGCGGGAGACGTACGCCGTCCATCCGGCCGCCCACCTGGGCCGGGACCCGCGCGGCCTGGACGACCTCGCCGCCCTCGCCGTGCCCGGCGCGACCCCGGCGGCCGCCCCGGTCGAGTGGCCCGTGACCGACCGGCTCGCCGAGGACGGAGTCCTCGTGTGGAACATCCCGCTGCCCGGTGTCATACGCGAGGAGCTCGACCTCATTCGGCTCGGCGACGAACTCGCGGTCACCGCCGGGCCGTTCCGCCGGGTCGTGCCGCTGCCCTCGGCGCTGCGCCGGTGCACCGTCGACGGGGCCGCCCTGCGCGACGGCGAGCTGCGGATCCGGTTCGCGCCGGACCCCGCGCTGTGGCCCCGCGAGAGATGAAGCGCGTACCCCCGTTCGGGTAACGTCGTAAGGACGAACCGTAGTCAGGAGCCCGCCATGAGCGAAGAGCGCCCACCGTCCGACGCCGCTCGGGACGACGCCGCTCAGGAGGAGCCCGGCGGCCGCGAGGACACCGCCCGTCCGAGCGAGGCCGGGGACCCGGGGGAGCGGCGCGCCACGGACGCCGACGCCTGGTCCACGGCCTGCGCCGAGGACCTCGCGGCGGAGCAGGCCCGCCGCCGCGCGCGGTACGGCCCGCCGCCCGGCTCGGCCGCCGAGGAGCTGCGCAAGTTCGTCGACACCGTCGCCGACAAGCTGTCGTCGATCCAGGGGCCGCTGCTCGGCGCGCTCGCCGGACCCGCGGCCGAGCAGGCGGTGCGGCAGATGGTCCAGCAGGCCAAGGCGGCCGTGGAACCCGTCGTGGAGCGCAACCCCGAGGTGTTCGAGCACCTGGCGGCGGCCGGCGGTGAACTGCTCGCCGCGTACCGCTCGGCCGTCGAGTCCCAGGAGCGCCGCTGGACGTCGTCCCGCGCGGACGAGTCCGCGCGGGACGAACTCGACGACCTGGACACCCGCCCCGGTGAGCGCCGCGACCCGGGTGAGGGCACCGGCGGCGGCGAGCGAATCGACCTGGACTGACCGCCCGGACGACTCGGCCGGAGGACTTCGACCGACCGTCCGGACGACGCGAATTCCACGGCAGGGCCTCGGGTACGGTTGCCGTAGCGGGGCTCGACCGGAACTGAGGGATTCATGGGACTCACCATCGGCGTCGACATCGGCGGCACGAAGATCGCGGCCGGCGTGGTCGACGAGGAAGGCAACATCCTCTCGACCTTCAAGGTGCCGACCCCCACCACGCCCGAGGCCATCGTGGACGCCATCGCCTCGGCGGTGGAGGGGGCACGCGCGGGGCACGAGATCGTCGGCGTGGGCATCGGCGCCGCCGGATACGTCAACCGGCAGCGCTCCACGGTCTACTTCGCGCCCAACATCGACTGGCGCAACGAGCCGCTGAAGGAGAAGGTCGAGGCGCGCGTCGCCCTGCCGGTGGTCGTGGAGAACGACGCCAACGCCGCGGCCTGGGGCGAGTACAGGTTCGGCGCCGGCAAGGGCCACCGCAACGTCATCTGCATCACGCTCGGCACCGGCCTCGGCGGCGGCATCGTCATCGGCAACAAGCTGCGCCGCGGGCACTTCGGCGTGGCCGCCGAGTTCGGCCACATCCGGATGGTCCCGGACGGCCTGCTGTGCGGCTGCGGCTCGCAGGGCTGCTGGGAGCAGTACGCCTCCGGGCGCGCTCTGGTGCGGTACGCCAAGCAGCGTGCCAACGCCGCCCCCGAGAGCGCGGAGGTGCTGCTCGCCCTCGGTGACGGCACCCCCGACGGCATCGAGGGCAAGCACATCTCCGTGGCCGCCCGCCAGGGCTGTCCGGTGGCCGTCGACTCCTACCGCGAGCTGGCCCGCTGGGTGGGCGCCGGTCTGGCCGACCTGGCCTCGCTGTTCGACCCGTCCGCGTTCATCGTCGGCGGCGGACTCTCCGACGAGGGGGAGCTGGTCCTGGATCCGATCCGCAAGTCCTACAAGCGCTGGCTGGTCGGCGGCAACTGGCGCCCGGTCGCCGACGTCCTCGCCGCCCAGCTCGGCAACAAGGCCGGTCTGGTGGGCGCGGCGGACCTCGCCCGGGAGCCCGACCCGATCATGTAGCGCCGGTCGCACCCCGGGCGCGCCCACCGTCCCCGTCCGCCCGGGACCGGTGGGCGCCGCCGTACCGCGGGTGAGCCCGGCCGCGGCGTATGTTGATCGTCATGCTGCTGCCCAACTCCCGCACGGAGCCCGATGGTTCCGCCGTCATCCGCGTCCTGAGCCACAACATCCGGTCGATGCGGGACGACACCGAGGCGCTGGCCCGGGTGATCCGCGCCTGCGCGCCCGATCTCGTCCTCGTCCAGGAGGCGCCGCGCTTCTTCCGCTGGCGCAAGAAGCTGGCCCGGCTGGCGGCGGCCGCGGACCTGGTGATCCTCACCGGGGGCGCGACGGCCTCGGGCCCGGCGATCCTCTGCTCGCTGCGGGCCACCGTGGAACGCACCGAGGACGTCCTGCTGCCGCTCACCCCCGGACTGCACCGGCGGGGCCTCGCGACGGCGGTCGTCCGGTTCGGGGGCGCCCGGCTCGGCGTCGTCAGCTGCCACCTCTCGCTGAACGCGGAGGAGCGGTACGACCAGGCCGGGGTGCTGCTTGACCGGCTGGCCGGGATGGGTGTGGAGCACGCGGTGGCGGGCGGCGACCTCAACGAGGGCCCGGACGGCCCGGCGTTCCGGCGGCTGGCCGACTCGCTCCAGGACGGCTGGGCCACCGCACCCTGGGGCGCGGAGGCCACCTGGACGTCCACCGGCCCCCACCGGCGCATCGACGCCCTCTTCGCCACCCGGGACGTCGAAATCCTCGGCTGCGGCGTACCGCTGGGCCTGCCGGGAGTGACGGAGGCGGACCTGAAGGCCTCCACGGACCACCGCCCGGTACTGGCCGCCCTCAGGGTCCCGGCACTTTCCTAGCCGGGGCCTCTCGTCCGGATCAGGCCGGGCTGATCCGGCCTGATCCAGACGAAAGACCCCGGGGCCGGGGGCCGAGTCGCGGGGACCCGGGCTCAGACCACCGCCCCGCGGCCCGGGTCGTCGTTGTCGTCGTCGTCCGTCTTCATGCGCGTCACCAGCGTCGCGAAGCCGCCCAGGAAGCCGCCTATGCCGAGCACGGCGAGCCACCACGTCATGTCCCAGCCGAACAGGACGGCCAGCAGGAGCAGGACCGGGCCGCCGATCACCGCGAGCCAGGCGAACTTCGCGGTCGCGTCGGCCGACGGCAGCGGGGGCGGCTCCGGCGGGACGAAGTGTCCCTCGTCGCTCGCGTCGAAGTCGTCGTCGGACGGTTCGGCGAGCGAGTAGTCGCGCGGTCCCCCACCGCGATTGCCGACACCGGGCGCGAAGGAGACCGAGCTGCCCAGCCGCCCGGCGGGGGCGGAGGGGCCCTCCTCGCTCTCGCCGTCCTCGCCGGCCGCGCCGTTCCCGTCGCCCTCGGCGTCCTTGCCGGTCTTCCCGGTCTCGTCCTTCCGGTCCTTTCGGTCCTTCCACGGCTTCTCGACGTCCGGCGTCGGGTCCGGCGGCAACGCCAGGTCCTCGATCGGCCGGAACGGCCTGGAGCCCGGCGGGTCCGGCGGCTCCTCGCCGTACCCGGCGACGATCGCCGCCCAGGCGGCGTCCTCGTCGAAGCCGGAGCCCTTCTTGCCGGCGGGCACGCCGGGCTCGGCGCGCTGCTCGGCCGGCCCGGCGGGTTCGGCCGCTCCGACCGGTTCGGACGGTCCGACGGATTCGGACGGTCCGGCTGGTTCGGACGGTCCCACTGGTCCGGCCGGTGTGACCGGGCCGGCCGGTTCGCCCGGTTCTGCCGGCTCACGGCCGTCGCGGTTCTCGCGGTCGGAGTCGTGCTCAGCCACCTGCCGTCGTCCCTTCCTTGCCGACACTGGGTGCGAGCCGGCCGATGAATGCGTAGCTCTCCTCGAAGATCCGGTCCGCATCGTGATCCAACGTCGCGACGTGGTAGCTGTGTTCCAGCAGCACCTCCGTGACGTCCGTGGAGGAGATCCGGCCGAGAATCCGGGCCGAGTCGACCGGCGGCACCACATGGTCCTGCGGGCTGCGTAGAAGCAGCAGCGGCTGGGTGACCTGCGGCAGCTCGCCGTCGAGCATCCGGAAGAAGTTCCTGAGCGAGTGCGCGGCGTGCAGCGGTACCCGGTCGTACCCCAGCTCGGCGGCGCCCTCCAGCGCGATGTCGCTCGCGATGCCCTTCGTGGTCCGTACGAGATGGCGGGCCACCGGCAGGGCGTACGCGGACAGGCCGTGCACCTTGTGGGCCGGGTTCACGACCACGACGCCCGCGACCGCGTCCCCGTGCCGGGCGGCCAGCCGCAGCGCCAGCGCGCCGCCCATGGACAGCCCGGCCACGAACACGCGCGTGCACGACTCGCGCAGCACCCGCAGCTCGCGGTCCACCTCCGCGTACCAGTCCGGCCAGCCGGTGAGCTGCATGTCCTCCCAGCGGGTGCCGTGCCCGGGCAGCAGCGGCAGGGAGACGGTCAGGCCGCGTCCGGCGAGGTACCGCCCCCAGGGCAGCAGTGACTGGGGGGAACCGGTGAAGCCGTGGCAGAGGAGGACACCGACCTCCCCGCCCTCGTGGCGGAACGGCTCGGCTCCGGGGAGCACCGGCACGTGGCTCTCCTGTGGTCGTCGATTGCTGGTACTTCACCGTACGCGACGGTACTGACACCGACCAGGGCCGTCGGTCCCACGGAAGGCAGCCCGGCGGTATCGTCTGATCGACACACACAGGAAGGCACTCGGTTGTTCTACGGCACGATGAAGGTCGCCATCGGGGGGCCGCTGAAGATCGCCTTCCGGCCCTGGGTGGAAGGCCTGGAGAACATCCCGGACGAGGGTCCCGCCATTCTGGCGAGCAATCACCTGTCCTTCTCGGACTCCTTCTTCCTGCCGGTGATGCTCCACCGCCCGGTCACCTTCATCGCGAAGGCCGAGTACTTCACCACGCCCGGGGTGAAGGGCCGGCTCACCGCCGCGTTCTTCAAGGGCGTCGGCCAGCTCCCCGTGGACCGCTCCGGGTCGCGCGGCGCGGGCGAGGCGGCGGTGAGGAGCGGCATAGAGGTGCTGGAGCGCGGCGAGCTGTTCGGCATCTACCCGGAGGGCACCCGCTCGCCCGACGGCCGCCTCTACCGCGGCAAGCCGGGCGGACTCGCCCGCGTGGCCCTGGCCACCGGAGCGCCGGTCATCCCGGTCGCCATGATCGACACGGAGAAGATCCAGCCGCCCGGGAAGGTCGTGCCCAAGCTGATGCGCCCGGGCATACGCATCGGCAAGCCACTGGACTTCAGCCGCTACCAGGGCCTCGCGCACGACCGTTTCGTGCTGCGGGCGGTGACGGACGAGGTCATGTACGAGATCATGAAGCTCTCCGGCCAGGAGTACGTCGACGTCTACGCGACCGCGGCCAAGCGGCAGATCGCGGAGGCGGCCAAGGCCGAGAGGGAAGCGGAGAAGGCGGCGGGGCGAACGGCCGGGACAGCGGCCGACAGGGTCCAGCAGGCGGCGGGGACGGCGGCCGACAGGGTCCAGCAGGCGGCCGGCAAGGCCCAGGAAGCTGCGGGGAAGGCGGCCGGCAAGGCCCAGGAGGCGGCGAAGGCGGCGCTCGGGCGGGCCGAGAAGGCCGAGAAGGACATGACCGAGAAGGCCGAGAAGGAGAAGCAGGCGGAGTAGGGCGAACCGCCGGGGGGGGGGACATGCCGAAGCGGCAACGCGTGATGAGGATGTCGGTCGAGCAGCCGATGTGGCGCGCGCTCGCCGGATACCGGGTGCTGACCATGCTCTACGCGGTCGGCCTGTTCGCCACCGGCTACGACCGGTTCCCGCGCCCCGGAGTCGCCATCGCCTACTACTGCGTGCTGTCCGTGTGGACCGTGGCCACACTGCCCAAGGTCGCGAACGCCGCGAGCTGCACCAGGCGCTTCCTGGCCGCCGACCTCACCCTGGCGCTGACCGGCATCCTCCTCACCCCCGTCGCCGACGCCCAGGCGCGGATCGTGGACGGCGGCCCGACCCTGCCGTCGATCTGGACCGCCGGCTCCGTCCTCGCCTTCGCCCTCAAGGGCGGCTGGCGCTGGGCCGCGGTCGCCTCCACCGCGGTCGCCGCCGCCAACCTGGTCGAGCGCGGCGCCCCGACCCGCGACACCGTGCACAACGTGATCCTGGTGTGGGTCGCCTCCATCGCCATCGGCTATGTCGTCGAGGTGGCCCGCGCCTCCGAGCGCACCCTCGCCCGCGCCCTGGAGATCGAGGCGGTCACCCGGGAGCGGGAGCGCCTGGCCCGGGACATCCACGACAGCGTGCTCCAGGTGCTCGCCATGGTGCAGCGGCGCGGTGCGGTCATCGGGGGCGAGGCCGCCGAACTGGGCCGGCTGGCGGGTGAGCAGGAGGTGGCGCTGCGCACCCTGGTCTCCGGCGGGCTGGTCCCGCTTCCCAGGGCGTCAGGGGGCGCGGACGGGGACACCTCAGGGGGCGCGATCGTCCGGACCGTCGACGAGGACCACGAGGACGACGAGGACACGACCGGCGAGCCCGACGGGCCCATCGACCTGCGCGCGCTGCTCGCCCCGTACGTCGGCGCCCGGGTCAGCCTCGCCGAACCGGGCGCCCCGGTGCTGCTGCGACCCGCCGCCGCCCGCGAGGTGGCCGCCGCCGTCGGGGCCGCGCTGGACAACGTCCGCCGGCACGCGGGCGAGGGCGCGCGGGCCTGGATCCTGGTCGAGGACGAGCCGGAGTCGGTGATCGTGACCGTGCGGGACGACGGTCCCGGCATCCCCCAGGGGCGGCTCGCCCAGGCCGAGGGCGAGGGCCGGCTCGGGGTGGCTCTGTCGATCCGGGGCCGGCTGCGCGACATCGGCGGTACCGCCGAGCTGATCTCGGTGCCCGGCCAGGGCACGGAGGTCGAACTGAACGTGCCCAAGGACGCGGGCGCCGTGGACACCACCGGCACCGCGGACGACACCGGGCGCACGAGGGGCGCGAAGGGCGCGTCCCGGACACGGGGGAAGGCGGAGAACCGATGAGCGAGGAGCAGGGCCCGATCAGAGTGATGGTGGTCGACGACCACCCGATGTGGCGCGACGCCGTGGCCCGCGACCTGGCCGAGGCCGGCTTCGAGGTGGTCGCCACCGCGGGCGACGGCGAGCAGGCGGTGCGCCGTGCCAGGGCCGCCGCGCCCCAGGTGCTCGTCCTGGACCTCAACCTGCCCGCGAAGCCAGGGGTCCAGGTCTGCAAGGAACTCGTCGGCGCCGACCCGGCGTTGCGCGTGCTGGTGCTGTCCGCGAGCGGTGAGCACGCCGATGTGCTGGAGGCGGTGAAGTCGGGCGCCACGGGCTATCTGCTGAAGTCGGCCTCCACGCAGGAGCTGCTGGACGCGGTGCGCCGCACGGCCGTGGGCGACCCGGTGTTCACCCCGGGCCTGGCGGGTCTGGTCCTCGGCGAGTACCGGCGCCTGGCCGCCGAGCCCGCGCCCGCCGCGGACGCCGGTGAGCCGAATGCGCCCCGGCTCACCGACCGCGAGACCGAGGTGCTGCGCCTGGTCGCCAAGGGCCTGAGCTACAAGCAGATCGCCGAGCGTCTGGTGATCTCCCACCGGACGGTCCAGAACCACGTCCAGAACACCCTGGGCAAGCTCCAGTTGCACAACCGGGTGGAGCTGGTGCGGTACGCCATCGAACGCGGACTCGACGGCGAGTAGGGGCGAGTCAACTCGCATACGTGCGGCCATACCCCTTTCGAGTGGTTTCTCCGTGATCAACTACCCGACAATTCAGTGGAATTGACTCTCCGCCCCATGCCGAAGTGACGTGCGTCACCATTAGCGTGACCTTCACCAGGCAACCGCGGCGAAGGGACTTTTCCATGCGGGTCGGAGTACTGACCGGAGGCGGCGACTGCCCCGGGCTCAACGCCGTCATCCGGGGCATCGTCCGCAAGGGCGTGCAGGAGTACGGCTATGACTTCGTCGGCTTCCGGGACGGCTGGCGCGGCCCCCTCGAGAACGACGCCATCCGTCTCGACATCCCCGCGGTGCGCGGCATCCTGCCCCGGGGCGGCACCATCCTCGGCTCCTCACGGACCAACCCCCTCAAGCAGGAGGACGGCATCCGGCGGATCAAGGACAACCTCGCCAAGCAGGAGGTCGAGGCGCTCGTCGCGATCGGCGGCGAGGACACCCTCGGCGTCGCCGCGCGACTGAGCGACGAGTACGGCGTGCCCTGCGTGGGCGTGCCCAAGACCATCGACAACGACCTGTCGGCCACCGACTACACCTTCGGCTTCGACACCGCGGTCGGCATCGCCACCGAGGCGATCGACCGGCTGCACACCACCGCCGAGTCCCATATGCGGGTCCTGGTCTGCGAGGTGATGGGCCGTCACGCCGGCTGGATCGCCCTGCACTCCGGCCTCGCCGGCGGCGCGAACGTCATCCTCATCCCCGAACAGCGCTTCGACGTCGACCAGGTGTGCGCCTGGATCACCTCCCGCTTCAAGGCGTCGTACGCCCCGATCGTCGTCGTCGCCGAGGGTGCCATGCCCAAGGACGGCGACATGGTCCTGAAGGACGGCTCGCGCGACTCCTTCGGACACGTACGGCTGTCCGGGGTCGGCGAGTGGCTGGCCAAGGAGATCGAGGCACGCACCGGGAAGGAGGCACGGACCACCGTCCTCGGGCACATCCAGCGCGGCGGCACGCCCAGCGCCTTCGACCGCTGGCTGGCCACCCGGTTCGGCCTGCACGCCGTCGACTGCGTCCGCGACGGCGACTTCGGCAAGATGGTCGCCCTGCGCGGCACCGACATCGTCCGAGTGCCGATCGGGGAGGCCACCGTGAAGCTGAAGACGGTCGACCCGAAGCTGTACGAGGAGGTCGGGGTCTTCTTCGGCTGACCCCGCCACGGCCTCCCCGTCCGGGGACCGCACCGGGGGCGCCGCCGACCTGACCGGCGGCGCCCTTGGTGCGCGCGTTTCTTGCTACGGCACGCGCCGCGGCTCGCCGTGCACGCCGGCGCCGCGCGGCTGACCGGCCAGCAGCGCGCTGACGATCGCCTGGCCGTTCAGCGTCAGCACGGACTCGGGGTGGAACTGCACCGACGCGAACCGCGCGGAGCGCAACGCGTGCACCTCACCGGACGCGCTCCGGCTCACCTCGATCCCGTGCGCCGACAGCTCGGCGTGCGCCTCGTCGTCGCAGTGCGCCACATAGCTGTTGTAGAAGCCCACGGTCTCGGCCCGGCCGAACAGGTCGATCCGGCTCTGGGCGCCCTGGTGGGGCACCGCCTTGCGGACGATCTCCAGTCCCAGCTCGGCCGCGATCAGCTCGTGCCCGAGGCAGACCCCGAGAACGCCGTGCCGGTGCGTGGCGAGCACCTCCGCGGTCAGCGCGCGCAGCAGCCGCATCTTCCGGTCGGCCGCGTCGCACGGATCGCCGGGCCCGGGGCCGAGGACGACCGGTCCCTCGTGCGCGAGCACGGCCGCGCGCAGTCCGGGCTCGTCGTAGCGGTGGACTCCGACGGTCAGCCCCGACGACCGCAGCACGTGCGCGAGCATCGCGGTGAACGTGTCCTCGCCGTCCACGACCAGGGTGTGCCCGGTGAGTCCCGGTGCGCTTCCCCCGGCCTCCGACTGCGGTGCGCAGCCTCCGCCGCGCATCCGCAGCCAGAACGGCGCGAGCAGCGCGCGCCGACCGTCCAGGGCCGCCCGCACCCGAGGGTCGTCGGCGAGCCGGGGCCCCGACCGCTCCGCGCGCGGCCGGCCGGGCCGTACGCCCAGCGCGGTCAGCACGCCCGCCGCCTTCGCGTGCGTCTCGGCGACCTCGCCCGCCGGGTCCGAACCGCGGACGAGGGTGGCGCCGACCGGTACGCGCAGCCGGCCGCGGGCGTCGACGTCGGCGGTGCGGATGAGGATGGGGGAGTCCAGGGTCTGCGCGCCGCCGCAGTCGCGGCCGAGCAGGGCGAGCGCGCCGGCGTAGTAGCCGCGGCCGCCGCTCTCGTGGCGTTCGATGACCCGGCAGGCGTTCTGCACCGGCGACCCGGTGACGGTCGCGGCGAACATGGTCTCCTTGAGCACCTCGCGCACGTCCAGGGAGGACCGGCCGCGCAGCTCGTACTCGGTGTGCGCGAGGTGCGCCATCTCCTTCAGGCGCGGTCCGACGACCACCCCGCCCATGTCGCCGACGGTGCACATCATCTTGAGCTCCTCGTCGACGACCATCGACAGCTCCTCGATCTCCTTGCCGTCGGCGAGGAAGCCGAGCAGGTGCTCGGGCGTCGGCCCCTCGGCCGGGTAGCGGTACGTCCCGCTGATCGGGTTCATCACGACCGTCCCGCCGGACATGCGCACGTGCACCTCGGGGCTGGCGCCGACCAGCGTCCGGTCCCCGGTGTGCACCACGAACGTCCAGTACGCCCCCCGCTCGCCCTCCAGGAGCCGCCGGAACAACGCCAGCGCGTCGGCCCGCCCGAAGCCCGGAATCTCCCCCTCGTACGTCCGCCGGATCACGAAGTTCGCGCCCTCGCCCGCGCCGATCTCCTCGCGCAGCACCCGCCCGACGATCTCCGCGTACTCCTCGTCGCCGACGTCGAAGCCGCCGCCCTCGACGCGCACCCGGTGCGCGGGGAGCTGCGCCAGGGCCTCGGCGAGCGGCACCGTACCCGACTCCTCGGGCGTCAGCACCAGCAGCGGGGTGCCGTCGTCGCGGACGTCGAAGCCGCGCTCGCGGATCTGCCGGAACGGTACGAGCGCCAGGCCCTCGTCGGGCAGGTCGGCCAGGCGGTCGCGAGCGGTCACCGGGCCGAGCAGCACCTCGACCAGGTCGTGGTCGTGCCCCGGGGTACGGCGGCGCAGCAGGGCGAAGGGGCGGGGGTCGTGCAGCAGCCGTGCCAGGTCCATGGGTTCCTCTTCCGTCGATGTCGATCGATGTCGGTGAGGAACGGCCAGGACGCCACGAACGCCGAAGGCCGCCCCTCGGGCGGCCTTCGCGAAGTGTGGGATACGCGCAGTCAGCGGGCCGCCGGAGAAGCGGTCCACCACCAGTTCTGGTTCTGGGTCGAGTGCGCGAACATGCCCGGCACCCTACCGCATCGGCCCGCCGCGCGGCCCTGTCCGGCCCGCGACGGTCCCCGGCGGCCGTGTCGCCCGTACGCAGCACAGGCCGGTTTCCGGCGGCCGCGCGGGGTGGAAAGAGGGTCCGCGTCGACCGTGTGCCGAGCGTGCCCGGCGTCCGCCGCGCGCCGCCCGTGCCCGACCGAGGAGGACGCCATTCCCGCCCCACGATCACCCCACCAGGCCCGGCCCCGTCCCCGCCTGAGACGTGCGCTGACCGCGCTGAGCGCCTGCGCGGTGCTCGCCGCCGGCGCCCCGGCCGCCGCCCGCCCGGCGGCCGACGACGCCACGAAGACCGTCAGCTACCGCGGCCACAGCTTCACCGTTCCGGCCGGCTGGCCCGTCGTCGACCTCGACCAGGAGCCGACCGCCTGCGTCCGCTTCGACCGGCACGCCGTCTACCTCGGCGTCCCCGGCGAGCGGCAGGACTGCCCGGCCCGCGCCGTCGGGCGCACCGAGGCCCTGTGGGTGCAGCCGGCGCCGGCGACGAAGGCCTCGGTGACCGAGGACCGCACGTCCCGCGTCTACCGGGGGACCGCCACCAACGAGGGAATCTCCGTCACGGCCCCGTACGGCGAGAACCGCGCGGAGATCCAGCGGGTACTGCGCAGCGCCGGACTCCCCGTCGCCGCCGCCGTCACCGGGGAACACGACCAGGCGCCGTCCGCGCGGGCCGTGCCCGCCGACGCGACCGCGTATCAGGGCAGGGGCTTCGACACCTGCACAGCGCCGAGCCGGACGGCCATGAACGCCTGGCGGGACAACTCGCCCTACGGAGCCGTCGGCGTCTACATCGGCGGGGTCAACCGCGCCTGCGCCCAGGCGAAGCTGACCGCCGAGTGGGTGCAGACGCAGTACGCGGACGGGTGGCGCTTCTTCCCGCTCTACGTCGGCCCGCAGCCCGGCTCCGGATCCGGGAGCTGCCAGAACTCCTGCGCGTCGATCAACGATCCCGCGCCGCAGGGCAGGGAGGCCGCGGAGGACGCCGTCGCCCAGGCGGTGGCGCTCGGCTTCGCCAAGGGGTCGGTGCTCTACAACGACCTGGAGCAGTACACGCCGGGCCGCGCCCTCACCGCGCGCGTGCTCGGCTACCTGGAGGCCTGGACCGAGCGGCTGCACGAACTGGGCTACCGCTCCGGCGCGTACGGCAGCGTCTCGTCCCTGGTCGCCGACCTGGTCGGCAACGCCGGCAAGGTCACCCTGCCCGACGTGATCCACTTCGCGCACTGGAACGGTGAGAACACCACCGTCCACACCGCCATTCCGGCCGGTCTGTGGGCCGGTCACCAACGCATCCACCAGTACGCGGGCAACAGGACCGAGACGTACGGAGCGGTGACCATCAACATCGACCGCGACCAGCTCGACGTCGGCGCCGGCGCCTGAACAATTCCGGGGAGGGACATTCCCGACCGGGCGCCGTCCGTCTCATTGGCTGAACGGAGGAGGGGGCCCGACGGGCGACCCCGTAATCTTGGTGGGGTGACCGTGAACGCTAAGACCAGCGCGAGCGCTGGCAACACCTGGCGAGACCTGCCCGCGGCGCAGCAGCCCGAGTACCCCGACCCCGAGGCTCTGCGCGCAGTGATCGCGGACCTCGAGTCGTATCCGCCGCTCGTCTTCGCGGGCGAGTGCGACCAGCTGCGCGCCCGGATGGCGGCCGTCGCCAAGGGAGAGGCGTTCCTCCTCCAGGGCGGCGACTGCGCCGAGGCGTTCGATGCCGTGTCCGCCGACCAGATCCGCAACAAGCTCAAGACCCTGCTCCAGATGGGCGCCGTGCTGACGTACGCCGCCTCGGTGCCGGTGGTGAAGGTCGGCCGGATCGCCGGCCAGTACTCCAAGCCGCGCTCCAAGCCGACCGAGACCCGCGACGGCGTGACCCTGCCGACCTACCGCGGCGACTCGGTCAACGGCTTCGAGTTCACCGAGGCCGCCCGCATCCCGGACCCCGAGCGCCTGAAGCGGATGTACCACACGTCCGCCTCCACGCTGAACCTGGTGCGCGCCTTCACCACCGGCGGCTACGCCGACCTGCGCCAGGTGCACGCCTGGAACCAGGACTTCGTGAAGTCCTCCCCGTCCGGCCAGCGCTATGAGCAGCTCGCGCGCGAGATCGACAACGCGCTCAACTTCATGCGTGCCTGCGGCACGGACCCGGAGGAGTTCAAGACCGTCGAGTTCTTCTCCTCGCACGAGGCGCTGCTGCTCGACTACGAGTCGGCGCTGACCCGCGTCGACTCGCGCACCGGGCACTTGTACGACGTCTCCGGGCACATGGTGTGGGTCGGCGAGCGCACCCGGCAGCTGGACCACGCGCACATCGAGTTCGCCTCGCGCATCCGCAACCCGATCGGCATCAAGCTCGGCCCGACGACCACACCCGAGGAGGCGCTGCGGTACATCGACCGCCTCGACCCCGAGCGGGAGCCGGGCCGGCTGACGTTCATCGTCCGCATGGGCGCCGACAAGATCCGTGACCGGCTCCCGGAGCTGGTGGAGAAGGTCACGGCCTCGGGCGCGGTGGTGGCCTGGGTGACCGACCCGATGCACGGCAACACCTTCGAGGCGGCCTCCGGTCACAAGACCCGCCGCTTCGACGACGTGCTCGACGAGGTCAAGGGCTTCTTCGAGGTGCACAAGGGGCTCGGCACGCACCCCGGCGGCATCCATGTGGAGCTGACCGGCGACGACGTCACCGAGTGCGTCGGCGGCGGCGACGAGATCTTCGTCGACGACCTGCACCAGCGCTACGAGACCGCCTGCGACCCGCGTCTGAACCGCAGCCAGTCCCTGGACCTGGCGTTCCTGGTCGCGGAGATGTACCGGGACCAGTGAGGCACCCGCCCGTCGCGGGCGCGTGCACGTGAAGTGGGGCGCGGATCACACGAAATCCGCGCCCCTCCCACTTTTCCGGCATTCATGCGGTGAGTAAGGTTAGGTTTGCCTCACCGAGATTCGGGGCGGCACCACTGAACCGATCCCGGCGGGAGGTGAACGGCGTGTACGTGTGCAGTTGCTTCGGCATCACCGAACAGCAGGTCAAGCAGCACGCGGACAACGGCGCCTGCACTCCGCGCAAGATCGCCTCCGTCTGCAAGGCGGGCACCGACTGCGGCGGCTGCGTGCGCCGCATCCAGGCACTGCTCGGCCGGGGCGCCTGCCCGCGCCGGGAACTGATCGACCAGGGCGGCCCGGCGCTCGCGCCGCTCACGGGCCGCACGTCCGGCGCCGGTCCCGAGGAGCTGGGCGACGCCGCCTAGTGGGCCTGGCGGCCGGTGGCCGCCTCAGTGGCTGGAGAAGCTGTGCGTGCCGGGGCCCGACGGGTCCGGCTGGCTCTGCTCGACGACGGTCGAGAGGTAGAGCGCCTCACCCAGCTTGTCGACCAGCTCCAGCTGGGTGTCCAGGTAGTCGATGTGGTGCTCCTCGTCGGCGAGGATCGCCTCGAAGATGTTCGCCGACGTGATGTCGTCCTTGTCGCGCATCAGCTCCACGCCCCGGCGCAGCCGGTCGATGGCCTCGACCTCGATCTGCCGGTCGGCGCGGAACATCTCGGTCACCGTCTGCCCGACCTGGACGTGGAAGAGCCGCTGGTAGTTCGGCAGGCCGTCCAGCAGCAGGATGCGGTCGGTCAGGAGCTCCGCGTGCCGCATCTCGTCGAACGACTCGTCACGGGTGTACTTGGCGAGCTTCGTCCAGCCCTTGTGGTCCTGGAGCTTGGAGTGCAGGAAGTACTGGTTGATCGCGGTGAGCTCCGCGGTCAGCTGCTCGTTGAGCAGTTCGATCACCTCGGGGTCGCCTTGCATGGCGGCGGGGCTCCTTCCGAACGTCTCTGGGCCGATCTCGCGCATGATTGCACCGGCGCACACAGTCGTCCAGTAAGTGCATACTTACTGCGAGTTGCCCTAATTGCCCCTCGACTGGTCATGTGCACCCTCTCCGGTCTGTCAGGATGGAGTCATGGGTCAGCCGGTGGAACGCGCGTCAGGAGACGCGTCTGGAGCAGTGCCGACGGGAGCGGCACAGCCGGAACTCCCGCCGGGACAGCGACTCCAGCGCGGCTGGCCGGTCACGCACTACGGACCCGTGCCCAAGTTCCGTCCCGAACGCTGGGACTTCCGGGTCTTCGGCGCCACCGCCGACGGTGAGAAGCACTGCTGGACCCACGAGGAGTTCACGGCCCTGCCGTACACCACCGTGGTGGCCGACCTGCACTGCGTCACGAAGTACAGCATGACCGGCGCCGAGTGGGGCGGCATCCCCGCGCGCACCGTCCTGGACATCGCCCCGCCCGCGGCGAACGTCACCCATGTGATGGTGTGGGCGGAGTACGGGTTCAGCTCCAACCTGCGCCTGTCCGACTTCACCTCGGAGCGCACCCTGTTCGCCACGCACAAGGACGGCGAACTGCTCACCGCCGAGCACGGCTTCCCGCTCCGCTTGATCGTCCCCCACCTGTACGCCTGGAAGGGCCCCAAGTGGGTCCGCGGCGTGGAGTACATGACCGCCGACCGCCGCGGCTTCTGGGAGGAGCGCGGCTACCACAACCTCGGCGACCCCTGGAAGGAACAGCGCTACTCCTACCAGGAGGAACCGGGGGACGGGCCGGAACTGTGACGCCCGTCCCGGCCGCTCACGCCCTCACCGTGTCCGTCAGGCGTCCCTGAGCCGCTTCAGGCGCTCCACGTCCGCCGTGTGGCCCTCCTTGCCGCCCGGGGTCTCGATGACCAGCGGGACGCCCTCGGTGGCGGGGTGCGTCATCAGGGCGCGGAAGGGGTCCTCGCCGATGTGGCCGGCGCCGATGTTCTCGTGCCGGTCCTTGTGCGCCCCGGCCACGTCCTTGGAGTCGTTGGCGTGGATCAGCCTCAGCCGGCCCTCGCCGACCGTCTCCACCAGCAGGTCCAGCGTCTGGTGCATGCCGTCCGGGCCGGTCAGGTCGTGCCCGGCGGCGAAGATGTGGCAGGTGTCCAGGCACACGCCCAGCCTCGGATGGGCGTCCAGCGCCTCGAAGTACGGCCCGAAGTCCCAGGTGCGCGAACACAGCGAGGCACCCTGGCCCGCGGTGGACTCCAGGAGCAGGTACGGGTCGTCGTCGTGGGTCAGCTCGTCGAGCAGCGGCAGCATGTGCTCCCGCACCTGCTTCAGCGCGACCGACCGGTCCCTGCCGCCGGTCGCGCTGCCGGTGTGCACGACGACGCCCAGCGCGCCGATCTCCCGGCCGCGCCGCAGCGAGTGCCGCAGCGACTCCACCGACCGCTCCACGGTCGCCTCGGTGTGGGAGCCGAAGTTGATCAGGTAGGGGGCGTGGACGTACGCCGGGACCGACTGCTCGGAGCAGGCCGCGCGGAACCGCTCGTCCTGCCGCGGATCGCCCGCGGGCGTGGCCCAGCCGCGCGGATTGGCGACGAAGACCTGCACGGTCTCCGCGCCGAGGTCACGGGCGTAGGACATGCCCACGGAGTGCAGCTCGCCGGCGACGGGCACATGGCCGCCGATCGGGTTGCGGAGGGGACCGGGGAGGGGACGGGACCGCTGACTGCTCACCCGTTCAGGGTGTCACGCGCCCGGCGGCCCGCGGCCGCCGGGCCGCCGTCAGCGGATGGTGATCGTTATCGTCGAGCCCTTCGGCGCCCGGTCGCCGCCCTTCACCGACTGCTTCTTGACGGTGTCGCCGAACAGCCCCAGCAGCCCGCGGTCCTCCCGCACCTGGAAGCCGGCCTTCTGCAGCGTGTTCTTCGCGTCGCCGACACTGTTGCCGGTCACGTCCGGCACCTGCACCATCTCCGGCCCCTTGGACAGCGTCAGCGTGACCGTGTCGCCCTCGGCGGCCTCACTGTCGCCCGCCGGGCTCTGCCGGGCGACCTGGCCCTTGTCGAACTCGGAGGTGACCTGCTCGGAGGAGATCCGCACCTTCAGACCGGCGTCCCGCAGGTCGGACTGCGCCTCGTCCAGGTCCTCGCCGGTGACGTCCGGGACGTCCACCGCGCGGCCCTTGCTGACGGTGAGCGCGATCGCCGAGCCCGCGTGCCGGTCGGTGCCCGCCCCGGGATCCGTGCTGATCACCACGTCACGGGGAACGTCGTCGCTGAACTCCCGGCTCACCATGCCGGGCTCCAGGCCGTCCTGCTTCAGATGGGCCCGCGCCTCGTCCAGCCGGCGGCCCTTCAGATCGGGCACCCGCACGGTCTCCGGACCGTCGGAGACCGTGAGCGTCACCGAGCCGTGGCTGCGGATCTTGGCACCCGCCCGCGGGTCGGTGCTGATGACCGTGCCCCGCCGGACCGTGTCGCTGTAGGCGTGCTCGACCCGGCCGACGTCGAGACCGGACTCCTTGAGCCGCTCCCTGGCCTGCGCCTCGGTCTTCGCCAGCAGCGGCGGGACCTTCGTGAACTGGCCGGAGTTGATGTACCACACGCCCCCGCCGACCCCGAGGACCAGCAGGACGGCGGCGACCACCGTGAGCAGGGTGCGCCGGGGCGGCCCGGGGCGCCGCACGCCGGACGGCTGCGGTGGGGGCGGGGGCGCCTGGAGCCGGCTGGTGCGGTTGAGGGCGGCCGCGGAGGGTGCGCCGTCCTCGGCCCCCCCGGCCCCCCCGGCTTTCCCGCCACGGATCCGTGTCGTCAGCGCGCGCGGGATGACGCTCGTACGGTCCTCGGCGTTGTCGTGCTCCGCGGTGAGGGCCTGCGGCGGCAGGGCGTCCAGCTGGTCCGGGCTGAGCGCGGACCGCGCCTCGCGGACCCGCGCGAGCAGCGCGACCGCGTCGTGCGGCCGGATGTCCGGGGTGCGCGCGGTGGCCTCCGCGACCAGTTCGTCCAGTTCGAGGGCGAGTCCCGGCACGGCGGCCGACGGGGCCGGCACGTCCTCGTGGAGGTGCTGGTACAGCACCTGGGCGGGGGACTCGCCCTGATGCGGCTTGCCGCCGGTCAGCATCTCGTACAGCACGACCCCGCACGCGTACACGTCGACCCGGGGGTCGGCGGTGCCGCGCTCGATCTGCTCCGGCGCGAGGTAGGAGACGGTGCCGAGGACGGCACCCGTGGTGTTCGTCACCGTGTCCACGGACCGCACCAGCCCGAAGTCGGCGACCTTGACCCGGCCGTCGTCCCCTATCAGGACGTTCTCCGGCTTCATGTCGCGGTGGACGAACCCGGCCCGGTGTGCGGCCCCCAGCGCGGCGAGCACCGGCTCCAGGATGTCCAGCGCCGCGCGCGGCTGGAGCGCCCCGCGCTCGCGCAGCACGTCACGCAGGGTGCAGCCGGCCACGTACTCCATGGCGAGGTACACGTACGTCCCGTCCGTGCCCTGGTCGAAGACCTGCACCACGTTCGGGTGGGCCAGCCGTGCGACCGACTTGGCCTCCCGGATGAACCGCTCCACGAACGAGCCGTCGGCCGCGAGCGTCGGGTGCATCACCTTGAGCGCGAGGACCCGGTCGAGTCGGGTGTCCAGGGCCCGGTAGACCGTGGCCATCCCGCCGACGGCGATCCGTGCGTCGACGCGATAGCGGCCGTCGAGCACCTGCCCGACGAGAGGGTCCTGAAGGGTCGTATCCACGCGGGCGAGTCTACGAGCCGTCACGGACACACACGGATCGCGGACAGTGTCGCGGCGGGACTGAAGCCGACCTGTGACGCGCTGAACGCACCCGCGCGAGGGAGCTGACCGGCTAGAACGCGGGCCGCTCCGGGTCCAGCCCGGCCATGCCCTCCGTCGGGGACGACGCCCGGGCGAAGTGCCGTTTGGGGATCCGTCCGGCCAGCCGTGCCAGCCGCCCCGCCTCCACGGCGGACCGCATCGCCGCGGCCATCATCACCGGCTCCTGCGCCCGCGTCACCGCGGAGGCGAGCATCACCCCGGCACACCCCAGCTCCATGGCCAGCGCCACGTCCGAGGCCGTACCCGCCCCGGCGTCCAGGATCACCGGCACGCGCGCGTGCTCCACGATCAGCTGGAAGTTGTGCGGGTTGCGGATGCCGAGCCCGGACCCGATGGGCGAGCCGAGCGGCATGATCGCGGCGCAGCCCACGTCCTCCAGCTTCCGCGCGAGCACCGGATCGTCGTTCGTGTACGGCAGGACCGTGAACCCGTCGTCCACCAGGGTCTCCGCCGCGTCCAGCAGCTCGATCGGGTCCGGCAGCAGGGTGCGCTCGTCGGCGATGACCTCCAGCTTGACCAGGTCCGTGCCGAGCGCCTCCCGCGCCAGCCGGGCGGTGAGGACCGCCTCGCCCGCGGTGAAGCAGCCCGCGGTGTTGGGCAGCACCCGGATCCCGAGCTTCTCCAGCACCGACAGCACCGAGCCGTGCACGGAGGGGTCCACCCGCCGCATCGCGACCGTGGTCAGCTCCGTGCCGGAGGCCACGAGCGCCCGCTCCAGGACCTCCAGGCCGGTCGCGCCGCCGGTGCCCATGATCAGCCGGGAGGTGAAGGACGTACCACCGAGGACGAAGGGGTCGTCGGCCATGGCTCAGCCTCCCTGGACGGCGGTCAGCACTTCGACGCGGTCGCCCTCGGCCAGCGCCGTGGACGACCACCGCGCGCGCGGGACGACGGTCTCGTTGAGGGCGGCGGCCACCCCGGAGGGTGCCGCGCTCAGCGCCTCCACGACGGAGCCGAGTGACGTGCCGGGCGCGACCCGGCGAGGCTCACCGTTGACGGAGATGTTCATACGGGCTGCTCCGTGAGTGCCGCGGCGTAAAAACGCCTGGGGGAGAAGGGGCGGACCTCGTCCGGCAGCTCGCCGGTGGTCAGGACGTGCGCCATGGCGTCACCGGTGACCGGCGTGAGCAGTACGCCGTTGCGGTAGTGCCCGGTGGCGAGCAGCAGGCCGTCGAGGCCGGTCGGGCCGAGCAGCGGCGCGTTGTCGGGGGAGCCGGGCCGCAGTCCCGCCCGGGTCTCCGTGAGCGGCAGCTCGGTGATCCCCGGCACCAGCTCGTGGGCGTCGCGCAGCAGCTCGTACACGCCGCCCGCCGTCACCGTCGTGTCCCAGCCCAGCTCCTCGCTCGTGGCCCCGACGACCAGCTCGCCGTCGAGCCGGGGCACCAGGTAGACCTGGCTGCCGCGCACCACGGCCCGCACAGTGCGGCTCAGGAACGGCGCGTACCGCTTCGGCACCGTCAGCCGCAGCACCTGCCCCTTCACCGGCCGCACCGGCGGCAGCACCTCGTCCGGGACGCCCGCGAGCCGTCCGCTGAGGCTGCCCGCGGCGAGCACCACCCGGTCCGCGACCGGCGCGGTGCCGTCGCGCAGCACACAGCCCGTTGCCCGGCCCCGGGCCACGGTGAGCCGCTCGGCCCAGGCGCGGTGGAAGACCACGCCCGCCCGCTCGCAGGCCGCGACCAGGGCGCGGGCGAGCCGCCGCGGATCGATCTGGTGGTCGCCGTCCACCCGCAACCCGCCGCGCACGCCCGGCGCGAGCATCGGTTCGAGGCGGCGGCAGTCCCGCCCGGACAGCCACTCGGACTCCAGACCCGAGCGGCGCTGAAGGTCGTGCAGTTCCCGCAGGTGGGCGCGGTCGTCGGCGTCCAGCGCGACGGCGAGGGTGCCGCAGCGGCGGTAGCCGAGGTCGTGGCCGGTCAGCTCGGTCAGCTCGGCCGCGAAGTCCGGGTAACGGCGGGCGGAGGCCAGGTTGAGTGCGAGCAGCGTCTGCTCGCCGTAGTGCAGCTCGGTGACGGCGGCCAGCATCCCGGCGGCCACCTGTGCGGCCCCGCCGCCCGGCTCGGGGTCCACCACGGCCGTGGCGAACCCGCGCTGCGCCGAGCGCCAGGCCGTCACCAGGCCGATGATTCCGCCCCCCACGACGAGGACGTCGGACGTACGTGGCAACGACATGGGCGTCCAGCCCCTCCCTTCGCCGGCATGACCCGGATCAGGTTCGTACGGTCGGAGGCCGCCAGCCTCCCTCTCAGCCCGGTGCGTCCGGGCTCCCGCGAGTGCTTGTACGGTCGCCACCCTAGCCCGCGGGACACCACCCCGGTAGGTGAGCCTCCCGCGTGCGAGGGGCGGCCGCGCGGCGGGCGGGCATGGGGGAAGAGGCTGTGGGGCAGGTCGTGGGGGCCGGTTGTGGAGCGGGTCACCCCGCACGCCCCTGACTGACGCCGCGTCAGTTGAATTATGGTGATCAGGTGAGCGACCAGACGCAGGAACAGGGCACATCGGGGCCGCGGCGCGTGGTCGTCGCGGGTGCCGGCATGGCCGGTGTGCAGACCGCGGTCGCCCTGCGCGAGCAGGGCTTCACCGGCACCGTGACACTGATCGGCGCCGAACCCCACCAGCCCTACGACCGGCCCCCGCTGTCCAAGGCCGTCCTGCTCGGCAAGGCCGAGGGCTCCGCCTTCGACATCGACTTCGAGGCGCTAGGCCTCGAACTGCGGCTCGGCTGCGAGGCACTGGCCGTGCGGCCCGGCGCTCGCGTGCTGGAGAGCTCGGCCGGACCGGTGCCGTACGACGTCCTCGTCCTGGCCACCGGCGCCGAGCCGATCCGGCTGCCCGGCACGGAGGGCGTGCAGGGAGTCCACCTGCTGCGCACCCTGGACGACGCCGAACGGCTGCGGCCGGTGCTCACCGAGCAGCACGACATCGTGGTCGTGGGCGCGGGCTGGATCGGCGCCGAGTTCGCCACCGCCGCGCGCGAGGCGGGCTGCGCCGTGACCGTCGTGGAGGCCGCGGACCGCCCGCTCGCCGGGGCGCTGCCCGCGGAGGTGGCCGAGCCGATGACCGCCTGGTACGCCGACAGCGGCACCGAACTGCGCACCCACGCGCGCGTGGAGCGCGTCGAACCCGGAGCGGTCGTCCTCGACGACGGCTCTCGACTCCCCGCGGGCGCCGTCGTGGTCGGGGTCGGCGCGCGCCCCGCCACGGACTGGCTGGCCGGCTCCGGCATCGAGCTCGGCCCGCACGGGGACGTCCTGGCGGACGACCATCTGCGCACGTCCGTGCCGGACGTGTACGCGGTCGGCGACTGCGCCTCCTTCCCCTCGGGACGGTACGGCGAGCGCCTGCTGATCCACCACTGGGACAACGCGCTCCAGGGTCCGCGCACGGTCGCGGCCGACATCGTCGGCCTCACGCCCGTGGTCTACGACCCGGTGCCGTACTTCTGGTCCGAGCAGTTCGGGCGCTTCGTGCAGTACGCGGGACACCACACGTCGGCCGACGCCGTCGTCTGGCGCGGCGATCGCACCGGGCCGGCGTGGACGGTCTGCTGGCTCCGCGAGGGCCGGCTCGTCGCCCTGCTGGCCGTCGGCCGGCCGCGGGATCTGGCGCAGGGGCGGCGGCTGATCGAGTCCGGCACGCCCATGGATCCGCGGCTGCTGGCGGACCCGGCGAGGCCTCTGAAGGCGGCGACCGCGTGACGCACACGTCCCCGGGTGGACGGGCCTGGCTTCCGAGTGTCAGTGGCAGATGGCACGCTTGTGTCCGTGACCGAGATTGACACGAAGATCGACGCTCTCGTCCCTGACTGGCTCACCCTTCCCGACATCGCCGAACAGCTCGGCGTCGAGGTGACACGTGTGCGGCAGTTGGTCAAGGAGGGCCAGCTCATCGCCGTACGCCGGGGTGAGAACCGCGCGCTGCACGTCCCCGCCGCCTTCATCGACGGCGACAAGGTCGTCAAGGGCCTGTCCGGCACCCTGACGCTCCTGAGGGACGACGGCTTCACGGTCGAAGAGATGATCGAATGGATGTTCACCCCCGACCCGTCCCTGCCGGGCACCCCCGCCCAGGCCCTGAGTGAGAACCGTGGCACAGAGGTGAAGCGCCGCGCCCAGGCCCTCGCCGTCTGACCCGGCCGTTCCTCCACGCCCCCCGGCCGCGGCCCTCGCGGCCGGGCGGGCGGTGACCGCACCGGCCGGCCGGGAGGGGCGGATAGGGTCCGTCCGAGTGGCCGGACGAGCCACGGAACCGACGACTCGGGGGGACCCGCGTATGCCTGAGACCGCTGCCGTCGCCGATGCCGCAGCCGACGCCCGTGACCGGCTCGGTGCCGCGCGCCTGTACCTGTGCACGGACGCCCGCAGGCGGCAGGGAGACCTGGCCGGGTTCCTTGACGCGGTGCTGGCGGCGGGCGTCGACGTCGTGCAGTTGCGGGACAAGGGCATGGAGGCGGAGGAGGAGCTGCACCTGCTGGAGGTGTTCGCCGACGCGTGCGCCCGGCACGGGAAGCTGCTCGCGGTCAACGACCGGGCGGACGTCGCCCACGCGGCCCGCGCCGATGTGCTGCACCTGGGGCAGGGGGACCTTCCGGTGCCCGCCGCCCGCGCCGTCCTCGGCGACGGCGTCCTGATCGGCCGGTCCACGCACGCCGAGGACGAGGCCGCCGCCGCGGCCGCGCAGGACGGCGTGGACTACTTCTGCACCGGACCCTGCTGGCCCACGCCCACCAAGCCGGGGCGTCCCGCCCCCGGCCTCGACCTGGTCCGGTACACCGCCTCGCTGGGCACCGACCGGCCCTGGTTCGCCATCGGCGGCATCGACCTCGGCAACCTGGACCAGGTCCTGGAGGCCGGCGCCCGCCGTGTCGTCGTGGTCCGGGCGATCACCGAGGCCGACGACCCCGGAGCGGCGGCGGCCCAGTTCGCCGAGCGGCTGAGGCAGGCGGGGTAGGGGCCCGTCCCGGCCGGAGGCCGGCCGTCCCGGCGTCTCACTTTTCGGACAGCCGGCCGGGTCCGACCCGCTCATTTCCGGCCCCGCTGTCCGAAGGGTGGACAAGAAGCCGACAATCCAGGCAAATTTCCAGTGCTCGGTTGGGAGACCGCCGTGCCCTGGATAGCCTGCCAGTATGGCCCTCGGAACCGCATCCACCAGGACTGATCGCGCACGCACCGTGCGTGACATGCTCGCCACCGGCAAGAGCACCTACTCCTTCGAGTTCTGGGCGCCGAAGACGGCGAAGGGCGAGCGCAACCTGTGGAACGCGCTGCGCAGGGTCGAGGCCGTCGCCCCCGACTTCGTCTCGGTGACGTACGGTGCCGGCGGCTCCACCCGCGCGGGCACGGTCAAGGCGACCGAGCAGATCGTGTCCGACACGACGCTCACCCCGGTGGCGCACCTCACCGCCGTCAACCACTCCGTCGCCGAGCTGCGCAACATCATCGGCCAGTACGCCGACGCCGGGATCCGCAACATGCTCGCCGTGCGCGGCGACCCGCCCGGCGACCCGATGGCCGACTGGGTACCGCACCCCCGCGGGCTGACCTACGCCGCCGAACTCGTCCGGCTCATCAAGGAGTCGGGCGACTTCTGCGTCGGCGTGGCGGCCTTCCCGGAGATGCACCCGCGCTCCGCCGACTGGGACACCGACGTCGCGCACTTCGTCGACAAGTGCCGGGCGGGCGCCGACTACGCGATCACGCAGATGTTCTTCGAGCCGGAGTCGTACCTCCGCCTGCGCGACCGCGTCGCCGCCGCCGGTTGCGCGACACCCGTCATTCCCGAGATCATGCCGGTCACGAGCGTGAAGATGCTCGAGCGTCTGCCCCAACTCAGCAACGCCGCCATCCCGGACGACCTCAAAGAGCGGATCCGCGCGGCGGCGGACGATCCGGCGGCGGTACGCTCCCTTGGGATCGAGTTCGCCACCGAGTTCTGTGCCCGACTGCGGGCCGAGGGAGTGCCCGGGCTGCACTTCATCACGCTCAACAACTCCACGGCGACGCTGGAAATCTACGAGAACCTGGGTCTGCACCACCGGCCGCGGACCTAGACCGGCCGCACCCGCGTAGGACACACTGCGTAGCGGCCACTGGGAGAGGGGCGTACATGGGCTGGACGGTCCTCTACATCGCGTTCGGCATCGTCGCGCTGTGGCTGCTGGGCGAGGTGCTGCTGCAGTACAAGGCACGGTTGCGCTGGCGGCTGCTGGCCTTCGGCGGCTTCCTCGGTGTCGTCCTCGGGGTCCTGATCCCCTCCGTCATCGTGATCGGTGCCGGCGCGGCCGCCTTCGCGGTCGGCCAGACCTACGTGACGCTGTCCTTCCGGCGCGGCTTCGCGGAGGGCTGGGCGGTCAACCGCCCCGAGGCAGAGGGCGGCAAGCCGCGCCGCCGCGGCAAGGCCGAGTATCAGGACCCGGCCCTGGAGGTCTCCGGCCTCGAGGCGTCCGACGGCGACACCGGCACCATGCAGGCCCTGCACGGACACGAGGGTCAGCCCTACGGCCACGGCGACGACGACCACGACGACGTCTTCACCCCCGCCGCCCCCCACTCCCAGCTCCGTTCGGGCGAGGGGACCCCCGTCGCCGAGCCCGCGGCCGCCGAGGCCACCGCCGTGTACGAGCCGCAGCCCCTGCCCGACGAGACCGGCACCTACGGCGTGTACGGCGGCTCGGCCCACCAGGGCGGCACGCAGTCGCCCTACCCGGGGGGCGGCCAGACCCAGGACCAGTACGCGAGCGCGGCCCAGGGCGCCGACCAGAGCCACGCGTACGACTACTCCGGCTACGGGCAGCAGGGCTACGGCTACGACGCCTCCGGCCAGCAGCAGTACGCCGCCTACTCCGACCCGTACGCCGGCACCCAGACCTACGACGGCTCCTACGACACCGGCTATGCCCAGCAGGGGTACGGCCAGCAGGACTACGGCACCCAGGACGCCTACGCCGGCTACGGCGCGGAGACCCCGGCCGGCGGGGTCTGGGTCCCGCAGCAGCGCACCGACGAGTCCTACGGCGGCGAACTCCCGCCGGAGCAGCAGGCCTACCCGTACCAGGACGGCAACCAGGGGCAGCCGCAGCACGGCACGGGCTACGACGAGCAGTACCGTTTCTGAAAGTTCCCCGGCTCACTGGGAGCCGCGGAACTCCGGTCCCTCCACGATCAGTCCGGCCACCAGCGCCCCCGACATCCCGGCGTGCGGCAGCCCGCCCCCGGGATGCGACCAGCCGCCCACGGTGAACAAGCCCGCGAGCCCCGTGGTGTTCGCCGGGTGCAGCAGGCGCCCCCGGTCGGCCGCGAGCGCCGGTGCGGGGACGGCCCCGCCCTCCGCGCCCGTCACCCGGGCGATGTCGGCCGGGGTACGCACCTCGTGCCAGAGCAGGCGGTCGCGGAGGCCGGGTATCGCCCGCGAGGCGACGGCGATCATCCGGTCGGCCTGCGCCCGGAGGTCCGCCGAGGCGGACGCGGGGACCGTCGCCGTGAGCGTCACCGCCTCGTGCTCCGGGTCCGGAACCAGCGCCGGATCCCCGGGACGCGACACCGAGACGGTGGGCCGCTCGGGCAGCCCGGAGGCCGCGCCGAACAGCGCGTCGAGTTCGGCCGCGCGCTCCTCGGTGTGCACCACGGTCCGGTGGGCCGTCCCCTCCGGACGGCCGCCGCGCAGGGCCAGCAGCACGGTCAGACGGCTGGGCGCCCCGGGCTGCGGCGGCACCTCTCCCGCACCGCGCAGGGCCGTGCCCCGGACCATGCCGTCCAGCATTCGCGGCGGCACACCGGCGACCACGAACTCCGCCTCGGCCACGGTCCCGTCGGCGAGCTCCACGCCCGCCGCCCGGCCGTCCTTGTCGACGATTCCCCCGACCTCGGCGCCGAAGGTGAACTCGACCCGGCGGGCCAGGCACCGCTCGTACACCGCGCGCGCCAGCTCGCGCAGGCCGCCGCGCACGTACCAGGTGCCGAAGGCGTGGTCCAGGTAAGGCAGTACGGCCGCGCTCGCCGGAGCGGTCCGCGGATCGAGGCCGTACGCGAGCGCGTGGCTCTCCAGGAGGGCGGCGAGCCGCGGGTCGCGCAGCTCCCAGGCACCGACCTCGGCGAGCGTGCCGGCCCGGCGGGTGCGCAGCAGGCGCTTGTGCGGCACCGCCGGGTAGGGCTCGCGCTCGGCCAGCACCTGCCAGTTGGGCCACAGCGGCTCCTCCAGGAGCGGGCGGCGGGCGCGGTCCCAGGCCTCGCGGGCCCGCACCAGGAAGTCGCCCCAGCGCTGACCGGCGCCCGCGCCGAGGGCTTCGTCCAGAGCGGCGACGACGCCCGCGCGCGAGACGTTCGGCAGGGACACCTCGGTCCCGTCCGCGAAGACGTGCCGTGCGGACGGGTCCACCTGGACCAGCTCGACGCGGTCCTCCAGCGGCTCCTTGCCGGTCTTGACGAACAGATCGCGATGGACCGCGGGCAGCGGGAGCAGCCCGGGGCCGGTGTCGAAGGCGAAGCCGTCCCGCTCGAACCGGCGCAGCGCGCCGCCGTACGTGTCCGTACGCTCGTACACCGCCACCCGGTGGCCCGCGACGGCCAGCCGGGCGGCGGCCGCCATCGCGCCCATCCCGGCGCCGATCACCGCAATCCGTGCCATGTGCGCGACTTTATCGACCGCCACTGACAATCCCGGTCTCGGGGGCGCTGACCAGCGGTTTCCCAGCCGCGCGAGGGCACGGGCGCGCTCAGCCCGGCGGGGACCCCGCCTCGGCCGCGAGCCGGCGTTTCTCCTCCCGCCGCTGGGCCCTGCGGCGCAGGAAGCGCCGGATCCGGGAGACCAGGAAGGCGACGATCACGATCCCGGCCAGCAGCAGGACGCCCGCGATGATCGCCGCGGCCAGCGGATGGAAGATCGCGAAGGTGACGATTCCGGCCACGCCGAGGTCCTCGGCCAGGCTCACGACCATGTTGCTCACGGGCTCGGGCGAGGTGTTGACCGCCATGCGCGTCCCGGCCTTCACCAAGTGGCTGGCCAGTGCCGTACCGCCGCCGACCAGGCCCGCGGTGACGTCCGACAGCGAGCCGCTCTGCCCCGCGAGCAGCGCGCCGACCCAGGCACCGGCGACCGGGCGGATCACGGTGTGCGCCGTGTCCCACACCGAGTCCACGTAGGGGATCTTGTCGGCGACCGCCTCCAGCGCGAACAGCACGGCCGCCGCGATCAGCACCTCAGGCCGCTGCAGGGTGCCGGGGACGTCGTCGCTCAGTCCCGTCGCACCGAACACGCCGAGCAGCAGCACCACCGCGTACGCGTTGATGCCGCTGGCCCAGCCGCTTGTGAACACCATGGGGAGTACGGACACGGAGGCGATCGTAGCCAGCGGGCCGCGCGGAGTCCCGGGGGCGGGCACACAGGACTGAGTATCCGTACCTAGCAAGCGAGATGAGTACGCGCACGGATGTGACGCGACCCGTGCGCACGGAAGAGTCGGAGGCACGGGAAAGGGCACACCGGCACCGCCGACACGGGGCGGCGGAACGGCGTGGCCCTCGACCGGGAGACGCCGGTGCGTGGTGGCCCGCGGGGGACGCGGCCAGGGCGCGCCGGCGTCTCCCTGTGCGTGGACCGTGCCGGGCGGCCTTGGGAGGCCGCGGCCTCAGAGGCGTCCGCTGACCCGTCCCTGAAGGAGCCGGGACAGCGCCGCGTGCACGTCGTCCAGGGAACGCTGCGGCTGGAAGGACTTCCAGTCCAGCGCGGCCACCAGCACCATGCCGACCAGCGCCGCCGCGGTCAGCGGCACGTCGACGTCCTCGCTGAACTCCCCGTTCGCCACGCCGTCGCGCAGTACGCCCTCGACGACCGCGACCGCCTCCTGCCGCACCACCAGGAGCGTGGACTGCCAGGAACGGTTGGTGCGCCACAGCTCGGCCACGTAGAGCTGGGTGAAGGCCGGGTAGCGGTCGATGAAGACGAGCCCGGCGCGGACCATGGCGTCCAGGGCGTCGACCCGGCTGCCGCCCTCCCGCGCCGTACGGTCGGCCGCCTCGCGCAGAGAGGCGGTGAGCAGTCCCACGCCGTGCCGCAGCAGCTCCTCGAAGAGGACGGACTTGCTGGCGAAGTTGTAGTAGACGGTGCCCTTGGCGACCCCCGCCCGCTCGGCGATCTCGTCCACCGTGGTGGCGGAGAACCCCTGCTCGGCGATGAGGGTGACGGCGGCCTCGTAGAGCTTCTGCCGGGTGGCCTCGCGGCGGGTACGGCCGCCCGGCGTGGCGCTGCTGAGTTCCATGGCCCTGATTGTCACAGGCCGGCACCACGCCAAGGGCGCGGCAGGGGAGGCCCGCCGGCCGCGCCGCGGGCCCGGCGCATGGGCCTTCCCTCACCGACGGCCGAGGCGAAATGCCTGGTCGGGACGGATTGTCAGTGCCATACCGCACGATGGGCACATACGGCACCCGTGCCGTCACCCAGACGACAGGAGGTTCGTCATGGCCAACTCGTCCGCAGCCGCCGCCCGTCGGCACCGCGCCACCGGCCCTGCCCCCTCACTGACCGGCCCGGCGAGCGACGTGCACCCCGTTCCGCGCCGGGCCCCGGCCCCGCCCGCCGCCCTCGGCCTGCTCGCCCAGGCCCGCGAGGGCCTGGAGGAGGCCACCGCCCTCCGCACCCCGAACGAGCGGTACGCGACGGCCCACCTCGCCGCGCTGCGCACCGCGGCCGCCGTGCTCGCCGCGCGAGGGCGCCCGGATCCCGCCCCGCGCCGCCGGGCCCGCATCAGGAGCGCCTGGGAAGTGCTCCCCGAGATCGCGCCCGAACTCGCCGAGTGGAGCGCGCTGTTCGCCGCGGGCGCCGCGCGCCGCGCCCGCGCCGAGGCCGGGATCCGGGGCGCGGTCGGCCAACGGGACGCCGACGACCTGATACGGGACGTGGGGATGTTCATCCGCCTGGTCGAGCGCCTGCTCCTCCTCCAGCCGGTCCTTCCCCGCCCCGCCCCCCGGCGGGGCGGCGACGGCGGGGGCCGTGGAGCCGAGGGGCAGGTCGGGGGGTGGAGGCAATAGGGTGGAGGGCGCCTGAAGCCCTTCCAGTTCCGGTGTGCCGGGCGGGGAGGGGCAGCCCGATCGCTCCGCCGCGCAAGAGGCGGTGCCGCGCCGAGGAGTCAACCGTGTCGGACCCGATGCGCCCGCCCGCCTCCCACCACCACTCTCAACCCGCGTCGCTGCGCTCCGACCCCTCTCGTCCACGCGCCTCTCTCCGTACCGCCGTGGTCTGGGAGGTCCTGCACGACGCCCTCGACCACCGGGTCAAGGCCTCGGGCCGGGACTCCCTGGACGTCCTCGACACCGGCGGCGGCAGCGGCAACTTCGCCGTGCCCGCCGCCCGGCTCGGCCACCGGGTCACCGTCGTCGACCCCAGCCCCAACGCGCTGTTCGCACTGGAGCGCCGCGCCGCCGAGGCCGGTGTGGCCGAGCGGGTGCGGGGCGTCCAGGGCGACGCCCACGGCCTCTTCGACGTGGTCGAGCGCGGCGGCTACGACGCCGTGCTGTGCCACGGCGTCCTGGAGTACGTCGACGACCCGGCCGAGGGCGTGCGCAACGCGGTGGCCGCCCTGCGCTCCGAGGGCATCCTGAGTGTGCTCGCCGCCGGTCTCGGCGGCGCCGTGCTCGCGCGCGCCCTGGCAGGGCACTTCAAGGAGGCCCGGCAGGCACTCGACGACCCCGAGGGCCGCTGGGGCGAGGGCGACCCGATGCCGCGCCGCTTCACCGCCGAGCAGCTCACCGCGCTCGTCGAGGGCGCGGGCCTGCGGGTCGGCGCCGTGCACGGGGTGCGGATCTTCGCCGACCTGGTGCCCGGCGTGCTCGTGGACACCGAGCCCGGGGCGCTGGACGCCCTGCTGAAGCTGGAGGCGGCGGCGGCCGAGCGGCCCGCGTTCCACTCCGTGGCCACGCAGCTCCACGTACTCGGTGAGACCAGGGGCGCGGCGGAGGCCTGAGCCGCCCCGCGGTACGGGCCGCCCACCGGCGCGGCGGCCGGGCATGCAGTCCGCCACAGGCCGCCCGGACGCGGGCTCGGCGCCGTATGATCGAAGGAGACCGTCCGGCATGACGGCCTGCCCGCCGGGGAATGGAAGCCTCAGCGGACCGGGACCGACATGGCGGGTTCCGGTTGGCCAATTGGCGCAGAGGGGCGGGTTTCACGGGGGCGATTCCCGCCTATCCTTAAGGGACCCCCCGAGTCGCCCCGGCGACTGCACGATGAGGAGGACTCCGTGCCGCTCTCGGAGCACGAGCAGCGCATGCTCGAGCAGATGGAGCGAGCGCTGTACGCCGAAGATCCCAAGTTCGCGTCGGCGCTCGAGGGAAGCGGGCTGCGTACGTACACCCGGCGGCGGGTCTACCAGGCGGTCGTGGGCTTCCTCGTAGGTATCGCGCTCCTCATGGCAGGAATGGTCGTCCAGAAGCTCATCTGGGTCAGTGTGGTGGGCTTCCTGGTCATGCTGGGCTGTGCCGTACTGGTCGTGACCGGCTGGCGCAAGGCTCCCAAGCCGGGCGAGCAGGCCGCAGCAGGCGGTCCGCAGGCCCGCCGTCCGGCCCGTCAGAAGCGTTCCATGATGGACCGCATCGAGGAGCGCTGGCAGCGCCGCCGCGACGAGCAGGGCGGCCGCTAGCCCGCCGCACACCCACAGTTCCGACGTGAGGGGCTGACCACCGATGGTGGTCAGCCCCTCACGCGTGCGACTCCTCAGCCGGAGGCCTCGGCCTCGTCCCCCGGGTCCCGCCGTCCCGCCGACCCGCGCAGCGCCGCCCGGGCGCCGGCGACGCGGGCGGCGACACGGGACCGGAACGCGTTCCACCGGGCCGATGCCGCCCAGACCACGCGCACGGCCGAGCGTGGCGCCAGTGCGGCCCGCAGCCTGGTGCGGCGCGACGCCGTGTCCCGCAGGCCGGCGGTGACCCGCCGGGCGTCCTCGGCGAGCCCCGCCACCGGACGCGGGCGCGGCGCGTAGAGGACCTGCTCGACCGCGTCCGCCAGCCGGTGCGCCGAGGCCGCGGCCACCTCGTCGAGACGCCCGAGGCGGACGATCCGGGCGGCCGCCTTGCGCGGGGTGCGCGAATCGTCCGGCAGGATCCCGAAGTCCCAGGCGGTGTCGCCCAGTTCCTGCCAGACCGCCAGGATGTGCGACCCCGCGTCCGCCTCGCCGCGCCCGTGCGCGCCCAGCCGCACGGAGCGCATCCGCCGGCGCCACAGCAGCGGCGACAGCGGCAGGGCTACGACCAGCAGGCCGCCCAGCGTCCAGCCCAGCAGGGCGTGCCACCTCGGGCCGCCGCCCTCGACCGGCACGGCCTGCGCGGACGGGCCCCCGCACTCCTGGAGCTTCCGCAGCTCCGGCGGGCAGCTCTGGTCCACCGACGGCGCGGCGGAGGGCGCCGTGCTCGCGTCCTGGGACGGCGCCGACTGCTCCGGCAGGCTGGTGCCGGGCGTTTCCGGCTGGGTGTACGACGGCGTCGTGCCGCGTGTCGGGGTCGGCTCGAAGCGGGTCCAGCCGACGCCCTCGAAGTACAGCTCGGGCCAGGCGTGCGCGTCCTTCAGACCCACCGCCACGGTGCCGTCGCCCTGCGCGGCGCCCGGTGCGAAGCCCACCGCGACGCGGGCCGGTATGCCCAGCGTGCGGGCCATGGCGGCCATCGCGAAGGAGAAGTGCACGCAGAAGCCGCGCTTGTCCTCCAGGAACCGCGAGACGGCCTGCGGTCCGCTGCCCGCCTCGACCTGCGTGTCGTAACGGAAGCCGCCTTCGAGGGCGAACCAGTCCTGGAGCTCGACCGCCCGCTCGTAGTTGTTCGCCGCGCCCCGGGTGACCCGGCGGGCGGTGCTCGCGACGTCCGCCGGCAGCGACGGGGGCACCTTGGTGTACTCGCGCCTCAGTGCCGCCGGCGGCTCCGGCGCCTTGGCGAGCTGCTCGGCGGTCGGGCGCACCTGAAGGCTCTTCACCTCGTAGGTCAGCCCGCGCGTGGTCTGCCGGTGGTCGCCGACGAGGGTCATGCCGACGGGCTCGTAGCGCCAACTGCCCTTGACCCGCACGGCGGTCGGCGGATACGGCATCGGCAGCCAGTCCTGCGCGTACGACGTGGACGCCGAGATCGTCGTGGTGATCTCCGTGCGCTTGACGCCGCCGTCCAGGCCCAGGGGAGCGGGCAGCCGGTCGGGCACGCTCACGATGTGCCGCTGGGACGGCTTCCAGGCGGTGCCGTCGAAGTCGTCCAGGGACACGATCCGCAGGTACAGGTTCGAGGTGTCGGACGTGTCCGTGCGCAGGGTGATGACCGTATGGTCCTGGTCGACGTTCAGGTTGTCGCGCAGTGACACCAGCGGGTTCACCGCGGAGATCGTGCCGCCGTCCCCGCTGCCCGGGCCGACGCCGTTTCCGGCGCCGCCGAGCAGTCCGCCCCCCATCGCCGGCAGGGCGAGCGGCGCCACCAGGGCGATGCCGAGGGCGAGTGCGCCGATCCGGCGCCCGGTGCGCACCGGCGCGGTCGCGCCGCCCGCCTCGCGGACTCCCTCGCGCGGTGCCCCGGTGAACACCCGCCCCCACTGCGAGAGCCGGTCCCGGCCCTCGGCCAGCAGCAGCATCAGATAGCCGGCGGCCGCGACCAGGAACCACCACCAGCCGGTACCGCCGTCGGACAGGCCGGCGGCCACGGAGTACACGGCGAGCAGCGGCAGGCCCGCGGGGGCCGCGCTGCGGAACGTCACCGCGAGCGCGTCCACGATCAGTCCGATCACCAGGACGCCGGCGACGAGCATCAGGCGGATGCCGTCGGTCTGCGGCGCCGGGGTGGCGTACCGCCCGACGTCGTCCGCGCCCGCCCGCAGCAGTTCGGCCAGGTGCCGGAAGGCCTCGGGGCCGGGGACCAGCCCCGCGAAGGCGTGTGCCCGGGCGAAGACCAGGGTGAGCAGCATCAGCGTGGCCAGGGCCTGCGCCGCCACGGTCAGCGGCCGCGCCAGCGGTATCCGCCGGGCCACCGCGCCGACCCCCGACTGCACCGCCAGCATCAGGACGACCTGGAGGATCCACGAGGCGGGGGAGACCAGCGGCAGCAGCGAGCACGACGCCATCAACGTCGCCGCCGCCGCGCACAGCGCCAACCGCGTGCGCCCGCTCATGCCGACCCCTCCCCGCCGCAGGTGCCGCCCGCGGGCACGTCGTGCCGGCCCTGGTACCGGCTTGGTACCGCCCGGCTCGTCACGGCGTTCATGACCGTCCCCCGCCCAGTCCCGTTCCACCGGCCGCGCCCGCGCTCGTGCGCTCCCGGTCCGCCCGGCGCCACAGCTCGTCCAGGCGGGCGCCCCTGGGTACGGGCACGGCCGTCCAGCCCGCGTCGCGCAGCAGCCGGAGGCGGTCGTCGGTCTCGGACACGGGACCCGGTACGTCGCCCGGCTCCCGGGCCCAGGCCTCGCTGTCCAGGACGAAGGCGACCGCGCCGCCGCTGCGCTGCCGCATCCTGGCGGCGACCGCGGCCTGCGCCTCGTCGAGGTCGCCGAGGAAGGCCACCAGCAGTCCCTCGTTGCCGCCGCGCAGCACGTCGTAGGCGCGGGACAGGCCCGCCCCGTCGGAGTGGTCGATCACGGCCAGGGTGTCCATCATCAGCCCGGCCGCGTCCGCCGGCTCCTGGCCGGACCCCGCGAACCCGCCGCCGCCCTCGCCGGGCACGGAACTGCCGGTGTCGGTCAGCAGCCGCACCGAGAAGCCCCGCTCCAGCATGTGGACCAGGACCGACGCGGCGCCGGAGACGGCCCACTCGAAGGCCGCGTCGGGGCCCGCGCCCAGGTAGGCGAGCGCCCGGGTGTCGAGGAGCACCGTGCAGCGGGCGCGCTGCGGCTGTTCCTCGCGGCGCACCATCAGCTCGCCGTAGCGCGCGGTGGACCGCCAGTGCACGCGGCGCAGGTCGTCGCCGTAGCGGTAGCCGCGCGGGATGACGTCGTCCTCGCCGGCCAGGGCGAGCGAGCGCTGCCGCCCGTCGCCGTACCCGTTGGCGTCGCCGCTCAGGCGCACCGGGGGCAGCGGCTCAACCCGCGGGATCACGGTCAGGGTGTCGTGGGCGGAGAAGGAACGGGTCAGTTCGCACATCCCGAAGGGGTCGGTCAGCCGCAGTTGCAGCGGGCCCAGCGGATACCGTCCGCGCAGGTCGGAGCGGACCCGGTAGGACACCTCACGGCGGCCGCCCGGCTCGACCCGGTCGAGCACGAAACGGGGCCGCGGTCCGAGTACGTACGGCACCCGGTCCTGGAGCATCAGCAGGCCGGTGGGCAGCCGCGAGACATTGTCCATCCGCAGGTGCACCCGGGCCTCGCTGCCGGCGGGCACGCGCGCGGGGGACAGCCGGCGGCTGCCGGCGACCCGGTAACGCGTGCGCAGGAGCACCGTGACGCACACCAGCGGCAGCGCCGCCAGCAGCAGCCCGACCCGCAGCAGGTCGCCCTGGCCGAGGACGTAGGCGCAGATCGCGGCGGCGATGCCGGCGGCCAGGAAGGAACGCCCGCGGGTGGTCAGACCGGCCAGCGCGGTGCGGACGCCGCCCCGCTCCCCGTGGTCGTCCTCCGCGTGCGCCGTCCCCGCGTCCGTCATCACAGGCCCCGCGGGTGCCGCCGGTCGTACGCGGGCACGCCGCGGCCCAGGCCGAAGCCGCCGGACTGCTGGGGCGCCGCGGGCACCGGGGTGTGCTGGAGGATCTCCTGGACGACCTGCTCGGCGGTGCGCCGGTTGAGCTGGGCCTGGGCGGTGGGCAGCAGCCGGTGGGCCAGGACGGCCACGGCCAGTGCCTGCACGTCGTCGGGCAGCGCGTACTCCCGGCCGCTCAGCGCGGCGGACGCCTTCGCCGCGCGCAGCAGGTGCAGCGTCGCGCGCGGCGAGGCGCCGAGTCTGAGGTCGGGGTGGGTGCGGGTGGCGGAGACCAGGTCCACCGCGTACCGCCGGACCGTCTCGGCGACGTGCACCCCGCGCACGGCCTCGATCAGCTTCACGATCTCGTGCGCGTGCGCCACCGGCTGGAGGTCTTCCAGCGGGCTCACCCCGCCGTGCACGTCCAGCATCTGCAACTCGGCGTCCGGGCTCGGGTAACCGATGGACACCCGGGCCATGAAGCGGTCGCGCTGGGCCTCGGGCAGCGGGTAGGTGCCCTCCATCTCGACCGGGTTCTGGGTGGCCACCACCATGAACGGCGAGGGCAGTTCGTAGGTCTGCCCGTCGATGGTGACCTGCCGCTCCTCCAGGGACTCCAGCAGCGCCGACTGGGTCTTGGGCGAGGCCCGGTTGATCTCGTCGCCGATCACGATCTGCGCGAAGATGGCGCCCGGCTTGAACTCGAAGTCCCGGCGCTGCTGGTCCCAGATGGACACGCCGGTGATGTCCGACGGCAGCAGGTCGGGCGTGAACTGGATGCGCCGCACCGAACAGTCGATGGACCGCGCCAGCGCCTTGGCGAGCATCGTCTTGCCCACCCCCGGAACGTCCTCGATCAGAAGATGCCCCTCGGCGAGCAGCACGGTCAGTGAGAGCCGTACGACCTCGGGCTTGCCCTCGATCACTTCTTCCACGGAACGGCGGACCCGGTCCACGGTGGCGGCGAGATCACCCCCCACGCCCGGTTCCGCTCGAGCGGGGGCTCCCCCATGGCTCGCTCGATCGTCATAGGTCGTCACCCGGCGGCCCTCCTCGGCCCTTCCCCGCGCTCGTCGGCGAGCGGGGGATACCCCAAATTTCCGGGCCGACGCTCTGCTGTGCGGACCGGCCCACCCCGAATCAGGCACCACGCGCGAAGGATCGCGCGTGAGGCCACCCCCGCATTCTTGCCGCCGTTACCGATTCGTGTCACTCGCCTGTGGACAACTGGCCGCGATATGTCGGTGCTTGCGGCTTTCGCTGGTGACGGCGGCATACCGCGCACCGGACCGACGGCCCGGCGCGCGTGCGGCGGTCAGGCGGGGTCGATCTCGCGCAGCCGGCCCGTCCTGACGTCGAAGACGAAACCGCGCACGTCGTCGGTGTGCACCAGGAACGGCGAGGTGCGCACGCGCTGCATCGACTGCCGCACGTCCTGGTCGACGTCCCGGAAGGCCTCCACGGCCCAGGCCGGACGCTGCCCGACCTCCATCTCCAGCTCGTGCCGGAACTCCTCGGTGAGGGACTCCAGGCCGCAGTTGGTGTGGTGGATCAGCACGACGCTGCGGGTGCCCAGGGCCCGCTGGCTGATGGTGAGGGAGCGGATGACGTCGTCGGTGACCACGCCGCCCGCGTTGCGGATGGTGTGACAGTCGCCGAGTTCCAGGCCGAGCGCGGCGTGCAGGTCGAGACGGGCGTCCATGCAGGCCACGACCGCGACCCTCAGCACGGGCCGGGCGTCCATCCCCGGATCGGTGAACGCGGCGGCGTACTGCTGGTTCGCCTCCGCGAGACGGTCGGTGACAGTGCCACGACGGTCTATGGCGCCCTCGGACCCGGCAGGAACTGATGCAGAAGTCGTCATACTCATGACGTTAGTGGGCGCCGGGGCCCGGGTCCTGTCGTGAGACGGTACAAAGAACCCCGTCATGGCTTGTTGTGAGGGACCCCACACCCAGGGCGAACCCGCACCCGTCCGAGTGAATTTTCGTCCCGCGGTGCCGCCGCTGCTCCGACGGGCGACGCGCAGGCCGGTTGATTGACCGCGAGACAGGGTGCACTAAAGTGACGCGAAGCGGGAGGCGTGGCCCTCCCCGCTGTACTGCATTCCCCACAGGCCCCGGCCGACGCGCCGGCGGTCTCCCCACGTGCGCGGCGCGTACGTACGGCTCGGCCTCCTCCCGCTTCCGGTCGGCTGACGCTTCCGGCGCCGGCAGGCCCTTTTCTTTACCGAGCGGTCGGCGATCCGGCGGTGCGTGCGGGACGCGCCGGACTGAGAGGGCTCCTTGACCGACAGCCGACACGTCCCCGTGATGCTCCAGCGGTGCCTGGACCTGCTGGCGCCCGCCCTGGAGCGGCCGGGAGCGGTGGTCGTCGACTGCACACTCGGCCTCGGCGGACACAGCGAGGCGCTGCTCACCCGCTTCCCCGAGGCGCGGCTGGTGGCCCTCGACCGGGACAAGGAGGCCCTGCGCCTGTCCGGGGAGCGCCTGGCACCCTTCGGCGACCGGGCCACCCTGGTGCACGCCGTCTACGACGAGCTGCCCGACGTGCTCGACCGCCTGGGCGTGCCGCGGGTACAGGGCGTCCTGTTCGACCTCGGGGTGTCCTCGATGCAGCTCGACGAGGCCGACCGCGGCTTCGCCTACGCGCAGGACGCGCCCCTGGACATGCGCATGGACCAGAGCACCGGGATCAGCGCCGCCGAGGTCCTCAACACCTACCCGCCCGGCGAGCTGGTCCGCCTGCTGCGGGCGTACGGCGAGGAGAAGCAGGCCAAGCGGATCGTGGCCGCCGTCGTGCGCGAGCGCGAGAAGGAGCCGTTCACCAACAGCGCCCGGCTGGTGGAGCTGATCCGCGACGCGCTGCCGCAGGCCGCCAAGCGCACCGGCGGCAACCCGGCCAAGCGCACCTTCCAGGCGCTGCGGATCGAGGTCAACGGCGAGCTCGCCGTGCTGGAGCGGGCGATCCCGGCCGCGGTGAAGGCGCTGGACGTCGGCGGGCGGATCGCCGTGCTGTCGTACCACTCCCTGGAGGACCGCCTGGTCAAGCAGGTGTTCGCGGCCGGTGCGGCGTCGACCGCGCCCCCGGGGCTCCCGGTCGTGCCCGAGCGCTACCAGCCCCGGCTCAAGCTGCTCACCCGCGGTGCCGAACTTCCCACCGAGGAGGAGATCGCCGAGAACCGGCGGGCGGCGCCGGCCCGGCTGCGCGGCGCCGAGCGCGTCAGGAAGGACGTCGAGTGAGCCAGGGGGAGCAGTGAGCAGGAAACCCGAACTGAGAGGCCGGGCCGCCCGGCTCGCCCGGCTCTTCCCGGCGGGCCGGGGGCAGGCCGCCCGCACCCCGTTCGTCCTCCTCGTCGTGCTGCTGCTCGGCGGTGGCCTCATCGGGCTGCTGATGCTGAACTCCGCGCTCAGCGAGGGCGCGTTCCAGCGGGAGGGGCTCCAGAAGGACACCAAGAACCTCACCGACGAGGAGCAGGCCCTCCAGCGGGACATCGACTCCTACTCCGCCCCGGACGCCCTCCAGCTCCGCGCCCGGCAACTGGGCATGGTGCCCGGCGGCGACCCGGCCTTCCTGAACGCCGACGGAACCGTCAAGGGCGTCCCCTCGGCCGCCCCGGAGCCGCCTCCCGCGGAGGAGACGCCGCTGTCGCTGCTGCCGCCCGAGGCGCTCACCCCCTCGCCGTCCACCGCGGACGCCACGGCCCCGGCAACCACGGACACCGCACCCTCCACCACGAACGCGGTACTCCCCACCACGAACGCGGCGCCGCCACCCGCCCAGGGCCCCGTCCCGGCCCTGGGCGGCACCACGCCCGCCGCCCCGGCCACGACCCCGGCCCCCGGCAGGTGACGGCCGTGCCCGCCGGCGAACCGCCCCGCCGCCCGCCGCCCGGCCTGCCCGGGCCCGCCGGGCCGGGGGCCCCGTTGTGTTCGGCCTCCGGGGGAGCAGTACGCCCCGTTCCGGCGGTCACGGCCGTGCCCCGACTCGCTCCGGTCTCGCCGGTCGTGTCCGCGACGGAACCGCCGCGTCGCCGGGTGTCCGGTCCGGCCGGGCCCGCTGCGCCGGGCGTCCGGCCGTGTGCGGCTTCCGGGGTTGTCCTGTCCGCCGCCCCGGCGCTCCGGGGTGCGGCCCGGCCCGCTCACGTCTCGACGGACGTGGCCTGGAGGAAGTCGTCGCGGCGTCCGGTGGGCGCCGTTGTGTTCCGGTTCGTTTCGATTTCGACTCTCGGCAGGTGACGGAAGTGTCCGACAGGGAACCGCCGCGTCGCCGGGTGCCCGGACCCGCCGGGCCGGCGCGGCCGGCCGCCCGGCAGCGCCCCGGCCCCGGCCCCGGTGCCCGGCCGGCCCGCCGTCCGGCCCCGGCCCGCCCCCAGGCCGCGCGCATCCGGCTCGGCAGCCCCCGCCCGCGGTTGCGCCTGGTCACTCTGGCGCTGACCCTGGTGCTGCTCGTCTTCGCCGTACGGCTGCTGCAGGTGCAGGCCTTCGACGCGAGCGCGTACGCCGCCAAGGCCGAGGAGAACCGGTACGTGGTGCACACCCTGGCCGCCGAGCGGGGCCGCATCACCGACCGCAACGGCGTCGACCTGGCGACCAGCGTGGACGCCGACGACATCACCGCCGACCCCACCATGTTCACCCGCGCCCAGCTCGGCATCGGCGACGGCCCCGAGCAGGCGGCCGCGCTGCTCGCCCCGATCCTCGGCCAGGACCAGGCGGCCCTCGCCGCCAGGCTCCGCACGCCGAACACCCGCTACGTCCTGCTCGCCCGCCGCGAGACCCCGCAGGTCTGGAAGCAGATCAAGGACCTGAAGACGGCCCTAGTGAAGAAGGCCCAGAAGGACAAGGCCACCGTCAACGTGCTCGCCGGCGTCTTCTCCGACCCCAGCAGCAAGCGGGTCTATCCCAACGGCGACCTCGCCGCCGGGATACTGGGCTGGGTCAACGCCGAGGGCAAGGGCGGCGGCGGTGTGGAGCAGCAGCTGAACGAGCAGCTGGCCGGCAAGCCCGGCAAGATCCGCTACGCCCAGTCCGGCGGCCGCGAGGTGCCCACCGCGGGCTCCACCGAGACCCGCGCGGTGCCCGGCTCCGACACCGAGCTCACCATCGACCGCGACATCCAGTGGGCCGCCCAGAACGCCATCGCCGAGCAGGTGGCGAAGTCCGGGGCGGACCGCGGCTACGTCATCGTCCAGGACACCCGCACCGGCGAGATCCTTGCCATGGCCAACTCCCCGGGCTTCGACCCGGGCGACCTGGCCCACGCCAACCCGTCCGCGCTGGGCAACGCCGCCCTCCAGGACGCCTACGAGCCCGGCTCCACCGCCAAGGTCATGTCCATGGCCGCCGTACTGGAGGAGAACGCGGCGACTCCGCTCACCCACGTCGTCGTGCCCAACCGGCTGCACCGCGGCGACCGTCTCTTCCAGGACGACGTCGACCACGCCACCTGGTACCTCACCCTGAACGGAGTGCTCGCCAAGTCCAGCAACATCGGCACCATCCTGGCCACCGGCCAGCTCGGCGGGACGCAGCCGGAGGCCAACAAGGTCCTCTACTCCTATCTGCGCAAGTTCGGCATCGGCGAGCCGACCGGACTCGGCTTCCCCGGCGAGACCAGGGGCATCCTCGCTCCGCCCGACAAGTGGTCCACGTCGCAGCAGTTCACGATCCCGTTCGGCCAGGGCTTCGCCATCAACGCCGTACAGGCGGCCTCCGTCTACTCCACGATCGCCAACGGCGGAGTGCGGGTGCAGCCGACGCTGGTGCGCGGGACCAAGGGCGCCGACGGCCGCTTCACGCCGGCCGCCAAGCCGGAGAGCACACGGGTCGTGAGCGCCAGGACGGCGAAGACGCTCGCGCAGATGCTGGAGTCCGTGGTGGACGACGAGCAGGGCACCGGCGTCAAGGCGCGCATCCCCGGCTACCGGGTGGCGGGCAAGACCGGCACGGCCAACCGCGTGGATCCGGACACCGGCAGATACCACGGCTACACCTCCTCCTTCGCCGGGTTCGCGCCCGCCGACAACCCGCGCGTCACTGTCTACTGCGCGATCCAGAACGCCACCAAGGGCAGCTACTTCGGCGGCCAGATCTGCGGCCCGATCTACAAGGAGGTCATGGAGTTCGCGCTGAAGACGCTCCAGGTGCCGCCGACCGGCGCGCAGGCCGCGAACCTGCCCGTCGACTTCAAGCCGTGACCGGAACAGAACGACCAGGAACCAGCCCGTGACAACGATCACTCCCGGCCCCGGGAAACGCCCGTCGCCCCGGCCCTCGTCCGCTCCGGACGGGGCTGCGCGCGATCCCCTTTTTAGCCCGACGGCGGGTACGCCCGGTACGCTCACCGCCGTGCCACACGCTGATCAGTCCCAAACCACCCAGAAGGGCGCTTCCGTGACATATCCGGGACCGCCGCGACCGGCTCGGGTCTCCGCCGCCCCCCTCGCGGAGCTCGCCGATCAGCTGGGGGTCACCGCTCCGGACGGCGCCGCCGAGGTCATGGGCATCACCCACGACTCGCGCGCCGTGCGCCCCGGCGACCTGTACGCGGCCCTGCCCGGCGCCCGCACCCACGGCGCCGACTTCGTCACCCAGGCGGCGAGCCTGGGCGCGGTCGCCGTGCTCACCGACCCGTCCGGCGTCGAGCGCGCCGCCGCCACCGGCCTGCCGGTCCTGGCCGTGGACGACCCACGCGGGCGGATGGGCGAGCTGGCGGCCACGATCTACGGCCGGCCAGGGCGCGACCTGCTCCAGATCGGCATCACCGGCACCTCCGGCAAGACCACCACCGCCTACCTCGTCGAGGGCGGCCTGCGGACCGTGAAGTCCACCGGACTGATCGGCACCGTCGAGATGCGCATCGGTGACGAGCGCATCAAGTCCGAGCGCACCACCCCCGAGGCCACCGACCTCCAGGCCCTGTTCGCGGTGATGCGTGAGCGCGGGGTCGAGGCGGTCGCCATGGAGGTCTCCAGCCACGCCCTGGTGCTCGGCCGCGTCGACGGCTGCGTCTTCGACATCGCTGTCTTCACCAACCTCAGCCCGGAGCACATGGAGTTCCACTCCGGCATGGAGGACTACTTCCAGGCCAAGGCGCAGCTGTTCACGCCGGAGCGCAGCAGGCTCGGCGTGGTCAACATCGACGACGAGTACGGGCGCCGGCTGATCAGGGAGGCCACGGTCCCGGTCGTCACCTACTCCGCCGAGGGCCACCCCGACGCCGACTGGCGCGCCGAGGACGTCCAGATCGGCCCGGTCGACTCCGCCTTCACCGTGGTCGGTCCCGAGGGCCGGCGGATCGCCGCCAGATCGCCGCTGCCGGGCCCGTTCAACGTCGCCAACACGCTGGCCGCCGTGGTCGCCCTGGCCGCCGCGGGCCTCGATGCGCAGTCCGCCGCCGACGGCATCGCAGCCGTTCCGGGCGTACCGGGCCGTCTGGAGCGCGTCGACGTCGGCCAGCCGTACCTCGCGGTCGTCGACTACGCGCACAAGACGGACGCCGTGGAGTCTGTCCTCAAGGCGCTGCGCAAGGTCACCAAGGGACGGCTGCACATCGTGCTCGGCTGCGGCGGGGACCGCGACCAGACCAAACGCGCGCCGATGGGCGCCGCCGCGGCCCGGCTCGCCGACATCGTCGTGCTGACCTCCGACAACCCCCGCTCCGAGGATCCCCTGGCGATCCTCGCCACCATGCTCGAGGGCGCGGCCTCGGTGCCCGCGCACGAGCGCGGCGAGGTCCTCCTCTTCGAGGAGCGGGCCGCCGCGATCGCCGCCGCCGTCGACCGCGCGCAGCCCGGGGACACCGTGCTGGTCGCGGGCAAGGGCCATGAACAGGGCCAGGACATCGCCGGAGTGGTCCGTCCCTTCGACGACCGCCAGGTGCTTCGCGAAGCTATCCAGAAGACCCAGGGATGAACTTGTGATCGCCCTCTCCCTCGCCGAGATCGCAGCAGCCGTCGGCGGGAAGACGTACGACATACCGGATCCGTCCGCGGAGGTCACCGGGCCGGTGGTCCGCGACTCCCGCGAGGTGGTGCCCGGCAGCCTCTTCGTCGCCTTCGTCGGCGAGCGCGTGGACGGCCACGACTTCGCCGCGGCCGTCGTCGAGGCGGGCGCGGCCGCCGTGCTGGCGTCCCGCCCCGTCGGCGTGCCCGCGATCGTCGTCGAGGACGTGCAGGCCGCCCTCGGCGCCCTCGCCCGCCACGTCGTCGAACGGCTGGGCGCGACCCTCGTCGCCCTCACCGGCTCCGCGGGCAAGACGAGCACCAAGGACCTCGTCGCGCAGGTGCTGCGGCGCAAGGCGCCGACCGTGTTCACGCCCGGCTCCCTCAACAACGAGATCGGGCTGCCGCTGACCGCGCTGAGCGCCACCGAGGAGACGAGGTTCCTCGTGCTGGAGATGGGCGCCCGCGGCATCGGCCACATCCGCTACCTGACCGGGCTGACCCCGCCGAGGGTCGGCCTGGTGCTCAACGTCGGCACCGCCCACATCGGCGAGTTCGGCGGCCGTGAGCAGATCGCCCAGGCGAAGGGCGAGTTGGTGGAGAGCCTGCCCGCGGCCGAGGACGGCGGAACCGCGATCCTGAACGCCGACGACCCGTTGGTACGGGCCATGGCCTCCCGTACGAAGGCGAAGGTGATCCTTTTCGGAGAGTCCGGCGAAGCGGACGTACGCGCAGAGAACGTGAGACTCACGGACAGCGGACAGCCCGCCTTCAGGCTTCACACACCCTCCGGTGCAAGCGATGTGACGATGCGCCTGTACGGTGAGCATCACGTGTCGAACGCGCTCGCCGCGGCCGCCGTCGCCCATGAGCTGGGCATGTCCGCAACTGAGATCGCGACCGCGCTCTCCGAGGCGGGCTCCCTCTCCCGCTGGCGGATGGAGGTCACCGAGCGCCCGGACGGCGTGACGGTCGTCAACGACGCCTACAACGCCAACCCCGAGTCCATGCGAGCCGCTCTGCGCGCGCTCGCGGCCATGGGCGCGGGACGGCGGACCTGGGCGGTGCTCGGCAAGATGGCCGAGCTCGGGGACGAGGCGCTCGCCGAGCACGACGCGGTCGGACGGCTGGCCGTCCGGCTCAACGTCAGCAAGCTCGTCGCGGTCGGGGGCAGGGAAGCGTCCTGGCTGCAACTGGGCGCATATAACGAGGGTTCGTGGGGTGAGGAGTCGGTGCACGTGTCCGACGCACAGGCGGCGATCGACCTGTTGCGCAGCGAGTTGCGCCCGGGGGACGTCGTTCTCGTGAAGGCGTCCCGTTCGGTCGGCCTCGAGAGTGTCGCCCAGGCGCTGCTCGAGAACGGTGCCGAGGGTGAGGTCGCAGCCCGATGATGAAGCAGATCCTGTTCGCGGGAGTCATTGGCCTCTTCCTGACGCTGGTCGGCACCCCGCTGCTGATCAAGCTCCTGGCCCGCAAGGGCTACGGCCAGTACATCCGCGACGACGGCCCGCGTGAGCACGCCAGCAAGCGCGGTACGCCGACCATGGGTGGTATCGCCTTCATCCTGGCCACGGTCGCCGCCTACTTCCTGTCCAAGGTGATCACCGGCTACACCCCGACCTACTCGGGTCTGCTGGTGCTCGGCCTGATGGTCGGCATGGGCCTGGTCGGCTTCCTCGACGACTACATCAAGATCGTCAAGCGCCGTTCGCTGGGCCTGCGCGCCAAGGCGAAGATGGCCGGCCAGCTGACCGTCGGCATCGCCTTCGCGGTGCTCGCGCTGCAGTTCTCCGACAACCGCGGCAACACCCCAGCCTCCACGAAGCTGTCGTTCATCACCGACTTCGGCTGGACGATCGGCCCCGTGCTGTTCGTGATCTGGGCGCTGTTCATGATTCTCGCGATGTCGAACGGCGTGAACCTCACCGATGGTCTGGACGGTCTCGCCACCGGCGCCTCCGTCCTGGTCTTCGGCGCCTACACCTTCATCGGCGTCTGGCAGTTCCAGGAGTCCTGCGCCAACGCGATGACCCTGACCAACCCCAACGCCTGCTACGAGGTGCGTGACCCGCTCGACCTCGCGGTCGTCTCCTCCGCGCTCATGGGCGCCTGCCTGGGCTTCCTGTGGTGGAACACCTCGCCCGCCAAGGTCTTCATGGGCGACACCGGTTCGCTCGCGCTCGGCGGTGTGCTCGCGGGCCTGGCGATCTGCTCCCGCACCGAGCTGCTGCTCGCGCTGCTGGGCGGCCTGTTCGTGCTGATCACCATGTCGGTGGTGATCCAGGTCGGCTCCTTCCGGCTCACCGGAAAGCGTGTCTTCCGGATGGCGCCGCTCCAGCACCACTTCGAACTCAAGGGCTGGTCCGAAGTGCTCATCGTGGTCCGTTTCTGGATCATCCAGGGCATCTGTGTGATTGTCGGACTGGGCCTCTTCTACGCGGGATGGGCAGCGGACAAGTGACCGACTGGCAGGGAAAGAACGTCACCGTCGCGGGACTCGGAGTGTCCGGTGTCCCGGCGGCCAGGGTCCTGCACGGCCTCGGCGCGCACGTCACCGTCGTCAACGACGGCGACGACGAGCGCGCCCGGGCCCAGGCGGCCGAGCTGGAGGCCCTCGGGGTCACCGTGCGCCTCGGTGACGGGGACACCCTGCCCAAGGGCACCGAGCTGATCGTCACCGCGCCCGGCTGGCGGCCGGACAAGCCGCTCTTCCGCGCCGCCGGGCAGGCCGGCGTACCCGTCTGGGGGGACGTCGAACTCGCCTGGCGGCTGCGCGGCCGGGACGGCAGAAAAGCAGCCCCATGGCTCGCCGTGACCGGCACCAACGGCAAGACCACCACCGTGCAGATGCTCGCCTCCATCCTGAAGGCGGCGGGCCTGCGCACGGCGGCCGTCGGCAACATCGGCGTCTCCCTGCTGGACGCCGTGCTCGGCGACGAGCCCTATGACGTCCTCGCGGTGGAGCTGTCGAGCTACCAGCTCCACTGGGCGCCCTCGCTGCGCGCCCACTCCGCCGCCGTCCTCAACCTCGCCCCCGACCACCTCGACTGGCACGGCTCCATGGAGGCCTACGCGGCCGACAAGGGCCGTATCTACGAGGGCAATCGCGTCGCCTGCGTCTACAACGTGGCCGACAGGGCGACCGAGGACCTGGTGCGCGAGGCGGACGTCGAGGAGGGCTGCCGAGCCGTCGGGTTCACGCTCGGCACGCCAGGCCCCTCCCAACTCGGCGTCGTGGACGGCATCCTCGTCGACCGCGCCTTCGTCGAGAACCGGCAGAAGAACGCCCAGGAGCTCGCCGAGGTCTCCGACGTCGTTCCGCCCGCCCCGCACAACATCGCCAACGCCCTCGCCGCGGCGGCCCTGGCACGCGCCTTCGGCGTCCCGGCGCAGGCCGTCCGGGACGGCCTGCGGGCCTTCACTCCGGACGCCCACCGCATCGCGCACGTGGCCGACGTGGACGGCGTGGCCTACGTCGACGACTCCAAGGCCACCAACACCCACGCGGCGCAGGCCTCGTTGGCGGCCTACGAGTCGATCGTGTGGATCGCGGGCGGTCTGGCGAAGGGCGCGACCTTCGACGAGCTCGTCGCGAACTCGGCGAAGCGGCTGCGCGGCGTCGTCCTCATCGGAGCCGATCGCGCGCTCATCCGTGAGGCCCTCGCGCGACACGCCCCGGAGGTACCCGTCGTCGACCTCGACCGGACCGACACTGGGGCGATGCTCCAGGCCGTCCAGGAGGCGCGGCGGCTCGCACGGCCCGGCGACACGGTACTGCTGGCCCCGGCCTGCGCCTCCATGGACATGTTCGCCAACTACAACAGGCGCGGCGAGGCGTTCGCGGAGGCCGTATCCGGACTCGGCGCCTGATCCCGGCCGCCCCCGCTGCCGGGCGACCTCGGGAGGGAGGCGTGGGACCCGTGAGCCGAGCCGTACTCGCGCGGCCGACGTACAGCGGAGGACCCGATGCCCGGTAGCCCCGGCAGCAGCCGTACCGGCCGCCCGCCCGTGCAGCGGGCCGTCCGGCGGCCGGCGCCCGGCCGGCCCCCGGGCGGGCGCTCCGTGGCGAGCCTGGTCGTCCGCGCGCGCCGGGCCTGGGACCGGCCGCTGACCGCCTACTACCTGATCCTCGGCGGCAGCCTGCTGCTCACCGTGCTGGGTCTGGTGATGGTCTACTCGGCCTCCCAGATCACCGCGCTGCAGAAGGCGCTGCCGGGCTCGTACTTCTTCCGCAAACAGCTCCTCGCGGCCGCGATCGGCGCCGGGCTGCTGCTGCTCGCCGCCCGGATGCCGGTCAGGCTGCACCGGGCGCTGGCCTACCCGATCCTGGCGGGCGCGGTGGTCCTGATGGCGCTGGTGCAGGTGCCGGGGATAGGGGTGGCGGTCAACGGCAACCAGAACTGGATCGCGCTGGGCGGCTCCTTCCAGATCCAGCCCAGCGAGATCGGCAAGCTGGCGCTGGTGCTGTGGGGCGCCGACCTCATCGCGCGCAAACAGGACAAGCGGCTGCTGACCCAGTGGAAGCACATGCTGGTGCCGCTCGTCCCGGTCGCCTTCATGCTGCTCGGGCTGATCATGCTCGGCGGCGACATGGGCACCGCGATCATCCTCACCGCGATCCTGTTCGGCCTGCTGTGGCTGGCGGGGGCGCCCACCCGGCTCTTCGTGGGGGTGCTGTCGTTCGCCGGGGTGATCGGCTTCCTGCTGATCCAGACGAGCGCCAACCGCCTCGGCCGGTTCGCCTGCGTCGGCTCGAGCGACGCGACCAAGTGCTGGCAGGCGGTGCACGGCATCTACGCCCTGGCCTCCGGCGGGCTGTTCGGTTCCGGACTCGGTGCCAGTGTGGAGAAATGGGGCCAACTCCCCGAAGCCCACACCGACTTCATCTTCGCCGTCACCGGCGAGGAACTGGGTCTCGCGGGGACGCTGTCGGTGCTCGCCCTGTTCGCCGCTCTAGGCTATGCGGGCATCCGCGTGGCCGGACGCACGGAGGACCCCTTCGTGAGGTATGCCGCGGGAGGCGTGACCACCTGGATCACCGTGCAGGCGGTGATCAACATCGGTGCGGTGCTCGGTCTGCTGCCGATCGCCGGCGTCCCGCTCCCGCTGTTCTCCTACGGAGGATCCGCCCTGCTGCCGACCATGTTCGCCATCGGGCTGCTGATCGCCTTCGCGCGTGACGAGCCCGCTGCGCGGGCGGCGCTTGCCATGCGGCAACCTCGCTTTGGTAGAAAGCGGGCAGGAGGCTCCGCGCCCGGCCGGAGATCCGACCGTGGATCCGGTCGCGAGCCTCGGAGATGGAACACGATGCGACGGCGCGCCTCGGCGGCGCGTTCGTCCGGAGAGCGGTGAATTTCGGTGCATGTCGTACTCGCCGGCGGAGGTACCGCGGGCCACATCGAGCCCGCGCTCGCCCTCGCGGACGCCCTGCGCAGGCAGGACCCGACCGTGGGGATCACGGCCCTGGGCACGGAGCGCGGCCTGGAGACCCGGCTCGTACCCGAGCGGGGCTACGAGCTCGCGCTCATCCCGGCGGTGCCGCTGCCACGCAAACCCACCCCGGAGCTGATCACCGTTCCGGGACGGCTGCGCGGCACGATCAAGGCGGCCGAGCAGATCATGGAGCGCACCAAGGCGGACGCCGTGGTCGGATTCGGCGGCTACGTCGCCCTGCCCGGCTACCTGGCCGCCAAGCGGCTCGGTGTGCCCATCGTCATCCATGAGGCCAACGCCCGGCCGGGCCTGGCCAACAAGATCGGTTCGCGGTACGCCGCCCAGGTCGCCGTCTCCACGCCCGACAGCAAGCTGCGCGGTGCCCGCTACATCGGCATCCCGCTGCGCCGCGCCATCGCGACCCTGGACCGGGCGGCCATGCGCCCCGAGGCCCGCGCGGCGTTCGGGCTCGACCCGAACCTGCCCACCCTGCTGGTCTCCGGCGGCTCACAGGGCGCCCGCCGCCTCAACGAGGTGGTCCAGCAGGTCGCGCCCTGGCTCCAGCAGGCCGGCATCCAGATCCTGCACGCGGTCGGCCCGAAGAACGACCTGCCGCAGGTGCAGCAGATGCCGGGAATGCCGCCCTACATCCCGGTAAGTTACCTTGATCGCATGGACCTCGCGTACGCCGCGGCCGACATGATGCTCTGCCGCGCCGGCGCGATGACCGTCGCCGAACTCTCCGCCGTCGGGCTCCCGGCCGCCTACGTCCCGCTGCCCATCGGCAACGGTGAACAGCGGCTGAACGCCCAGCCGGTGGTCAAGGCCGGCGGCGGACTGCTGGTCGACGACGCGGAACTCACCCCCGAGTGGCTGCAGCAGAACGTCCTGCCCGTGCTCGCCGATCCGCACCGGCTGTACCAGATGTCCCGCGCCGCCGGGGAGTTCGGCCGCCGGGACGCCGACGAGCTGCTCGTCGGCATGGTGTACGAGGCCATCGCCTCGCACCGTTAGGACCGTATGCACGGAAGGGCTTGAGAGCGTGGCCGGAGCGACGACCGCGGAGCGCGGTGAACGCCAGCAGGAGTCGTCGTCCGGCCCGCCTCTGGTCCGCCGGCTGAGACGGCTGCGCCCTCGTACGATCATCGTCCTTTCGCTGGCCCTGGTCTGCCTCTGTGCCGGCTCCCTGTGGGTGCTGTACGGCTCGCGGTGGACGCGGGTGGAGCACGTATCCGTCTCCGGTGTCACGGTCCTGACACCCGCTCAGGTGCGGGCCGCCGCCGGAGTGCGGCTCGGAACGCAGTTGATTTCCGTCGACACCGATGCGGTGGAGGCCCGGCTGCGTCGTGAATTGCCCCGAATCGACTCGGTCGACGTGGTGCGCTCATGGCCCCACGGAATCGGGTTGAAAGTGGTCGAGCGCACTCCGGTCATGGTGGAGGAAAAGGGCGGGAAGTTCGTCGAAGTGGACGCGAAGGGTGTCCGGTTCGCCACGGTTTCACAGGTGCCGAAAGGCGTGCCCCTGCTGGAATTGTCGCTTTCCCGCTCCAGCGCGGCAGCCGCGAGCCTGCGCCGCTTCGGCGAGGCCCGGCTGGTGCGCGAGGCGGTCGCGGTCGCCGGACGGATTCCCGCCGCGGTCGCCCATGAGACCCGGGTCGTCAAGGTCCGTACCTACGACGACATCTCACTGGAGTTGAGCGGCGGCCGGACCGTCGCCTGGGGCAGCAGCGAGAACGGCCGGCTGAAGGCCCGCACGCTGGCCGCGCTGATGAAAGCGTCCCCCGGGGCACGGCACTTCGACGTCAGGGTTCCCACCGCCCCGGCGTCATCCGGGAGTTGACGCACATCTGCGCAGGCCAACACCCTGGTTGGGCGGCGCTATGGCTGATCACATAGGGTGAAAAGAAAAACGGGAGGTTCGGCGTGTTCGTTGAACGGGCGCCACTTGTCGACTTAGTGTCCTGTTCCGAAGACTTCAAGGAACAGACACACTGGTAACCCTAAACTTCAGGGTTAGGGTTCGGGTCGGCGTTCGGACCGTCCCATTCGGCATCAGTCGTCGGATCGCGGCAGGACCGCGAGGCGGCGACACGTAACTCGAGGCGAGAGGCCTTCGACGTGGCAGCACCGCAGAACTACCTCGCAGTCATCAAAGTCATCGGTGTCGGCGGCGGTGGTGTCAATGCCATCAACCGGATGATCGAGGTCGGTCTCAAGGGCGTCGAGTTCATCGCCATCAACACCGACGCGCAGGCGCTGTTGATGAGCGACGCCGACGTCAAGCTCGATGTCGGCCGCGAACTCACGCGCGGACTCGGCGCCGGGGCCAACCCGGCCGTCGGCCGCAAGGCCGCCGAGGACCACCGTGAGGAGATCGAGGAGGTCCTCAAGGGGGCCGACATGGTCTTCGTGACGGCCGGTGAGGGCGGCGGCACCGGTACCGGCGGCGCGCCCGTCGTGGCCAACATCGCGCGTTCGCTGGGCGCCCTCACCATCGGCGTGGTCACGCGTCCGTTCACCTTCGAGGGGCGGCGCCGCGCGAACCAGGCCGAGGACGGCATCGCCGAGCTCCGCGAAGAGGTCGACACCCTCATCGTCATCCCCAACGACCGGCTGCTGTCCATCTCGGACCGCCAGGTCAGCGTGCTCGACGCGTTCAAGTCCGCGGACCAGGTGCTGCTGTCCGGTGTGCAGGGCATCACCGACCTGATCACCACCCCCGGCCTGATCAACCTCGACTTCGCCGACGTCAAGTCCGTCATGTCCGAGGCCGGCTCGGCGCTCATGGGCATCGGCTCGGCCCGCGGCGACGACCGCGCGGTGGCCGCGGCCGAGATGGCGATCTCCTCTCCCCTCCTCGAGGCCTCCATCGACGGCGCCCGGGGCGTGCTCCTGTCCATCTCCGGCGGCAGCGACCTCGGTCTGTTCGAGATCAACGAGGCCGCCCAGCTCGTCAGCGAGGCGGCGCACCCCGAGGCCAACATCATCTTCGGCGCGGTCATCGACGACGCCCTCGGCGACGAGGTCCGGGTCACCGTGATCGCGGCCGGCTTCGACGGCGGCCAGCCTCCGGCCCGCCGGGACAACGTCCTCGGTTCGGCCTCCGCCCCGCCCCCGGCCCGCCGCGAGGAGCCCACCCCGGTGCGGCAGCCCGAGAGCCGCCCGACCTTCGGCTCGCTCGGCAGCGTGACGCCGAAGGAGGAGCCGGAGCCCGTCGCCCCCGAGCCGGTGCAGGACCTTCCGCCGGTGACCCCGCCCGTCACGCCGTCGCCGCGCAGCTACTCCGACAGCGCGGCCGAGGAGCTGGACGTACCGGACTTCCTCAAGTGATAGGTGGGCGCGACACCGTGAGCGGCGCGCACTTCGCCTTCACCGACCGGTGGGGCGGGGTGAGCGCCGTTCCGTACGAGGAGCTCAATCTCGGCGGCGCGGTCGGCGACGATCCCGGCGCGGTACGCACCAATCGCGGCCTGGCCGCCACCTCGCTCGGACTCGACCCGGACCGGGTGGTCTGGATGAACCAGGTGCACGGCAACGACATCGCCGAGGTCGACGGGCCGTGGACCACGCGTCTCACCCCGCCGGTCGACGGACTGGTGACCGCGACCCGCGGGCTCGCCCTCGCCGTGCTCACCGCCGACTGCGTTCCGGTGCTGCTGGCCGACCCGGTGGCCGGTGTGGCCGCCGCCGTCCACGCCGGGCGGCCCGGCATGATCAAGGGGGTCGTCCCGGCCGCGGTCGACGCGATGGAGTCGCTCGGCGCCCGGCCGGACCGCATCACCGCCCGCACCGGACCCGCCGTGTGCGGCCGGTGCTACGAGGTGCCGGAGGACCTGCGCGCCGAGGTGGCCGCGATCGAACCGGCGGCGTACGCCGAGACCAGTTGGGGCACGCCGGCCGTCGACGTGAGCGCCGGCGTGCACGCGCAGCTCGAGCGCCTCGGGGTGCACGACCGGGAGCAGTCGCCGGTGTGCACGCGGGAGTCGGGCGATCACTTCTCGTACCGCCGCGACCGCACCACCGGTCGGCTCGCGGGCTATGTCTGGCTGGACTGATGGGGCATGACGGACCGTAGGAACGAACTCGCCGCGAACCTGGCGAAGGTGGAGCGGCGTATCGCCGCCGCGTGCGCGGCCGCGGGCCGGGCACGGGAGGAAGTGACCCTCATCGTGGTCACCAAGACGTACCCGGCATCGGATGTGCGGATCCTGTCGGAACTCGGCGTGCGCCACACCGCCGAGAACCGGGACCAGGAGGCGGCGCCCAAGGCCGCCGAGTGCGCTGACTTGCCCCTGACGTGGCATTTTGTTGGTCAACTTCAGACCAATAAAGTGCGATCCGTGGTCGGTTACGCCGATGTCGTCCAGTCCCTCGACCGCTCCCGGCTCGTCACCGCGCTCTCCAGGGAGGCCGTGCGGGCGGAGCGCGAGCTCGGCTGCCTCATCCAGGTGGCACTCGACGCGGGGGAGAGCGGACGCGGCGAGCGAGGGGGTGTGGGGCCCGGTGGAATCGAAGAGTTGGCCGACCTCGTCGCCCGCTCCGAGGGGTTGCGCCTCGACGGGCTGATGACCGTCGCCCCGCTGACCGGGGAGTACGCCGGCCGGCAACAGGCCGCGTTCGAGCGCCTCATGGATTTGTCGACCGACCTGCGCGCTGCCCATCCGGCTGCCACCATGGTCTCGGCAGGGATGAGCGGGGACCTCGAACAGGCCGTGGCCGCCGGGGCGACACATGTGCGCGTCGGCAGCGCGGTACTCGGAGTCCGCCCCAGGCTCGGGTAACGTCGCCAAGAAGTCGGACCACAGCAGAAAATATGGTCAATATCGCCCAACGGGGCGCAACGACCTCGTGGATCGCGGGCACTTGGCGGTCGTCAGCGGATCCACCACAGAGCGGAGGACTCAGAGCATGGCCGGCGCGATGCGCAAGATGGCGGTCTACCTCGGCCTCGTGGAGGACGATGGGTACGACGGCCGGGGATTCGACCCCGATGACGACTTCGAACCCGAGCTGGACCCGGAACCCGAGCGGGACCGCCGACGGCACGATCCGCCGCACCAGCCGCATGGTGCACATCAGCCCCAAAGGGATGAACCGGTGCGAGTGGCGCAGCCTCCGGCGCCCCGCGAACCGGTGTCGCATTCCGCTTCGCTCCCGGCGGAATCCGGGCGCCCCGCGCGCATCGCGCCCGTGGCGTCCATCACACAAGACCGCGCAAGCCTGGAGAAGAACGCACCGGTGATCATGCCCAAGGTCGTGTCGGAACGAGAGCCGTACCGGATCACCACACTTCACCCCCGGACCTACAACGAGGCCCGTACCATCGGGGAACACTTCCGTGAGGGCACCCCGGTGATCATGAATCTGACTGAGATGGATGACACAGACGCGAAGCGACTTGTCGACTTTGCCGCCGGTTTGGTGTTTGGTCTTCACGGCAGTATCGAGCGGGTGACGCAGAAGGTGTTCCTGTTGTCGCCTGCTAACGTCGATGTCACGGCGGAGGACAAGGCCCGCATCGCAGAGGGCGGGTTCTTCAACCAGAGCTGAGACGCACCACCGTAGAACAGGCACGGAACAGGGGAGAGGGAAGCACCGATCATGCGTGTGGCCATGGAGGTTCTCTACATCGCGCTGACGGTGTTCCTCATCGTGCTGATCTTCCGGCTGGTCATGGACTATGTGTTCCAGTTCGCCCGCTCGTGGCAACCCGGCAAGGCGATGGTGGTCGTTCTGGAGGCCACCTACACTGTCACCGATCCACCGCTGAAGCTTCTGCGGCGGTTCATCCCGCCGCTGCGTCTCGGGGGCGTGGCGCTCGACCTGTCCTTCTTCGTACTGATGATCATCGTCTACATCCTGATCTACTTCGTGGGGAACTTCGCGACGTGACTGTGGACGATACGGTCTTGCCGACTGCCGATGACTACGTTGAGGTGAAGAGATGCCGTTGACCCCCGAGGACGTGCGGAACAAGCAGTTCACGACCGTCCGCCTCCGAGAAGGCTATGACGAGGACGAGGTCGATGCCTTCCTCGACGAGGTCGAAGCCGAGCTGACCCGACTGCTCCGCGAGAACGAGGACCTGCGCGCCAAACTGGCCGCCGCGACGCGTGCTGCTGCCCAGAACCAGCAGAACATGCGCAAGCCTCCGGAGGACCAGCAGCAGCCACCGCATCCTCAGCAGCAGGGCATGCGAGGTCCCGGCGCGCCTGTGCCCGCCGGGATATCGGGCCCGCCGCAGCAGCAGATGGGCGGCCCCATGGGTGGCCCGCCCCAGCTGCCCAGCGGTGCTCCGCAGCTTCCGGCAGGTCCGGGCGGTCAGGGTCCCCAGGGTCCCGGTGGTCCCGGCGGTCCTGGCCCCGGCCAGATGGGTCCCGGTCCGATGGGTCAGGGGCCTGGCCCGATGCAGGGTCAGATGCAGAACCCTATGCAGGGCCAGATGCAGAACCCGATGCAGGGTCAGATGCAGGGCCAGATGCAGGGCCAGATGGGTCCCGGCCCGATGGGTGGCCCCGGTCCCATGGGTGGCCCCGGCCCGATGGGTCAGGGTCCCGGTCCGATGGGTCAAGGTCCCGGTCCGATGGGTCAGGGTCCCGGTGGCGACAGCGCCGCGCGCGTCCTGTCGCTGGCCCAGCAGACCGCCGACCAGGCGATCGCCGAGGCGCGCTCCGAGGCCAACAAGATCGTCGGCGAGGCGCGTTCGCGTGCCGAGGGTCTGGAGCGTGACGCCCGTGCCAAGGCCGACGCCCTGGAGCGGGACGCGCAGGAGAAGCACCGCGTCGCGATGGGCTCCCTGGAGTCCGCCCGCGCCACGCTGGAGCGCAAGGTCGAGGACCTGCGCGGCTTCGAGCGCGAGTACCGCACGCGCCTGAAGTCGTACCTGGAGTCGCAGCTGCGCCAGCTGGAGACGCAGGCCGACGACTCCCTCGCCCCGCCGCGCACCCCCGCGGCCCCGTCCCTGCCGCCGTCCCCGGCGCCCTCCATGGCCCCGGCCGGCGCGAGTGCCCCGTCCTACGGCGGTCAGCCGATGGGCGGTGCGCCCGGCCCGTCCGGTCCGTCCTACGGCGGTCAGCAGCAGATGGCCCCGGCGATGACCCAGCCGATGGCCCCCGTGCGTCCGCAGGGTCCGGCCCCGATGGGTCAGGCGCCGTCGCCCATGCGCGGCTTCCTGATCGACGAGGACGACAACTGAGGGAACCCTGAAGGGTTCTGACGACTAGGCATCGGCAGCCTGAGAGAACGGCCCCGGAGGGATGTCCCTCCGGGGCCGTTCCCGTATGCGGCGCCCCTTCAAGCGGTGCGGGGAGCCCTCCGGCCTGTGGCCGGTGGGCTCCCCGCCGGGGTGGGGGAGCGACGCCCTTGGGCGCCGTCCCCCGGTGGCTCACGCCTTGTGGAGGCGGAAGGTCAGGGACAGGCCCTCGTCGGTGAAGGGGGCGCCGTAGGAGGCGTCCGCCTCGCCCTGGGCGAAGTCCGTCGCCAGGACCTCCTCGGCGATCAGCGACGCGTGCTCGCCGAGGGCGGCGATGGTCGCCGGATCCGTCGCGGTCCAGCGCAGCGCGATCCGGTCGGCCACGTCGAGGCCGCTGTTCTTGCGGGCCTCCTGGATCAGCCGGATCGCGTCCCGGGCCAGCCCGGCACGGCGCAGCTCCTCCGTGATCTCCAGGTCAAGGGCGACCGTGGCACCGGAGTCGGACGCCACCGACCAGCCCTCGCGCGGGGTCTCGGTGATGATCACCTCGTCCGGCGCGAGCGTCACCGTCTCGCCGTCGACCTCCACCGACGCCGTGCCCTCGCGCAGCGCCAGCGACAGCGCCGCCGCGTCCGCGCCCGCGATCGCCTTGGCGACGTCCTGCACCCGCTTGCCGAATCGCTTGCCCAGTGCACGGAAGTTGGCCTTGGCGGTGGTGTCCACCAGGGACCCGCCGACCTCGCTCAGCGATGCCAGGGAGGAGACGTTCAGCTCCTCTGTGATCTGCGCGTGCAGCTCCCGGTCCAGGGACTCGAAGCCCGCCGCCGCGACCAGGGCCCGGGACAGCGGCTGGCGGGTCTTGACGCCCGACTCCGCGCGCGTGGCACGGCCCAGCTCCACCAGGCGGCGCACCAGCACCATCTGCTTCGACAGCTCCGGGTCGATCGCCCCGAGGTCCGCCTCCGGCCAGGAGGCCAGGTGCACCGACTCCGGGGCGCCCGGGGCCACCGGCACGATCAGGTCCTGCCAGACCCGCTCGGTGATGAACGGGGTGATCGGCGCCATCAGCCTGGTCACCGTCTCCAGCACCTCGTGCAGCGTGCGCAGCGCGGCCTTGTCGCCCTGCCAGAACCGGCGGCGCGAGCGGCGGACGTACCAGTTCGACAGGTCGTCGACGAACGCCGACAGCAGCTTGCCCGCGCGCTGTGTGTCGTACGCCTCCAAGGCCTGCGTGACCTGGTCGGTCAGCGCGTGCAGCTCACTGAGCAGCCAGCGGTCGAGCAGCGGGCGGTCGGCCGGGGCCGGGTCCGCCTCGGTGGGCGCCCAGGCCGACGTACGGGCGTACAGGGCCTGGAAGGCGACCGTGTTCCAGTAGGTCAGGAGCGTCTTGCGGACGACCTCCTGGATGGTGCCGTGGCCCACCCGGCGGGCTGCCCACGGCGAGCCGCCGGCCGCCATGAACCAGCGCACCGCGTCCGCGCCGTGCTGGTCCATGAGCGGGATCGGCTGGAGGATGTTGCCCAGGTGCTTGGACATCTTCCGGCCGTCCTCGGCGAGGATGTGGCCCAGGCACACGACGTTCTCGTACGAGGACTTGTCGAAGACCAGCGTGCCGATCGCCATCAGCGTGTAGAACCAGCCGCGGGTCTGGTCGATCGCCTCGGAGATGAACTGCGCCGGGTACCGGCTCTCGAACAGCTCCTTGTTCTTGTACGGGTAGCCCCACTGCGCGAACGGCATCGAACCCGAGTCGTACCAGGCGTCGATGACCTCGGGCACGCGTGTGGCCGTCTTCTCGCACTGCGGGCACGGGAAGGCGACGTCGTCGATGAACGGGCGGTGCGGGTCCAGCTCCGACTGGTCGGTGCCGGTCAGGGCGGTCAGCTCCGCGCGGGAGCCGACACAGGTGAGGTGGCCGTCCTCGCAGTGCCAGATCGGCAGCGGCGTGCCCCAGTAGCGGTTGCGGGACAGCGCCCAGTCGATGTTGTTGTTCAGCCAGTCGCCGTACCGGCCGTGCTTGACGTTCTCGGGGAACCAGTTGGTCTTCTCGTTCTCCTCGAGCAGCCGGTCCTTGATCGCGGTGGTGCGGATGTACCAGGACGGCTGCGCGTAGTACAGCAGCGCGGTGTGGCAGCGCCAGCAGTGCGGGTAGCTGTGCTCGTACGGCACGTGCCGGAAGAGCAGGCCGCGTTCGCCGAGGTCCTCGGTGAGCTTCTCGTCCGCCTTCTTGAAGAAGACGCCGCCGACCAGCGGGACGTCGTCCTCGAACGTGCCGTCGGGGCGGACGGGGTTGACCACCGGCAGGCCGTAGGAGCGGCAGACCCTCAGGTCGTCCTCACCGAAGGCGGGGGACTGGTGGACCAGTCCCGTGCCGTCCTCGGTGGTGACGTACTCGGCGTTGACCACGTAGTGGGCCGGCTCCGTGAACTCCACCAGCTCGAACGGGCGTTGGTACGTCCAGCGCTCCATCTCGGCGCCCGTGAAGGTCTCGCCCGTGGTCTCCCAGCCCTCGCCGAGTGCCTTGGCGACGAGCGGTTCGGCGACGACGAGCTTCTCCGTACCGTCCGTCGCGACCACGTAGGTCACCTCGGGGTGCGCGGCGACCGCGGTGTTGGACACCAGCGTCCACGGGGTCGTCGTCCACACCAGGAGCGAGGCCTGGCCGGCGAGCGGACCGGAGGTGAGCGGGAAGCGGACGTAGACGGACGGGTCGACGACCGTCTCGTAGCCCTGGGCCAGCTCGTGGTCCGACAGTCCCGTGCCGCAGCGCGGGCACCAGGGGGCGACGCGGTGGTCCTGGACCAGCAGGCCCTTGTTGAAGATCTCCTTCAGCGACCACCAGACGGACTCGATGTACTCGGGCTCCATGGTGACGTAGGCCTCGTCGAGGTCGACCCAGTAGCCCATGCGGGTGGTCAGCTCGGAGAACGCGTCGGTGTGGCGGAGCACGGACTCGCGGCACTTGTCGTTGAACTCGGCGATGCCGTACGCCTCGATGTCCTTCTTGCCGCTGAAGCCGAGCTCCTTCTCGACCGCCAGCTCCACCGGGAGGCCGTGGCAGTCCCAGCCGGCCTTGCGGGCCACGTGGTAGCCGCGCATGGTGCGGAAGCGGGGGAAGACGTCCTTGAAGACGCGCGCCTCGATGTGGTGGGCGCCCGGCATGCCGTTGGCGGTGGGCGGGCCCTCGTAGAACACCCACTCGGGGCGGCCCTCGGACTGCTCCAGGCTCTTGGCGAAGATCTTCTGCTCGCGCCAGAAGTCGAGCACGGCGTGCTCGAGGGCGGGCAGGTCGACCTGCGCGGGCACCTGGCGGTACTGCGGCTGCGTATTCAACGAGCTTCCTCCGGCGGATGTGCTGCCTTCCGTCGGAGGGACGAGAGCCTTTGTGTGTCCACGCCGTGTGCGGCGCGCTCCCGCGGTACCACCCTCCTTGGCCCACCGGTGCGCCGTACGCTCCGACGAGCCCCCTCATTGAGGTCGCGATACCGGTTCTACCGGCCCCTGGCTCGGTGCTGGGGGCTTTCTTCCGGCGGCTCCGGGGTGATCTTCGCGTCGCGCTCGCCCCCGGGCTCACACCGTCCCCGGGTCGCTCTTGGCTGCGTACGCCGCTACTCGTCCCCATCCACGCTTTTCGCTCCGCCCAGTGTACGGCGCCCCGGCGACCGGGGCCGAACCGATTTTCCGTCCGGTGGTGACCCGGTTGCGCGGCGGCGCCGTCCGGATCGTAGGACGTGCGGCTCGTCGGATTACGTGGCGGCGAGCTGGGCACAACGCATGCATGCCGGCCGCGCGATCCGCGCGAGGCGGGCGAATCGGGCGGCGTGCCCCGTTGCCGCGGGACTCAAGTCGATTTATCGTCCCAGCACGATTCGCGAGCAAGATCACAATATGTGAAGGGGCCGCGGCCATGGTGGCGAAGCAGACCGCCGAGCAGTCGGCGTCCGGCAGGTCCCGGGGCACCGGTCCCGATGCCGCCGGCGGCGCGGCCAGGAAGACCACCCGAGCGGCGGCCAGGGCATCAGGCGGGGCCGCGAAGGAGGCGGTGGCCATGAAGGAGCCGGTCACGCCGAAGCAGAAGCGGACGGCCGAGGCCGGACCGACGACCGGACGCGGGCGCAGGGGCCCGACGGCAAGGGCGAACACGGCCGGGCGCGGGCAGGGGCCGGCCGGGGAGGAACCGGCTGCCGCGGGGGAGCCGACGGCGGCGCCCCGGGAACCGGCGCAGCCGGCTCCCGCGAAGGGCACGCGGAAGGCCGCCGCGAAGAAGCCGGCGGCGGGCAGGGCGGCGCCTGAGCGGCGCCCCGCCGCCGCGGAACTCCGCTCCAGGGGCGCCACGGCGAAGAAGCCCCCTGGCGAGCGGACCACGCCGGGGAAGCCCCCCGCCGGGCCGGAGCCCGCGGAGGCCCCGGACGCGGGGGAGAAGGCGGCCGAGAGCCTCTCCGCGGCGGATGCCGCCGGCAGGGGCGCGCGCACAGCCCGGACAGCCGCGAAGAAGGCCGCCGCCGAGCGGCCGGGCACGGGGAAGGCCCCTGCCGATGGTGGCGCGGCCGACGGGCGTGGCGTGGGTGCCGCACGGGAGGCCGTGAAGAAGCACGCCGCGGGCGAGGAAGCGGGCGCCGCGGTGGCGGCCGGACCTGCCGTGTCCGAAAGGCCCGGGGGAAAGCACACCGACTGCGGGAGCGCGGGCACCCACAGCGCCGCCGAGAAGCCGGGCGCCCGGAGGGCGGCCACCGGCAAGGAGGCCACCCGTAAGGCGGGCGCAAAGCGCGCTCGTGGGTCCGTGGTGGCTTCCGGCGGGGGTGCGGCCGCCGAGGAGGAGCAGGCCGCCGGCGAGGACTCGATGGGGACCGTCGACGCGGCAGTCGACAGCGGTGTCGTCGAGGAGCCGGGTGCGCGGAGGGCCAACGGGGGAGGGGCCACTCGTAAGGCGGGAGGCAAGGGCACTCGTGGGTCGGTGGTGGCTTCCGGCGGGGGTGCGGCCGCCGAGGAGGAGCAGGCCGCCGGCGAGGACTCGATGGGGACCGTCGACGCGGCCGCCGACAGCGGTGTCGTCGAGGAGCCGGGTGCGCGGAGGGCCAACGGGGGAGGGGCCACTCGTAAGGCGGGAGGCAAGGGCACTCGTCGGTCGGTGGTGGCTTCCGGCGGGGGTGCGGCCGCCGAGGAGGAGCGGGTCACCCGTAAGGCGGGCCGAGAGGGCGCTCGGCGGGCGGTGGTCGCTGCCGGCGAGGAGTCGGTGGCCGACGGGGCTGCCGTCGAGGGCGCGGGGACCCGGGAGGCCGGGCGGACGGGGAGCGGGGGGACCGTGCGCGATCGGGGCGGTGGGGCGGGGGGCGGGGACGATGCGGGGCATGTGGTGGCTCCTGGTGTCTCCGGTGCTGGTGCGGGCAGGAAGAGGACGGCCAAGAAGGCGGGCGCGGCGCGGGCCGCGAAGCAGACGGGAGCCACGACAGTGGTTGCGAAGAAGACCCCTGGCACGGCCGCGGCGGCCAAGACCGCCGTGCCCAAGGCACGCATCGCCGCGGCGGTGGATCCGGCCGACCTCCCGGTACGCCCGGGCGAGGACCCCTGGACCCTGGAGGAGGTCTCGGAGGCCCGCGCGGAGCTGGAGTCCGAGATGGAGCGGCTGAGCGCCGAGATCACCTCGTCCGAGGAGTCCCTCGCGGGCCTGATGCGGGACTCCGGCGACGGCGCGGGCGACGACGAGGCGGACACCGGCAGCAAGAACATCACCCGCGAGCACGAGATGGCGCTGGCCGCCAACGCGCGCGAGATGCTCACCCAGAGCGAGCGGGCCCTGCAACGGCTCGACGCGGGCATCTACGGCCTGTGCGAGACCTGCGGCAACCCCATCGGCAAGGCCCGCATGCAGGCCTTCCCGCGGGCCACCCTGTGCGTGGAGTGCAAGCAGAAGCAGGAACGCCGGTACTGAACCGGGTACGAGGCGTGCCGTAGTCTCGTCCTCAGTCAGGTACCTAGGTCAAGGGACTCACGTGGCAGAGGCGGAGCGCATCATCGGTACGCCGGACACTCCGGGGGCGGCGGGAGCGGGGCGGCAGCGACCCGGAGGGGACACCGCCCCGGTCGGCCCGTCCGGCGCCGAAGGGGCACAGGCCCCGGCGGGCGGGCCCGGCACCGGCGGCACGGCGGCGGGCCCGGACGGGACGAGCGGGACGCCGGCCGGCGCGGACGGACGGGCACCCGCCGCCGAGCGGCCCCGCGGCCGGCGCCGGATCGCCGTGCTGTTCACGGTCGCGGCCATCGCCTACGCCCTCGACCTGGCCAGCAAGATGCTCGTGGTCGCCAAGCTGGAGCACCGCCCGCCGATCCGGCTCATCGGCGACTGGCTGCAACTGGAGGCGATCCGCAACGCGGGCGCCGCCTTCGGCTTCGGCGAGGCCTTCACCGTGATCTTCACGGTCATCGCGGCCGCCGTGATCGTGGTGATCGCCCGCCTCGCGCGCAAGCTCTACAGCCTGCCCTGGGCCATCGCGCTGGGCCTGCTGCTCGGCGGCGCGCTGGGCAACCTCACCGACCGGCTCTTCCGGGCGCCGGGCGTCTTCGAGGGCGCCGTGGTCGACTTCATCTCGCCCAAGCACTTCGCCGTGTTCAACCTCGCCGACTCGGCGATCGTTTGCGGCGGCATCCTGATCGTGCTGCTCTCCTTCCGCGGCCTCGACCCGGACGGGACCGTCCACAAGGACTGAGCCCGGGACGGGAACGCCGGACCGGTCCGGCATACTCGACGGGTGAGCACGCTTCCCGAGATCCGTACCCTGCCCGTGCCCGAAGGCCTGGAGGGCGAGCGCGTCGACGCCGCCATCTCCCGGATGTTCGGCTTCTCCCGTACGAAGGCGGCGGAGCTGGCCGCCACGGGCAAGGTGCTGGTCGACGGCACGGTGGCCGGCAAGTCCGAGCGGGTGCGCGGCGGTGCCTGGCTCGAGGTCGAGATGCCGCAGGCACCCGCGCCCGTGCAGGTGGTCGCCGAGCCGGTCGAGGGCATGGAGATCGTGCACGACGACGACGACGTGGTCGTGATCGTCAAGCCGGTCGGCGTCGCCGCGCACCCCAGCCCCGGCTGGTCCGGCCCGACCGTGATCGGCGGCCTCGCGGCGGCCGGCTACCGCATCTCCACCTCCGGCGCCGCCGAGCGCCAGGGCATCGTGCACCGCCTCGACGTCGGCACCTCGGGCCTGATGGTGGTCGCCAAGTCCGAGTACGCGTACACGTCGCTCAAGCGCCAGTTCAAGGAGCGCACGGTCGACAAGCGCTACCACACCCTGGTCCAGGGCCACCCCGACCCGACCAGCGGCACCATCGACGCGCCCATCGGCAGGCACCCGAACCACGACTACAAGTGGGCGGTCACCGCCGACGGCAAGCCGTCCGTCACGCACTACGACCTGATCGAGGCGTTCCGCGCGGCCTCCCTGCTCGACGTCAAGCTGGAGACCGGACGCACCCACCAGATCCGCGTCCACATGGCCGCCCACCGCCACCCCTGCGTCGGTGACCTGACCTACGGCGCCGACCCCACCCTCGCCAAGCGGCTGAGGCTGACCCGCCAGTGGCTGCACGCGGTCCGGCTCGGCTTCGAGCACCCCGGCGACGGCCAGTGGGTGGAGTTCGCCAGCGACTACCCCGAGGACCTCCAGAAGGCACTGGACCAGGTCCGCGAGGAGACGTACGCATGAGCGTGCCCTACGAGGTGCGCGTCGTCGGGGACCCTGCCGGCCGCGAGGCGTGCTTCGCGGTGCGCAAGGAGGTCTTCGTCGTCGAGCAGGGCGTCCCGCAGGACATCGAGTACGACGAGTACGACGCCGTCGCCGTGCACGTGCTGGCGGTCCGCGACGACGGTGTGCCGCTCGGCACCGGGCGGCTGCTGCACGGCGCGGAGGCCGCCGCGAAGACCGGCGGCGACCCGGCCCTCGGCTCCCTGGGACGGCTCGCCGTCACCGAGGAGGCACGCGGTCTCGGCGTCGGCGCGGCCCTGGTGCGCGCGATCGAGGACGCGGCACGGGCGCGTGGCCTCACGGCGGTGGACCTGCACGCGCAGAGCCACGCGCTCGGCTTCTACGAGCGGCTGGGTTACGCGGCGTACGGACCGGAGTTCCCCGACGCGGGCATCCCGCACCGCGCGATGCGGCGCGCCTTGTAGCCCGCGGGTCCGAAGCGGCCGGTGAGCGGGGCGGCATGGCAGGCTTGAAGCCTGCCGTGTGAACGTCCGACGTCCCGGAGCGCTGAGCGTGGATCAGTTGGCCCTGCTGTTCGTCGTGTTGCTGGGGGCCGTGATCAGCGTCCCGGTCGGCGACCGGCTCGGGCTGCCCGCGCCGGTCCTGATGACGCTGCTCGGGATCGCCCTCGCCGTGCTCCACTTCGTGCCCAACATCGACATCCCGCCCGCCCTGATCCTGCCCGCCCTGCTGCCGCCGCTGCTCTACGCCGCCGTACGGCGCACGTCCTGGCGGCAGTTCACGGCGCACAAACGGCCGATCTTCCTGCTGGCCGTGGCGCTGGTGTTCGTCACCACCTTCTGTGTCGCTCTCGTCTCCCACGCCATCGTGCCGGGGCTGTCCGTCGCAGCCGCCGTGGCCCTGGGCGCGCTGGTCGCGCCTCCCGACCCGGTCGCTGCGACCGCCGTGGCCGGACAGCTCGGGCTGCCGCGCCGCCTGGTGTCGATCCTGGAGGGCGAGGGGCTGTTCAACGACGTCACCGCCATCGTCCTCTACCACGTGGCCATCGCCGCCGCCGTCAGCGGGGAGTTCTCGGCCTGGCGGGCCGGGCTCGACCTGGTGCTGTCCGCGGTGGTGGCGGTGGCCGTCGGCATGCTGCTCGGCTGGGGCACGAACAAGGTGCTGGACCTGCTGGGGGACCCGACCCTGCAGATCGGGCTGACGCTGCTCGTGCCGTACGCCTCCTACGTGCTGGCCGAGGAGCTGCACGGCTCCGGGGTCCTCGCCGTGCTCACCACCGCGCTGTTCCTGGCGGAGTACGCCTCCGACGCCGACGACGTGATGACCCGGCTGGCCGGGCACACCGTCTGGGACGTCGTGGACACGCTCGTCACCGGGGTCGCGTTCGGGCTGATCGGCCTCGAACTGCACAACGCGCTGCGCACCGCCTCGGGCCGCTGGGGCGAGCTGCTGGGCTGGGCGGGCGTGGTCGTGGGCGTGGTGGTGCTCGTGCGGCTGGTGTGGCTGCTGCCGGCCACCTGGCTCACCAGACGGCTGCACGCCCTGCGGGACTACGAGGAGGACATCCCCATGACCTGGCGGGAGACCGTCGTCATGTGGTGGTCCGGGATGCGCGGGGTGGCCTCGGTGGCGCTCGCCCTGGCCATTCCGCTGAGGACGGACAGCGGCGCGCCCTTCCCCGACCGGGACGAGATCGTGTTCATCGCCTTCGGGGTGATCATGGCGACGCTCGTCCTCCAGGGGCTCACGCTGCCGTGGCTGGTCAAACGGCTGGGGGTGCGGGCGGACACCGAACGGGAGAAGGAGTTCGAGGAGGAACTGGCGGCGCGGGCTTCGCGGGCGGCCAGACGGCGGCTGCGGGAGATCGAGGAGGTCGAGGAACTGCCGGAGGAGCTGTCCGAGCAGATGCTGCGGCGGGCCTTCGACATCGGGCTGCGGATCAGCCCGCAGTGGGGGGAGGAGGAGCGCAGGGAGGGCCACGACAAGCGCGTACGGAGGCTGAAGCGGCTGCGGCGGATCCAGAGCGAGATGCTGAGCGCGGCGCGGCACGAGGTGCTGGCGGCGCGCAGGGAGCCGGGGGCCGACCCGGAGATCGTGGACCGGGTACTGCGCCACCTGGACGTACGCAGTCTGCGGTGAGCCGCGCCCGACATCCGGGACCGGCCGGTGCCGTCTCGGTACGCTCCGGCCCATGAGTCGCAACGTCGTCATCAGCGGGGGCGGTACGGGGATCGGACTCGCCGCGGCGCTGACCTTCGCGACCGGCGGGGACCGGGTGCTGCTGCTCGGCCGTCGGGGCGAGGTGCTGCACGGGGCCGGGGTGCCGGGCGCGTTGACGTTCGCCGCCGACGTGGGTGACGTGGCCGGGGCGCGGTCGGTCGCCCGGTTCGTGGCCGACGAACTCGGGGCGGTGGACGTGCTGATCCACAGCGCCGGGGGGTCGGGGCGGCTGGAGCCGCGGGTGGAGCGGGAGGACCCGCTCGAACTCGTCGCCGACAACTGGATGGTGAACTTCCGGATCAACACCCTGACCGCGGTGCTGCTCACGGAGGCCCTCAAGGAGCGGCTCGCCGAACCGGGCGGCCGGGTGCTGTTCCTCAGCTCCATCGCCGCCTACCGCGGTTCGGGCAGCGGCGCCTACGCCGCCTCCAAGGCCGCCCTGCACCCCTACGCCCACGACCTCGCCCGCCAGTTGGGCCCGCGCGGGATCACGGTGAACCTGGTCGCGCCGGGATACGTCGAGGACACCGACTTCTTCGGCGACTCGATGGACGACGCCCGCCGCGAACGCCTCGTCGCCGAGACCTCCACCGGCCGCGCCGGAACCCCGGGCGACATCGCGGCCACCCTGCACTGGCTGGCCTCACCGTCCGCCGCCCACATCACCTCCCAGATCATCCAGGTCAACGGCGGCGCGGAACGCGGCCACTGACCCCACCGCCCGTGGTGACCGGGCGGTGACCGCGGGGCCGGTCCGGGTCTCGCTCCCGGCCAAAGGTCAGGCGGGGCCGGTCCGGGAGTCCTCGAAGGCGGGGCGGGGTGTGCCGTCGTGGCGGGCCGGCGGTGGTACGGCTTGGGCCGTGTTGATGCGGGGGAGGGCGTAGGGGTGGTGTTCGGAGAGCCAGCGCAGCAGCTGCTCGCGGACCACGACCCGTACCGTCCAGATGTCGCCGGCGTCCTTGGCCGTCACCAGGGCCCGTACCTCCATCGTCGTCGGCGTCGTGTCCGTGACCACCAGGTTGTAGGCGCGGCCGTCCCAGGCCGGGCACTCGCGCAGGATGTCGCGCAGCTTCTCGCGCATCGCGTCCATCGGCGCGCAGTGGTCGAGGTGGAAGTAGACGGTGCCGGTCATCTGCGGGGTGCCGCGCGACCAGTTCTCGAACGGGTTGGACGTGAAGTACGACACCGGCATGGTGATCCGGCGCTCGTCCCAGGTCCGTACCGTCAGGAACGTCAGCGTGATCTCCTCGACCGTGCCCCACTCGCCGTTGACGACCACGGTGTCGCCGATCCGCACCATGTCGCCGAAGGCGATCTGCAGCCCCGCGAACATGTTGCTCAGCGTGGACTGCGCGGCGACACCGGCGACGATGCCGAGGAGGCCGGCCGAGGCCAGCAGCGAGGCGCCGGCCGCGCGCATCGCCGGGAAGGTCAGCAGCATCGAGGCCGCCGCCACCACGATGACCACCGCCGAGACCACACGCATGATCAGCTCGACCTGGGTGCGCACCCGCCGCACCCGGGCCGGATCCCGGTGGGCGCGGGAGTTGGCGTACCGCGTGTACGTGGTCTCGACGACGGCCCCCGCGATCCGGATCACCAGCCACGCCGCCGACCCGATCAGCACCAGCGTCAGCGTCCGGCCGATCCCGACCCGGTGCTCCTCCAGCAGCTCGGCCTGGTCGTAGGAGCCGCGCAGCAGGGCGGCGCACAGCACGAGCTGGTAGGGGACGCGGGCACGGCGCAGCAGGCCCCACAGCGGATTGTCGTGGTGCCGTTCGTCGGCCTTGCGCAGCAGCAGGTCGGTGGCCCAGCCGATGACCAGCGTGAGGACGACCGAGCCGCCGACGACGATCAGAGGGCGGAGTACGTTCTCCATGCCTGCGAACCTAACCCGCGACGCGCGGTGTGAACATGTGTGAGCGTGAAGATCGCGGGTAGGGCCGGGGGCGGTGTGACGATCCTCTCTCCGGGCCTGTCCACGGGCCCCTCCCGGGCGGGCGCGCACCCGGCCGGTCGGAGGCCGTCGTACCCGGCTGGCACCATGGGCTCATGAACATCGTGCTCTTCCACTCGACCTACGGCCTCGGACCCGCGGTGCGCCAGGCCGCGGACCGGCTGCGTTCCGCCGGGCACGAGGTGTGGACCCCGGACCTCTTCGAGGGCCGTACGTTCGACACGGTCGAGGAGGGCACGGCCTGCAAGGAAGCGATCGGCAAGGACGAGCTGCTCAAGCGGGCCGTGCTGGGGGCGGCGCCCTACTCGGAGCGCGGCCTCGTCTATGCCGGGTTCTCGTTCGGGGCCGCCATCGCGCAGACGCTCGCGCTCGGTGACGAGAAGGCCCGCGGGCTGCTCCTGCTGCACGGCACCTCGGACGTCGCGCCGAACGCGAGTGCCGAGGACCTGCCCGTCCAGCTGCACGTGGCCGAACCCGACCCGTTCGAGCCGGACGACTGGCTGAGCGCCTGGTACCTCCAGATGGGCCGGACCGGCGCCGACGTGGAGGTCTACCGCTACGCCGGGGCCGGCCACCTCTACACCGACCCCGTCCTGCCGGACTACGACGGGGAGGCAGCCGAGGCCACCTGGCGGGTGGCGCTCGGCTTCCTCGCGGAGCTCGACGGGAACACCCAGGGCTCCTAGCTCCTGGACGCTCCCGGCCGGGGTCAGCCCTTGAGGGCCGCGTCCACCGCCGCGTTGAAATCGTCCACCGTCATCGGCGGGTTGTCGGTGCCGGGCGTGGTCACCTTCTTGCCGTCCATGACCAGGCTCGGGGTGCCGGTCACCCCGTCCTTGTTGTTGTCGAAGGTCTTCGACATGGCGACCGCCCAGGCGTCGTACTTGCCGCTCTTGACGGCGTCGCGGAACGACGCGTTGTCCTTCAGGGCCGGCACGGTGTCCGCCACCTTGATGAGGTAGTCGTCGTTCTTGAACTTGTCGTCGGTCTCCTCAGGGTGCCACTTCGTCGAGTACAGGGCGGACTTGTACTCGAGGAACGCCTCGGGGCTGACGTCGAGCGCGGCGCCCATGGCGCTCATCGCGTTCTTGGAGCCCTCGCCGTTGTCGTGGTTGTCGATGAAGGTGCCGCCGATGTACTGGAGCTTGAACTTGCCGTCGTCGACGTCCTTCTTGACGGTCGTGCCGACCGCTTCCTCGAACTGGCCGCAGATCGGGCAGCGCGGGTCCTCGTAGATCTTGAGGGTCTTCTGGGCCGAGCTCTTGCCGATGACCACGGTCGTGCCGTCGGTGCCGGTGGTGTTGCCCGGGGCGACGACCTTCTCGTCCTTCACGGCCTCCCAGTGGCCGGGCTTGTTGGCCTGGACGACGGCGTAGCCGATGCCGCCGGCCGCGGCCAGCACGACCACGACCGCGCCGACCACGGTGAGCTGCCGCTTGATCTTGGCCCGCTTGGCGTCGCGCTCGCGCTCGACGCGCAGCCGCTCCCGGGCCGCCGTCTTCGCCGACTGGGTGTTCCGCTTGCTCATGGTGGTGTTCTCCTGTGGGACGCGCAGCTTCGTGCGCGGGGTACGAAGGGGGGACTGGTCGTGCTCGGGGCGCCCGGGGTCGTCGCTCAGACGAGCGCGAGGGCGTCCGGGCACGGCGGTCCGCGCCGTCCCAGGGAGTACACGAGGACGCGGGCGCGCAGCCCGGCGATCCGCGGCGCCGGACGCGCCGGCCGGACCGCCGGGCGGGCACGGCGCACCGTGACGGCCGCCACCGCGAGCAGCAGCGGCCGGAAGGTCGTGGCGGCCACCGCGCACAGCACCTGGGCGAGCGCCCGCTCGCCGCGCCGCAGCCAGCCGGCCGCGAGCAGGCCGACGCCGATGTGCGCGGCCAGCAGCAGCCAGGCCGTGGCCGGGTCGGCGTGCGCGAGCAGGGCCGTGAGCCGGCCGGTGTCGGCGCCGGTCATCTGGGCCAGCGGGGTGCCGACGTCGGTGTGCCCGCCGCACAGCACGTCGAAGCCGACCGAGCGCAGGGGACCGGCGACCGGGCCGCCCGCAGGGCCGTAGCACAGGTGCTGGCCGGTGGTGAAGACGGTGTCGGCGGCCAGCTCGACGGGGACCAGCAGGGCGGCGATCCGCCCGAAGCCGCGCTCGCGGCCGGCCAGGGCGTAGGCGAGCAGGAACACGGCGGCCGCGACCGCGGCCACCGTGTTCAGCGGCAGCGGGACCCGCGACAGCAGCACGTGCGACGCGGTGCTGAGCGTCACGACCACAGCCGTGAACAGCGCCGCGCGCACGGCTCTGAGTCGGGTCCCGGATATGTCCATAGCGAGAAAGGAGTCTGTCATGCGGGCCGGTAAGAGACCCCTAAAGGGTTCCTGTGTGCGGCCCATCCGTCACAGACCCGGAATCCCCCCGTTGCGCAGCAGCTCCACGAAGACGCGGTGGTCGGCACGCGCGCGTGCGCCGTAGGCGTGCGCGAAGTCGACGAGCAGCGGCGCGAAGCCCTCCTCGTCGCCCGCGATCGCCGCGTCGATGGCCCGCTCGGTGGAGAACGGCACCAGCGACTCGCCCGAGGCGTCGTCCGCCGCCGCGTGCATGGCGGCCGTGGCCCGGCCCAGGTCGGCGACCACCTGCGCGATCTCCTCCGGGTCGTCGATGTCGTCCCAGTCGAGGTCCACGGCGTACGGCGAGACCTCGGTGACCAGCCGGCCGGCGCCGTCCAGCTCGGTCCAGCCCAGCCACGGGTCGGTGTGTGCCTGGAGGGCGCGGCGGCAGACCACCGTGCGGTGGCCCTCGTGCTGGAAGTGGTCGTGGATCGCCTGGTCCGTGATGTGCCGGGCGGCCGCCGGGTTCCGGGCCCGCTGGACGGAGATCACCACGTCGTGCTCCAGGGCGTCGCTGGGCCCCTCCAGGAGGATGTCGTACGACAGCCCGGCCGGGTCGATCCCGTGGCGGCCGACGACGTCCTTGACGCGGTAGGACTCCGGGCGGGCCAGCGACGCCTCCGGCAGGGTCTCCAGATAGCCGTCGAAGGCCGCGAGGACCTTGTAGCGGGTGGCGGCGTCCAGCTCGACCGCGCCGCCGCCGGGCGCGAAGCGGCGCTCGAAGTCGCGGATCCCGGTCATCGACTCCAGCAGCCCGGCACGGGTCAGCGAGCGGGCGTCACGCAGCGTGTCCAGAAGGGGGCCGTCGGCGGTGTCGAGGGTGAAGGGCGGCACCTCGTCGCTCTTGGCGCCGGTGGCCAGGGCGTGGATCCGGTCGCGGTACGCGCTCGCGTACAGCGTCACCAGCTCGGTGATCCGCTCGTCGCTGAGCGCCTTGGCGTACCCGACGAGGGCGAGGGAGGCGGCGAACCGCTTGAGGTCCAGGGTGAAGGGGCCGACATACGCCTCGTCGAAGCCGGTGGCGCTGAAGACCAGCCGGCCGTCGGCGTCCATGTAGGTGCCGAAGCTCTCCGCGTGCAGGTCGCCGTGGATCCACACCCGCGAGGTGCGGTCGTCCAGGTACGGGCCGCCCCGCCGGTCGCCGCTCAGGTCGTGGTGGAAGAGACAGGCCGTGCCCCGGTGGAACGCGAGGGCCGAGGACGCCATCCTCCGCAACCTCATGCCGAGCGCGTCCGGATCGTCGGCCAGGAGCTCGCCGAAGGCGGTGTCGAGGACGGCGATGATCTCCTTGCCGCGCTGCTCGTCGCTGAGCTGGGGGACCGACATCGCTGACATCGCGGAGTGCCTCCTGGTGCAGGTGGTGCGTGACGTGTGGAGTGGGTCCGGCAGGGGCGTTCCCCCACACCAACGTCCGGCGGTGCGGCGGAGTGCCCGTGCTCGTCCCGCCCGAAGGTACGGCTGGAACGCGGTCGCGTGTCAGTGCCGGGGCATAGACTTCGACGCTGTTCACCGGACTGTCCGCAGCCCGTCGTCTACGTTGTCCATGGAGGCCGAACCGTGTCGAAGCCGCCGTTCACGCACCTGCACGTCCACACCCAGTACTCGCTGCTGGACGGTGCCGCGCGGCTGAAGGACATGTTCGACGCGTGCAACGAGATGGGCATGACGCACATCGCCATGTCCGACCACGGCAACCTCCACGGCGCGTACGACTTCTTCCACACCGCGAAGAAGGCCGGAATCACCCCGATCATCGGGATCGAGGCGTATGTCGCCCCCGAGTCCCGGCGCAACAAGCGCAAGATCCTGTGGGGCCAGCCGCACCAGAAGCGCGACGACATCTCCGGTTCCGGCGGTTACACCCACAAGACGATGTGGGCGGTGAACAGGACCGGCCTGCACAACATCTTCCGCCTCTCCTCCGACGCCTACGCCGAGGGCTGGCTGCAGAAGTGGCCCCGGATGGACAAGGAGACGATCGCCCAGTGGTCCGAGGGCGTCGTCGCCTCCACCGGCTGCCCCTCCGGCGAGGTGCAGACCCGGCTGCGCCTCGGCCACTTCGACGAGGCCCTGAAGGCCGCCGCCGACTACCAGGACATCTTCGGCAAGGACCGCTACTTCCTGGAGCTGATGGACCACGGCATCGACATCGAGCGCAAGGTCCGCGACGGCCTGCTGGAGATCGGCCGGAAGCTCGGCATCCCGCCCCTGGTCACCAACGACTCGCACTACACCTACGCGCACGAGGCCGGCGCGCACGACGCCCTGCTGTGCATCCAGACCGGCAAGAACCTCTCCGACCCCGACCGCTTCAGGTTCGACGGCACCGGCTACTACCTGAAGTCGACCGAGGAGATGTACGCCATCGACTCCTCGGACGCCTGGCAGGAGGGCTGCGCCAACACGCTCCTGGTCGCCGAGATGGTCGACACCACGGGCATGTTCGTCGAGAAGAACCTGATGCCGAAGTTCGACATCCCCGACGGCTACACGGAGATCACCTGGTTCAAGGAGGAGGTCCGCCGCGGCATGGAGCGCCGCTTCCCCGGCGGCATCCCCGAGGACCGCCAGAAGCAGGCGGACTACGAGATGGACGTCATCATCTCGATGGGCTTCCCCGGCTACTTCCTCGTGGTCGCCGACTTCATCATGTGGGCCAAGAACAACGGCATCGCGGTCGGTCCCGGCCGCGGCTCCGCGGCCGGCTCGATCGTCGCGTACGCCATGGGCATCACCGACCTCGATCCGATCCCGCACGGCCTGATCTTCGAGCGGTTCCTCAACCCCGAGCGCATCTCGATGCCCGACGTCGACATCGACTTCGACGAGCGCAGGCGCGTCGAGGTGATCAGGTACGTGACGGAGAAGTACGGCGCCGACAAGGTCGCCATGATCGGCACGTACGGCAAGATCAAGGCCAAGAACGCGATCAAGGACTCCGCGCGTGTGCTGGGCTACCCGTACGCGATGGGCGACCGGCTCACCAAGGCGATGCCCGCCGACGTCCTCGGCAAGGGCATCGACCTGGACGGCATCACCAACCCCTCGCACCCGCGCTACAACGAGGCGGGCGAGATCCGGGGGATGTACGAGAACGAGCCGGACGTGAAGAAGGTCATCGACACCGCCAAGGGCGTCGAGGGCCTGGTCCGGCAGATGGGCGTGCACGCCGCAGGCGTGATCATGTCCAGCGAGACCATCACCGAGCACGTGCCCGTCTGGGTCCGGCACACCGACGGCGTGACCATCACGCAGTGGGACTACCCGAGCTGCGAGTCGCTCGGCCTGCTGAAGATGGACTTCCTCGGCCTGCGCAACCTGACGATCATGGATGACGCCGTCAAGATGGTGAAGTCCAACAAGGGGATCGACATCGATCTCCTCGGCCTCCCGCTGGACGACCCCAAGACCTTCGAACTGCTCCAGCGCGGCGACACACTCGGTGTGTTCCAGTTCGACGGCGGCCCCATGCGCTCGCTGCTGCGCCTGATGAAGCCCGACAACTTCGAAGACATCTCGGCCGTGTCGGCGCTCTACCGTCCCGGCCCGATGGGCATGGACTCGCACACCAACTACGCGCTGCGCAAGAACAAGCTCCAGGAGATCACGCCGATCCACAAGGAGCTCGAGGAGCCCCTCGAGGAGGTCCTCGCGGTCACCTACGGCCTGATCGTCTACCAGGAGCAGGTGCAGAAGGCCGCCCAGATCATCGCGGGCTACTCGCTCGGCGAGGCCGACATCCTCCGCCGCGTGATGGGCAAGAAGAAGCCCGAGGAACTGGCGAAGAACTTCACCATCTTCCAGGCCGGTGCCCAGAAGAACGGCTACAGCGACGAGGCCATCCAGGCCCTGTGGGACGTGCTGGTCCCCTTCGCCGGCTACGCGTTCAACAAGGCCCACTCGGCCGCGTACGGCCTGGTGTCGTACTGGACCGCCTATCTGAAGGCCAACCACCCCGCCGAGTACATGGCGGGCCTGCTGACCTCCGTCAAGGACGACAAGGACAAGTCGGCGGTCTACCTCAACGAGTGCCGCCGCATGGGCATCCGGGTGCTCCCGCCCAACGTCAACGAGTCCCAGTCGAACTTCGCCGCCCAGGGCGACGACGTGATCCTCTTCGGCCTCTCCGCCGTGCGCAACGTCGGCACCAACGTCGTCGAGTCGATCATCAAGTCCCGCAAGGCCAAGGGGAAGTACTCGTCGTTCCCCGACTACCTCGACAAGGTCGAGGCGGTGGTCTGCAACAAGCGCACCACCGAGTCGCTGATCAAGGCCGGCGCCTTCGACGAGATGGGGCACACCCGCAAGGGCCTCACCGCGCAGTACGAGCCGATGATCGACAACGTCGTCGCGGTCAAGCGCAAGGAGGCCGAGGGTCAGTTCGACCTCTTCGGCGGAATGGGCGAGGAGACCAGCGGCGAGCCCGGCTTCGGCCTTGACGTGGAGTTCGCCTCCGAGGAGTGGGACAAGACGTATCTGCTCGCCCAGGAGCGGGAGATGCTCGGCCTCTACGTCTCCGACCACCCGCTGTTCGGTCTCGAGCACGTGCTCGCGGACAAGGCCGACGCGGGCATCTCGCAGCTCACCGGCGGTGAGCACGCCGACGGCGCGGTCGTCACCATCGGCGGCATCATCTCCGGCCTCCAGCGCAAGATGACCAAGCAGGGCAACGCCTGGGCGATCGCCACCGTCGAGGACCTCGCCGGCTCCATCGAGTGCATGTTCTTCCCGGCGACCTACCAGTTGGTGTCCACGCAACTCGTCGAGGACGCCGTGGTGTTCGTCAAGGGCCGCCTGGACAAGCGGGAGGACGTGCCCCGCCTGGTGGCGATGGAGCTGATGATCCCCGACCTGTCGAACGCCGGGGCCAACGCCCCGGTGATCCTCACCATCCCGGCGCTGAAGGTGACCCCGCCCATGGTGAGCCGCCTCGGCGAGATCCTCAGCCACCACAAGGGCGACAGCGAGGTCCGCATCAGGCTCCAGGGGCCGAGCAGGACGACGGTGCTACGGCTGGACCGGCACCGGGTCAAGCCGGACCCGGCGCTGTTCGGCGATCTGAAGGTCCTGCTCGGCCCGTCCTGCCTGGCGGGCTGACATGAACGAGGGGCGTGCCCGTGCGCATCGGGTACGCCCCTCGTCGATTACCGCACTTGCTCAACAGTCCATGTACCGGAGTCAGTTGTGGCCGAAGCGTTTCTGACGTCCCTTGCGGGCCATGGCAGTCGGACTCGTCTGCGGTCCGTGGGCGTGATGCTCGGCCTGCGGTTCCGACACGGACTGCTCCGTCTCCTGCGGGCCGTTCGCGGCCACGGACGTCTTCTGCCGGCTGCGGTCCTGCTTGCGGTTCTTGGCCATGGTGATCAGCCTCCTGTGGGGGATCTCGGGGCCAGGGCCGGGACCAGATTCACATAGGCCGACAATGAACGCATGTTGGATAATTACCGTATGTAACGCGGGGCGTCGGGGTGCGGGCTCCCGAAACGCCACGCCGAAGATCGAGTTCCGGCCGTTAACCCCGGCCGGTTCGGGCAGACTCGAAGCACATCCCGAAGTACATCCCCAAGCACATCCCGAAGCAACCTCCCGGAAAGAGGGTGGATCGCGTGGACCGCTGCATCGTCCTGGTGGACGCCGGGTATCTGCTGGGCGCCGCGGCCAGTCTCCTCGCCGGGGAGCCGTCGCGGTCCCGGATCACCGTCGACCACACCGCTCTCGTGCAGGGGCTGCGTGAACAGGCCGAGTCCGACACCGAGCGGCCCCTGCTGCGCATCTACTGGTTCGACGGCGCGCCCGACCGTGTGCCGCAGCCCGAGCACCGCCGGCTGCGCGTGATGCCCCGGGTCACCGTCCGGCTCGGCGCGCTCACCCGCAGCGACGGACGCTGGGCGCAGAAGGGCGTCGACGCCGCGATGCACGCCGAACTGACCGAACTGGCCCGCAACCGCGCCTGCTCCGACGTCGTCCTCGTCACCGGCGACGGCGACCTGCTGCCCGGCATGATGGCCGCCAAGGAGCACGGCGTCGCCGTACACCTGTGGGCGGTGCAGGCCGCCGACGGCGACTACAACCAGTCCGAGGACCTGGTCGCCGAGGCCGACGAGCGGCGCGTGCTGGACCGCACCTGGATCACCAAGGCCGTACGCGCCAAGGAACTCGGCGGTGTCTGCGCGCCGCCGCCCGCGCCCCGCCCCGAGATCGCCGCGATCCTCTCCGCGCCGCTGCCCGAGTCCACGCTCAGCCCGGGCACCGAGAGCCGCGCCGAACCGCGGGAGCACCCGGCCGCCGCCCCGGGGCGCGGCGGCACCGAGGAACGGGTGCCCGCCGCCAAGGGCGTGCCCACGCCCAAGGACCTGGCCGCGCTGCGCGCCCCCGGCGCCCCGCCCGCGCAGCACCCCTCCACGGCGACCCTGCGCTGGTCCTCGGACCGGGGCTGGGTGGACCGGCCGGGCACGCCCGCCGAGCCTCCTGAGGCAGCCTCCATGCCGACGCTCGCCCAGCTGACGACGGCCGAGCAGCGGTGGGCGGACCGGGAGGAGGACATCACGACGGTCGGCGGCGACCCGTACGAGGTGGGACAGGTCTTCGCCAGGCGCTGGGTGGACCGGCTGGGCGACCAGTCGCACCTGCAGAAACTGTCGTCGATGTACCCCCGCGTCCCGCACCGCGTCGACGGCGAGCTGCTGCGCTACGCCGCCCGCTTCGGGCTGCTCGCGCACAAGGACGACCAGATCGACGAGCACGACCGGTACGCCATCCGCGCCGGGTTCTGGCGGGAGATCGACGTACGGACCTCCACCGAGCGCACCCCCGCCGGCGACTGAACCGCGTACCGGGCCTGTTCGGGACGCCCCGAGGACGAGCGGGGCTCCGCGACCCCGTACCCTCGTCCCTTGTGAGTACGCGCACGGCACAGGCATTTCGCCCCGGGGACGACATCGTGTGCGCGGTGCGCGGACTGACCCGGACCTACCCCGCGGTGCGCGGCCGGCGCGGTGCCCCCGGCACGCCCGAGGTGCTGGCCACCGACGCGGTGGAGCTCGACGTACGGCGTGGCGAGATCTTCGGGCTGCTCGGGCCGAACGGCGCCGGCAAGTCCACCCTCGTACGCCAGCTCACCGGGCTGCTGCGCCCCGACAGCGGCACGGTCGAGATCCTCGGCCACGACATCGTGGCGCACCCCGAGCGGGCCGCGCGGATCCTCGCCTACCTCGGGCAGGAGTCCACCGCCCTGGACGAGCTGACCGTCTCGCTCGCCGCCGAGACCACCGGGCGGCTGCGCGGCCTGGACCTCCGGCAGGCGCGTGCCGAGCGGGACGCCGTCCTCGACGAACTGGGCCTCACCCCGATCGCCGGGCGCCCGCTGAAGAAGCTCTCCGGTGGCCAGCGGCGGCTCGCCTGCCTGGCTGCCGCTCTGGTCGGCGAGCGCCCGCTGCTGGTGCTCGACGAGCCGACCACCGGAATGGACCCGGTGGCCCGGCGGGCGGTGTGGTCCGCCGTCGACCGGCGGCGCGCCGAACGCGGCACGACCGTCGTCCTGGTCACCCACAACGTCATCGAGGCCGAGACCGTACTGGACCGGGTCGCCGTTCTGGACCGGGGCCGGGTCATCGCCTGCGACACCCCGGCCCGGCTCAAGGAGCGGGTCTCCGGCGAGGTGCGGGTGGAACTGGTGTGGCGGGAGCGGGCGCCCCTGGAGGTGGCTGAGGTCGCCGCGCTCAGGGAACGGGCCGTGGAGGCGGGCCGCCGCTGGACGCTGCGGCTGGCGCCCGAGGAGGCCCGCGCCGCCGTGGCCACGGTCACCGGCGGTGCCGCGTTCGCCGCCCTGGACGACTTCACGCTGACCACGCCCAGCCTGGAGGACGTGTACCTGGCGCTGGGCGGCGCCGCCCGGCAGGGGCTGGTGAAGGCATGACCGGGATCAGCGGCATGAGCGCGGGGACCGGCGGATCCGTGGAGGAGTACGCGGGCGCCGGGGGGAACCCGTCCGGTGCGGGAGACACGACCGTACCCGCCGCGCTCGCCGCGACGGACAAATCGGCCGCGTGCGCTGCCGCAGGGAAAGGGAGCAGTTCGACGTGAGTGTCGTACCCGCCGGTGTGCTGCCGGGCGCGACGGCCGTACAGGACGGCGTTTCCGGTGACGCGGCCGTGCTCGGGCCGCGGGCGCGGCTGTGGCCGTCGCTGGCCGCCGTGTACCGGGCCCAGCTGTCCCGGGCGCGGGTGGCGAGGCTCCCGCTGCTGTTCGTGGCGACCTTCCAGTCCGTCGGCATCATGGTCATGATGCGGGGCGTGGTCGACGGCGGCAGCGAGGCCCGATACGTGGTGTCCGGCGCCTCGGTCGTCGTGGTCGCCTTCGTCGCGCTGAACCTGCTCGCCCAGTACTTCGGGCAGCTGCGGGCCAGCGGCGGGCTCGACCACTACGCGACGCTCCCGGTGCCGCCCGCGGCCGTGGTGCTGGGCGCGGCGGCCGCGTACGCCTCCTTCACGGTGCCGGGCACGCTCGTGACCGCCGTGTTCGGGTGCGTGCTGTTCGGGCTGCCACTCGGCAACCTGTGGGTGCTGGTGGTGGTGATCCCGCTCGCCGGTGCCGCGCTCTCCGGGCTCGGCGCGGCCTGCGGGCTGCTCGCACCGCGCCCGGAACTGGCCACACTGCTGGGCCAGTTGGGCATGTCGGCGGCGCTGCTGCTGGGCGTGCTGCCCCCCGACCGCATGCCCGGGGCGGTACGGCTGCTGCGCGACCTGCTGCCGTCCACGTACGGCGTGGAGGCCTACGCCCACACTTTCGCGGCCCGTCCCGACTGGGCTCTGGTGGCCGGCGACATGGCCGTCTGCGCCGGGGTCGGGGTGGTCTCGCTGGCCGTCGCCACCTGGGCCTACCGCCGGGCCGCCGTCCGGTGACGCGGCCTTCCCCCGCAACTGGCACGATGACAAGGTGACAGCTCCGTTGACTCCGCCACCACCGCCGCACCGGCGCTCCTCACAGCCTTCCGGCCCCTCCGGGCCGTCCGAACCCTCGGCGTCCTCGTCGTCGGGGCCCTTGGGGCCGTCGGCGTCCGGGCAGCCCTCGCTGCCGGGGCCGGTCCAGTCCTGGCAGGTGCCGCCCGCCCGGCCGCTGAGCCTCTACGAACAGGACGGGCCCGGATGGGCGGCCGAGATCAGGGAGGCCGTCGTCGTCCTGGTCGCCGTGGCGCTCTGCGGGGTGCCGCTGGGACTGCTCTGGCTGCGGCTGGCACCGAAGGTGCCGCTGATCGCCGAAATGTCCGGGAACAACTGGGTCGTCTACCTCAAGGACACCGAGGGTGAGCAGGCCATCGGCGTGGACGGCACGTTCACGCTGCTGGCCCTGGCCTTCGGCGTGGTGTGCGCGACGGCCGTCTTCCTGGTGCGCAGGCGCGGGGGTGTGCCGCTGGTGGTGGCCCTGTGCGTCGGAGGGCTGCTCGGGTCGCTGCTGGCGTGGCGGCTCGGTGTGTGGCTCGGACCCGAGCAGGACGTGATCGTCCACGCCAAGGCGGTGGGCAAGGGAGTGACGTTCCCGGCGCCGCTGAAGCTCGACGCCAAGGGGGCGCTGCTGGCCTGGCCGCTGGCCGCGCTGCTCGTCCACCTGGGGATGACGTCCCTGTTCGGGCCGCGGGACCCGGAGATGTACGTGGGCGGGGCGCACGGAGACAGCGCGTACGGGGACGGCGCGCCCGGAGACGGTGCTCACGGGCACGGGGAGTCCTCGGCGCCCTAGCCGGCCGGGCCCGGTCCGGCTCCCGGAGGCCGCGAGGCGGACGCGGGCGGGTGACAGGACGGGCGGCAGAACGGGCCTCAGCCGGTCCCGCCCGCCGGCGCGATGGCCGGGCGGGACGGTCAGCCGCGCCCGATCGGGGCGAGGACGGCGTCGGTGAGGCCCGCCAGGTCGCCCGGGGACAGTTCGACCTCCAGGCCGCGGCGGCCCGCCGAGACGCAGATGGTGGTGTGGGCGGGGGCCGAGTCGTCCAGGACGGTGGGGAGCCTCTTGCGCTGGCCGAGGGGGGAGATGCCGCCGCGGACGTAGCCGGTGGTGCGCTCCGCGAGGGCCGGGTCGGCCATCGCCGCCCGCTTGCCGCCGACCGCCGCCGCCAGGGCCTTGAGGTCCAGAGAGCCCGCGACCGGCACCACGGCCACCGTCAGGGCTCCGTCGACGTCCGCCACCAGCGTCTTGAACACCCGGTCCGGGGAGACGCCCATCGCCTCGGCCGCCTCCTCGCCGTAGGAGGGGTGGGAGGGGTCGTGGTCGTAGGAGTGCACGGTGTAGCGCACGCCCGCCGCGGTCAGCGCCACCGTCGCCGGGGTGCCCCCCGCCCCTTTGTCCTGCTGCTTCTTCGCCTTCTTGGCCATCCCGACCCGTTCCTTCAGTTGAGACTCGTCGGCCCGCGGGTCAGCTCCGCGGCCGGCAACGACGGCAGACTACGGAGGATCGCCGTCTCCCTGCGCAGGAGTTTCAGCTCGTCGCGCAGCCGGGAGGAGACGTCGGGCGCCTGGAGCAGTCGCTGTTTCGCCGGAATGTCGAGCATCATCGCCGCGGCCACCAGGTACGACACCACGCTCGGCTCGTCCGGCAGCTCCGCGGCAGTCAGCGACCGCTCCCGCGCGCCCGCCAGCCGCTTCTGGTACTGGCGGAAGGACCGCAGCACCCCCTCGGCCAGCGCGCCCGCCTCGTCGCCGGGCTCCTCGGCCAGCTCCCGCAGCTCCGCCACGAGACAGGGGCCGGAGGCGTCCACGGACAGCAGCCGGACCCGGGTCGTGCCCGTGGCCAGCACCTCGAAGGTGCCGTCGGCCCGCTCCCGGATCGTCGCCGCGTCCGCCACGCAGCCCACGGAGTGGAAGGCCTTGGCCGGGTCGGTGCCGAAGCCGGCGGCGGGGCCGCGTTCGATCCGTGCGGTCGGATCGGGCATGCCGGGGGCGCTCTCGGCCATTTCGTGGCCGTCGCGGATCGCCACGACGGCGAACCGGCGCGGTTCGTCCTCGGGCGTCTTCAGCAGCGCGCGCATCATGGCGCGGTAGCGCTCCTCGAAGACGTTCAGGGGCAGCACCAGCCCCGGGAACAGCACCGTGTTCAGGGGGAAGAGCGGAAGGTGGACGGTGGTCACGGCGCAAAAGCCTAATGCTCGCCGCGACGGGCGCGTCCGCCGAGCCCGTATCGCGGGCGCCGGGACGGCCCTGCGGGCGGTGCGGCCCCCAGGTCGGCGCGCAGTTTCAGGAAGAACCCCAGCGGGTCGTCCGACTGCCGCTCCCAGGGGAAGGAGGTGGCGTACGGGCCGATGAGGCGCAGCTGCACGAGGGCGTCCTCGGGGCGCTCCAGCCGCAGCAGGACGCAGGTCAGCAGGTTGCGGATCTCCGCGGGCCAGGGCACGGCCGCCGGGAAGCGGGCGGAGAGCACGATCGCCCGGTCGGCCGCCGCGTGCAGCCGGGCCCGCGGCACCCGGGGCCCGCAGCCGTCGGTCAGATAGGCGAAGGCGGCCCGCACGGGCAGCGCCTGGACGAGCGAGCCGGCCGGGGCGTCCTGGGCGGCCATGTCGGCGAAGTCGAAGCACTCGCGGTGCGAGCCGTGCCAGGAGGTGGTCAGATAGCGCAGGGCGGCCACGTGGCAGCCGTAGTGGTGCGGGGCGCGGCGGACCGCGGCCTCCCACAGCTCCTCGAAGTAGCGGTGCCCGGCGCGGCTGCCGCGCGCGTGGTCCAGCGCGACCCGCCACGGCACCGGGTCACGGGCGTCGGCGCGTGCGGCGGCCGTGATCAGGGGGCTGACGCCGCGCAGCAGTTCGGCCCGCGCGGGCGAGGGCCAGGCGCGGTCGACCGCGAGCTGGGCGGCGACCAGCAGCGCGTCCGGGTCGTGCGGGGCGGTGGCGAGCCAGGCGTCCAGCCACTCCGGTCGGGAGCGGGCGATGGCGGCCAGCCGTCTCGTGTACCGGTCGCGCTCCTCCCAGCGGGCCCTCTCCCGGGTACCGGCGAGCAGCGCCGCGGCGGGCCGGTACGCGCCCTGGGCGGCGGCCACCAGCGCCGGGCCGAGAGGTTCGTCCGGCACGTCGAGGAGGACCTCGTCGTCGGAGGGGAGCCCGGCGGCGGTGAACCCGGCGGCGGGGCTGGGGACGGTTCTTGTCATCCGGGCAGGGCGGATGAACGCGGGCAGCGTTGCCATGGTGTCGACCATTGAAAGACGCAGGTCGCACGCGCGCCAGGGGGTTCGGGCAAGGAGCGGAAAGTTGTACGCGGGATGGTCAAGGTCGAGTAAAAGGTGCCGATTTCAACAACTGCCCGCGCGCTGCCGGGGGCCCGCGCGCCCGGCATGATCCGAACGAGGGCCCTAGTTCCGTCGCAGCAGCCGTGTCGCGCCCGCCGCCACCGTCGTGGCCAGGATCCAGCCGACCACGATCAGCGCCGCGGCGAGCCACTGCCAGCCGCCGCGCAGCTGCCACTGGTCCGCCTGGCCCAGGTCGACGAACGGCAGCAGCAGGTCGAGGGCGAACAGGGCGGGGTTCCACTCCGGGTGGCCGCCGGGGTCGGCCGGCGGCGGGCCCAGGCGCGCGAAGGCCAGCGAACCCGCCGCCCACAGCACCGCCATCCAGACCGCGGCCCGGCCCGGCCGGTACCCGTAGGCCACCGCCCAGTCCTGGACGTAGCCCACCAGCTTGGCGGCGAGCGGCAGGGTCTCGCGGCGGCGCCGCTGCTTGGCGAGCAGCACCTCGCGCGCGTCCACGTCCTCGCCCGCCTCCCGCAGCACCGCGGCCAGCCGCTCGTACGGCTCCGGGTTGTACTCGGCGGTCGCCGCCGCCACCCAGTCCAGCCGCTCGGCCAGCGGGAACGGGCCCCGCGGCACCAGGTTCTCGTAGACGAAGCCGCCCATGTGCAGGCTGCCCGGGCCGGGCCAGCTGCTCGCCCGGTCGACGAGGGTGACGACCCGCGCCCCGGACAGCAGCACCTGCCCGCGCGGCGGCGGCTCCCCGAGGAAGCGCAGCTCCGGCGTCTGCACCCGGCGCAGCGACAGCACCTGTTCGTCCGTGAGGGTGAAACGTGCCCGCTCCAGATCGACCGCGTCGCCGAACCGCCCGTCGTCCAGACGCACCCCGCCCCGGCACTCGAAGGGCTGGATCCGGGTCCCGCGCGCGGGCGTCACCCCGCTCAGCGGGCCGCCCACGCCCGCCGGGGTGAGGTACAGGGTGCGCTCGACGGTGAGCTGCGGCGCGTTCAGCGCGAACCGCTCCCGCGGGTTCGCCAGCCGCGCGCCGCGCAGGCTCAGCGAGACACCGATCTTCGCGCTGCGCAGACTGAACTCGCCGTACGACTCCAGCAGCTCCGCCTGGAGGTCCTGGCCCACCGTCATCCCGTCGGCGGCGATCGAACGGCCGGCCCGGTCGCGGTGCACGACCGCCTGGCTGAGCAGCAGGTCCGTGCCGATGTGCGCGTCGGTCAGCCGTATCCCGCCGGTGAACCGGCAGCGCGGCAGATGCAGATCGCCCTCGGTGCGCACCCGGGCCGCCTCCAGCCGCGGCACCGCGCAGTCCACCAGCCGCACGGTGGTGAAGCGCGCCTCCGGCAGCAGCACCTCCTGGTCGAACCGGCAGCCGTTCAGCTCCACGTACGGCAGCACCGCGCCCCCGGCGAGGTCCAGGGCGTCCGTGATCCGCAGGCCGCGGAGCTTCAGGGACGACACGCGCCCGGCGAGCGCGGGCGGTCCGTCAAGGAGCAGCCAGCACACGACGCGCGCCCGCACGGTCCGCTCGGGCCCCCACGGATGCCCGCCGTGCGGATCGTCCACCACGGCGTCACCGCTGCGCAGGTCGTACACGCTGCCGTTGCGGAAGGCCTGCCACATTCCCGCCTCGGTGGCGGTCAGGCCGTCGGACAGGTCCCCGGAGTGTAAGTCGGCCCCCTCCGTCACGATCCTCCCTCCCTCCCCGGCTGCTCGCGGGATGACTACGCTTCGTACAACCGGTCATGCCCGATCGGTGACGCTCTGAACACGAAATGTGAGCGGCTCCTTCCGTGCCCCGCACCAGCCACCGGCACGGCGGTCCGTATCAGTCACTGATACGGACGGACAGTGTCCGCGCGCGGTCTGAGAGAATTGACACCGTGATCTCCCGAATCGATCTGCGCGGCGACGCCCTCCCCGAGGGCCCCGCCCTGCGCGACCTGCTGCCCCGAGCCGACTTCGACGTCTCGGCCGCCCTGGAGAAGGTGCGTCCGATCTGCGAGGCCGTGCATCATCGTGGCGACGCGGCGCTGATCGACTTCGCCGAGCGGTTCGACGGCGTGCGGCTGGAGTCGGTGCGGGTTCCCGCCCAGGCACTCAAGGACGCGCTGGAGCAGCTCGACCCGGCCGTGCGCGCGGCGCTGGAGGAGTCCGTCCGGCGCGCCCGGCTCGTCCACCGCGAGCAGCGCCGCGACACGCACACCACCCAGGTGGTGCCCGGCGGCTCGGTGACCGAGAAGTGGGTGCCGGTCGAGCGCGTCGGGCTGTACGCGCCGGGCGGCCGGTCGGTCTACCCGTCCTCCGTGGTCATGAACGTCGTGCCCGCGCAGGAGGCCGGCGTGGAGTCGATCGCGCTGGCCTCCCCGCCGCAGGCCCCCGCTTTTGAAAATGATCCAGCCGGTGGGCTGCCGCACCCGACGATCCTCGCCGCCTGCGCCCTGCTGGGCGTCGACGAGGTGTACGCGGCCGGCGGCGCCCACGCCGTCGCGATGTTCGCGTACGGCACCGAGTCCTGCCCGCCCGCGAACATGGTCACCGGCCCCGGCAACATCTGGGTCGCCGCCGCCAAGCGCTACTTCACCGGCAGGATCGGCATCGACACCGAGGCCGGCCCCACCGAGATCGCGATCCTCGCGGACGCCGGCGCCGACCCGGTGCACGTCGCGTCCGACCTGATCAGCCAGGCCGAGCACGACCCGCTGGCCGCCGCCGTCCTGGTCACCGACTCCGCGGAGCTCGCGGACGCGGTCGCGAAGGAGCTGGAGCCGCAGGTCGCGGCGACCAAGCACATCGAGGACCGGATCCGCCCGGCCCTGTCCGGCAAGCAGTCCGCGATCGTCCTGGTCGACGGCATCGACGCGGGCCTGAGGGTGGTCGACGCCTACGGCGCCGAGCACCTGGAGATCCAGACGGCCGACGCGGCCGCGGTCGCCGACCGGGTGCGCAACGCCGGCGCGATCTTCGTCGGCCCCTGGGCGCCGGTCTCGCTCGGCGACTACGCGGCCGGGTCCAACCACGTGCTGCCCACCGGCGGCTGCGCTTGCCACTCCTCGGGCCTGTCCGTCCAGTCCTTCCTGCGCGGTATCCACATCGTGGACTACACCGAGGAAGCCCTCGCCGAGGTCGCCCACCATGTGGTGACGCTGGCGGAGGCGGAGGACCTGCCCGCGCACGGCGCGGCGATCAAGGCGAGGTTCGGCTGGAAGGTACCGACGAGCAAGTGAGCTTCGGAATCGACGATCTTCCCGTACGGGACGAGCTGCGCGGCAAGTCCCCCTACGGCGCGCCCCAGCTGGACGTCCCCGTACGGCTGAACACCAACGAGAACCCCTACCCGCTGCCCGAGCCGCTGGTCGAGCGGATCACCGAGCGGGTGCGCGAGGCGGCCCGCCACCTCAACCGCTATCCCGACCGGGACGCGGTGGAGCTGCGTACCGAGCTCGCCGCGTACCTGACGAGGACGGGCGGCCACCGGGTCGGCGTCGAGAACGTCTGGGCGGCCAACGGCTCCAACGAGGTCATCCAGCAGCTGCTGCAGACCTTCGGCGGTCCGGGCCGTACCGCGATCGGCTTCGAGCCCTCGTACTCCATGCACGCGCTCATCGCGCGCGGCACGGGCACGGGCTGGATCTCCGGGCCGCGCCGCGAGGACTTCACGATCGACCTCGCCGCCGCCGAGCGGGCGATCGCGGAGCACCGACCGGACGTCGTCTTCGTCACCACCCCCAACAACCCCACCGGCAACGCGGTGCCGCCGTCGACGGTCCTCGCGCTGTACGAGGCGGCGCAGGCGGCCAAGCCGTCCATGGTGGTCGTGGACGAGGCGTACATCGAGTTCAGCCACGGCGCCTCGCTGTTGCCGCTGCTCCAGGACCGGCCGCACCTGGTCGTCTCCCGCACCATGTCCAAGGCGTTCGGCGCCGCCGGACTGCGCCTCGGCTACCTCGCGGCGCACCCGGCGGTGGTGGACGCCGTGCAGCTGGTCCGGCTGCCGTACCACCTCTCGGCGATCACCCAGGCGACGGCGCTGGCCGCCCTGGAGCACACCGACACGCTGCTCGGCTATGTCGAGCAGCTGAAGGCCGAACGGGACCGGCTCGTCGGCGAACTGCGCGCGATCGGCTACGACGTGGTCGAGTCGGACGCCAACTTCATCCAGTTCGGGCGGTTCGAGGACGCCCACACCGCGTGGCGGCGGATCCTGGACCGGGGCGTCCTGGTCCGGGACAACGGCGTACCGGGGTGGCTGCGGGTCACCGCCGGAACGCCCCAGGAGAACGACGCGTTCCTCGACGCGGCACGGGAACTGAAGAAGGAACAGGAGCAGAGCGGATGACTCGCGAGGGACGCGTCGGCAGGGTCGAGCGCACCACCAAGGAGACCTCGGTCCTGGTCGAGATCGGCCTCGACGGCACCGGCAGGACCGACATCGCCACCGGCGTCGGCTTCTACGACCACATGCTCGACCAGCTCGGCCGGCACGGTCTGTTCGACCTGACCGTGAAGACCGACGGCGATCTGCACATCGACTCCCACCACACCATCGAGGACACCGCCCTCGCGCTGGGCGCCGCCTTCAAGCAGGCGCTCGGCGACAAGGTGGGCATCTACCGCTTCGGCAACTGCACGGTCCCGCTGGACGAGTCGCTCGCCCAGGTCACCGTCGACCTGTCCGGCCGCCCGTACCTCGTGCACACCGAGCCCGAGAACATGGCGCCGATGATCGGCGAGTACGACACCACGATGACCCGCCACATCCTGGAGTCCTTCGTCGCCCAGGCGCAGATCGCGCTGCACGTGCACGTGCCCTACGGGCGCAACGCGCACCACATCGTGGAGTGCCAGTTCAAGGCCCTGGCCCGGGCGCTGCGGTACGCGTCCGAGCGCGACACGCGCGCGGCCGGCATCATCCCCTCCACGAAGGGCGCGCTGTGAGCGACGCACGCGCGGCCGCCGGGCCGCAGACGACTGGGGGCACCTCCCAGGCCGTCAAGGCACTGGGGGAGATGGCCGCGCCACTGCGCCGCGCGGGCGGAGAAGCGAACGGAGGGGCACTGTGACCGGCCTGTCGACCCTGCTGATCGTCGTCGGGCTGTTCCTGCTCGGCGGCATCATCTCCTTCGTCAAGCAGCAGATGCCGAAGAGCCTCATCGTGCTGCTGTCCATCGGCGCGGCGATGTGCCTCGTCGCGGGCGTGATGCGGCTGGGGGTGTGGAGTTGAGCACCGGTACGAAAAAGGTGGTGGTCCTCGACTACGGCTTCGGCAACGTCCGTTCGGCCGAGCGGGCCCTCGCCCGCGCGGGAGCCGACGTCGAGATCACCCGCGACTACGACGCGGCGATGAACGCCGACGGTCTGCTGGTGCCGGGCGTCGGCGCCTTCGCCGCCTGCATGCGCGGGCTGAAGGACGTGCGCGGCGACTGGATCATCGACCGCCGGCTGTCCGGCGGGCGCCCGGTCATGGGCGTCTGCGTCGGCATGCAGGTCCTCTTCGCGCGTGGCATCGAGCACGGGGTGGAGGCCGAGGGCCTGGACGAGTGGCCCGGCACGGTCGAGCCGCTCCAGGCGGACGTCGTGCCCCACATGGGCTGGAACACCGTGCAGGCGCCGGCCGGCTCGGAGCTGTTCGCCGGCCTGGACGAGGACGCCCGCTTCTACTTCGTGCACTCCTACGCCGTCCACGACTGGCAGCTGGAGACCCACAACCCGGCGCTGCGCGCCCCCAGGGTGACCTGGGCGACGCACGGCAAGCCCTTCGTGGCCGCCGTGGAGAACGCCGCACTGTGGGCCACCCAGTTCCACCCCGAGAAGTCCGGCGACGCCGGAGCGCAGCTGCTCACCAACTGGATCGGAACCCTGTAGAGACATGGCCAAGCTCGAACTCCTCCCCGCCGTCGACGTCCGCGACGGTCAGGCCGTGCGCCTCGTGCACGGCGAGTCCGGCACGGAGACCTCCTACGGCGCCCCGCTGGAGGCCGCCCTGGCCTGGCAGCGCGCGGGCGCCGAGTGGCTGCACCTGGTGGACCTGGACGCCGCGTTCGGCACCGGCGACAACCGCGAGCTGATCTCCGAGGTCGCCCGCGCCATGGACATCAAGGTGGAGCTGTCCGGCGGCATCCGCGACGACGACACCCTCGCCGCCGCCCTGGCCACCGGCTGCACCCGCGTGAACCTGGGCACCGCCGCCCTGGAATCCCCCGAGTGGGTCGCCAAGGTCATCGGCCAGTACGGCGACCGGATCGCGGTCGGCCTGGACGTGCGGGGCACCACGCTGCGAGGCCGCGGCTGGACCCGCGACGGTGGCGACCTGTACGAGACGCTGGAGCGCCTCGACAAGGAGGGCTGCGCGCGCTACGTCGTCACCGACATCGCCAAGGACGGCACCCTCCAGGGCCCCAACCTGGAGCTGCTGAAGAACGTCTGCGCGGCCACCGACCGCCCGGTGGTGGCGTCGGGCGGCGTCTCCTCGCTGGACGACCTGCGGGCGCTGGCGGGCCTCGTGCCGCTCGGTGTCGAGGGCGCCATTGTCGGGAAGGCCCTGTATGCGAAGGCGTTCACCCTGGAAGAGGCCTTGGAGGCAGTGGCGTCATGACGTCGGAAGCCGTACGGCGCGTGCAGAGCGGAAGCCCTTGGGAAGAGACGTTCGGTTACGCGCGCGCCGTCGCGGCGGGTGACCGGGTCCTGGTGGCCGGCACGACGGCCTTCAAGGGCCCCGTGCTGTACGGGGAGGGCGATCCGTACGAGCAGGCGAAGATCGCGTTCACCAGCGCGCTGGAAGCGCTCACCGAGTTCGGGCTGGGCCCCGACGCGGTGGTCCGCACCCGGATGTACCTGACCCATCTGCGGGACGTGGACGAGGTGGGCAGGGCCCACAAGGAACTGTTCGACTCGGTGCGTCCGGTCTCGACCCTGCTGGTGGTCGAGGGCTTCGTGGATCCGCGCATCCTGGTCGAGATCGAGCTAGAGGCATACAGAGGAGCCGTGGATTCATGACCCTGGCGGTCCGAGTCATCCCCTGCCTGGACGTGGACGGCGGCCGGGTGGTCAAGGGCGTCAACTTCCAGAACCTGCGAGACGCCGGCGACCCCGTCGAGATGGCCAAGGTGTACGACGCCGAGGGCGCCGACGAGTTGACGTTCCTGGACATCACCGCGTCCTCGGGCGACCGGGAGACGACGTACGACGTGGTGCGCCGCACCGCCGAGCAGGTGTTCATCCCGCTGACGGTGGGCGGCGGCGTCCGCACCACCGAGGACGTGGACAAACTGCTGCGGGCGGGCGCGGACAAGGTGGGGGTCAACACGGCCGCGATCGCCCGCCCGGAGCTGATCCGGGAGATCGCCGAGCGCTTCGGCCGCCAGGTGCTGGTCCTGTCGGTGGACGCCCGCCGCACCCCGTCCGGAAGCTTCGAGGTGACCACCCACGGCGGCCGCCGGGGCACCGGTATCGACGCGGTGGAGTGGGCGCACCGGGCGGCGGAACTGGGCGCGGGCGAGATCCTGCTCAACTCGATGGACGCGGACGGCACGAAGGACGGCTACGACCTGGAGATGATCGCGGCCGTCCGCAAGCACGTGACGGTACCGGTGATCGCCTCGGGCGGCGCCGGCAGGCTCGCCGACTTCGCCCCGGCCGTCACGGCGGGCGCGGACGCGGTCCTGGCCGCCTCGGTCTTCCACTTCGGCGACCTGCGCATCGGCCAGGTCAAGGATGCCCTGCGCGGAGCGGGCCACCCCGTCAGGTAGTCGTGAGGCAAGGCCTCGGCCGGTTCCGGCCGGGGCCTTCTCGTAGGTTGCACCTGTACGGATTCCCGTTCCGCGTCTGAGAGAGGCCACCCACGTGACCACCGTCTCCGCGGCGTCCGCAGAGGCACTCCCCGTCGAGCGTCCCGCCCACCGTGACGGCAACGTCCTGCGGTGGCTCGGTGCCTACACCGCCTCGATGGTGGGCGACAACGTCTACTACCTCGCCCTGGCCTGGGCTGCCGTCCGGGCCGGGTCGCCCGCGCAGGCCGGACTGGTGATGGCGGTCAGCGCGCTGCCCAGAGCCCTGCTGATGCTGGGCGGGGGAGTGGTCGCCGACCGGCTCGGGCCGCGCAGGGTCGTCATCGGCAGCGATGTGGTGCGCTGCGCGGCCGTGCTCGGCGTGGCGGCGCTGCTGTGGCTCGCCGGTCCCGGCCTGTGGCCGCTGGCTGTGCTCGCCCTGGTCTTCGGTGCCGTGGACGCCGTGTTCATGCCCGCCGTGGGCGCCCTGCCCGCGCGCGTGACGAGCCGGGGCCAGCTTGCGCGCGTGCAGGGCATGCGCGGGCTGGCGATCCGCTTCGCGAGCGTCGTCGGGGCCCCGCTCGGCGGTCTCGGCGTCGCCCTCGGGGGCGCCGCAGCGGCGTTCGGGATCGCCGGGCTGCTGATCGCCGTGTCCGTGCCGCTGCTGGTCTCCGTGCGGGTCGGGGAGCTGCCGCCGGACGACACCGCCGGCGACTCCACCGCCTGGCGCGACCTGGTGGGCGGCCTGCGGTACATCCGCCACCACCGCGTCCTCGCCCCGCTGATGCTGGCCATCGCCCTCGGCGACCTCGGCTTCACCGGCCCGCTCAACGTGGGCCTGGCCCTGCTCGCCGACCAGCGAGGCTGGGGCGCCTCCGGCATGGGCTGGGTGCTGGCCGGGTTCAGCGCCGGCGCCGGCGCCGTCTCCCTGCTGCTGACCGTACGCGGACGGCTGCCCCGCGCGGGCAGCCTGGCCGGCTGCTCGATCTTCGTCGGCTCCGCGGCTGTGGGCGCCCTCGCTTACGTACCGAACGTCCTCGGCGCCGCCGGGGTGGCCATGCTCGTCGGCCTCCTCACCGGGCTCAGCGGCGCCCTGTGCGGCGCGCTGCTGCAGACGCAGTCCGAACCCGCCTACCTCGGCCGGGTCACGGCCGTGGCCGGTCTGGTCAGCCTGGGTCTCGCCCCGCTCGGCATGCCGCTGTCGGCCGCCGCGATCGGGGCCTGGGGGACCGGCCCGGTGTTCGTCGCCAGCGCGGCGGTGTGCGCCCTGGGCGGGGTCGTCGCCCTGGCCGCCCCCGCCCTGCGCCGCGCCGAACTGCCGCACTGAACCCCGCCGGAGCGGCGGGGTTCAGAGCCCGAGCTGCTTGGTCTCCGTCAGCTTCGCGATCGCGTCCTGGTCGCCGACCTTCTCGACCCGGGCCGCGTTCTGCCGGCCGAACGCGAACAGCAGCAGCTCCGACGGCTCGCCCGTCACCGTCACCACCGGCGTGCCCCGGTGCGCGACGGCCGTGCGGCCGTCGGGGCGGCGCAGGACCAGACCGGTGGGGATGCCCCGGCCCAGCAGCCGGGCGGTGCGCTCCAGCCGGGACCACAGGGTCTCCTGGAAGACCGGGTCAAGGTCGCGCGGCGACCAGTCGGGCTGGGCGCGGCGCACGTCCTCGGTGTGGACGTAGAACTCGACGGTGTTGGCAGCCTCGTCGAGCTGCTTGAGCTGGAAGGGTGAGAAGCGCGGCGGGCCGGTACGGATCAGCTGGATCAGCTCCTCGTACGGCTTGGCCGCGTACTCCTCCAGCACCTTCTGGAGGCGCGGCGCCAGCGGCTTGATCAGCACGCCGCCGGCCGCGTCGGGACGCCGCTCGCGCACCACCACGTGCGCCGCCAGATCACGGGTGAGCCACCCCTCGCAGAGGGTCGGCGCCTCAGGACCGGCGGTCTCCAAGAGGTCGGCGAGAAGGAGCCGTTCACGCTTGGCAAAGGTCGACATGTGGTCAGCCTACGACCACGTAGCGCGTCCGCCCACCCGTCGACCGGCCGCGCCGCACCGACGAGGCACCCCCCGCAGGCGCCCCGCGGCACCCCCTCGTACCGGGGCGCCCACCCACTGGAACGCGGCCCCGGCCTGCGGTCCCGCGCGGCACAATGGCACCCATGAGCAGCACGCCCGGCACTCCCGCCCGTCACCACGGTGGTCCATCCAGCAGCCTCGATCAGGAGATCGCCCGCCGCCTCAAGCGCAGCGCGGACGGGCTCCTGCCCGCCATCGCCCAGCAGTACGACACCGGCGAGGTACTGATGCTCGGCTGGATGGACGACGAGGCGCTGCACCGCACGCTGACCACCGGCCGCTGCACCTACTGGTCGCGCAGCCGCGGGGAGTACTGGGTCAAGGGAGACACCTCCGGACACGTGCAGCACGTCAAGTCCGTCGCCCTGGACTGCGACGCCGACACCGTGCTGGTCAAGGTCGACCAGGTGGGCGCCGCCTGCCACACCGGCGACCGCACCTGCTTCGACGCCGACGTCCTGCTGAAGGACGCCGGTTCCGGCGCGGGCACCGAAGGTCAGTAGGGTCAGCCGCCATGGACCTCGAGACGTTCCGCAAGCTCGCCACCGACCGACGTGTCATCCCGGTCACCCGCAAGCTCCTCGCCGACGGCGACACCCCGGTCGGGCTCTACCGCAAGCTCGCCGCCGAACGCCCCGGCACCTTCCTGCTGGAGTCCGCGGAGAACGGCCGTACTGCGTTCACATGGTCTCGATACTCCTTCGTCGGAGTCCGCAGCGACGCCACCCTCACCGAGCGCGACGGCCAGGCCCACTGGCTCGGCACCCCGCCGGTCGGCGTCCCCGCCGAGGGCGACCCGCTCGCCGCCCTGCGCACCACCGTCGAGACCCTGCACACCCCCCGCGACCTCGCCCACGACCTGGGCCTGCCGCCCTTCACCGGCGGCATGGTCGGCTACCTCGGCTACGACATCGTGCGCCGCCTGGAGAAGATCGGCCCCGGCGAACGAGACGACCTGCGCCTCCCCGAGCTGACCATGCTGCTCACCTCCGACCTCGCGGTCCTCGACCACTGGGACGGCACGGTCCTGCTGATCGCCAACGCGATCAACCACAACGACCTGGACACCGGCGTCGACGAGGCGTACGCCGACGCGGTGGCCCGCCTGGACGCCATGGAGGCGGACCTGTCCCGGCCGGTCGCCCAGCCGCCCGCCGCGCTGCCGGCCTCCGAACTGCCCGAGTACACCGCGTTGTGGGGCGGCGAGGACTTCCGGGCGGCGGTGGAGGACGTCAAGGAGCGCATCCGCGCGGGCGAGGCCTTCCAGGTCGTCCCCTCGCAGCGCTTCGAGACGCCGTGCACGGCGAGCGCGCTGGACGTCTACCGGGTGCTCAGGGCAACCAATCCCTCGCCGTACATGTACCTGTTCCGGTTCGACGGATTCGACGTCGTCGGATCCAGCCCGGAGGCCCTGGTGAAGGTCGAGGACGGGCGGGCCATGGTCCACCCCATCGCCGGCACCCGGCCGCGCGGCGCCACCCCGCAGGAGGACCAGGCCCTCGCCGAGGAACTGCTCGCCGACCCCAAGGAGCGCGCCGAGCACCTGATGCTCGTCGACCTCGGGCGCAACGACCTGGGCCGGGTCTGCGAGCCCGGCTCCGTCGAGGTCGTCGACTTCATGTCCGTGGAGCGGTACTCGCACGTCATGCACATCGTCTCCACCGTGACCGGACGGGTCGCGGCGGGCCGCACCGCCTTCGACGTGCTGACCGCCTGCTTCCCGGCCGGCACCCTCTCGGGCGCGCCGAAGCCGCGGGCCATGCAGATCATCGACGAACTCGAGCCGTCCCGGCGGGGGTTGTACGGCGGCTGCGTGGGCTATCTGGACTTCGCCGGAGACTCCGACACCGCCATCGCCATCCGCACCGCCCTGCTGCGCGACGGCACCGCCTACGTCCAGGCGGGCGCCGGAATCGTCGCCGACTCCGATCCGGTGGCCGAGGACACCGAGTGCCGCAACAAGGCGGCGGCCGTGCTGCGGGCCGTGCACACCGCGAACCGGCTGGGACAATAGGGCGTTTCTCACGTCCGCCACATGAACCCCGGATGACGCCACAACCGCGATCCGAGCGATAGTGGAGTACGTGACTGCCCTACCTCACCCCCGTTCCGAAGCCGCCCCCGCCCGGTCCGGCCGCCGCAGCCTCGCCGTCGCCCTGCTCTGCGGCGCGCTCGGCGCGGCCGTGGCGCTGCTCGCCACCCGGCAGCGCTGGGCGGAGGGCACCGCGACGGTGGCCGGCGGAGCCTTCCCGCTGACCGCCAGGGGCAGCGAGGTCACGGGCGTGCCCGCCGCGCTCGCCATAGTGGGCCTGGCCGCGCTCGTCGCCGTCTTCGCCGTCCGCCGCTCCGGCCGCGTCCTGGTCGCCGTGCTGCTCGCGCTCTCCGGCGCGGGCACGATCGCCGCCGCCCTGCTCGGCGCCACCGGCGACGGCGCCCTCGACGAGAAGGCCGCCCAGGTCTCCGGCGACACCGCCGCGACCGCCGCCGCGCTCAGCCACACCGGCTGGCCCTACGTCGCGGCCGCCGGCGGGGTGCTGCTGCTCCTGGCCGGCCTGCTCGCCCTGCGCTACGGCCGCCTGTGGCCCGCCATGTCCGGCCGCTACGAGCGCTCCGGCGCCCCCCGCTCCCGCGCGGCCCGCCCGGTCGACCCCGACCGCCCCGAGGACCTGTGGAAGGCCCTGGACCGCGGCGAGGACCCGACCGGCTCCGGACCCGCCTGACCGGACCGGCCGGGGCGCACGTCCGCCCGCGCCCGATCGGCGGTCGCGAGGAGCCACCCCCGCTCACGTCGTGTGCGCGCGTGCGGGACAATGGAGCCGAGCGTCCGGCTCAGACAAGAACACAGCAACGAGGAGCAAGTCATGGCGGGCAGCAGCCACGGTCACACCCCGGCCGCCTGGACCGGTGTCATCATCGCCTTCATCGGTTTCTGCGTCGCGGGCGCCTTCATGGTGATGGCCCAGCCGGTCGGCTTCTGGGTCGGCATCGGGATCGTGCTGGCGGGCGGCGTCGTCGGCGCCACCATGCGCATGATGGGCCTCGGCCAGAAGAACGAGCACCCGGTGCACCAGGTCGGCCCGCGTGAGACGGCCCGCGCCGAGAGCTGAGGTCCGCGCGGGGCGGACCCGTACGATCCGACAGCCCCAGGGGCGGCCCGGTGCCGCCCCTCGCGCGCGTGTGCGTCCGCTCCGGGGCACAATGCGAGGCGTGAACCCCGACAGCCAGAGGGTGACGCACGACCGGACGCCCGTACCCCGCCCCCGGCACAGCCCGGACGCCACCGCCGTCCCCTCGCACGCGACCGCCGTGCTCAGGCGGCTCGCGGTCCCCGCCGGGGTGCTGGCCGCCGTCGCCGGCGCCTTCGCCTACGTCGGGGCCGTGGACCCCAACCAGCCCGGCCACTACCCGGTCTGCCCCCTGCTGCGCTACGCAGGTGTCTACTGCCCGGGCTGCGGCGGGCTGCGCAGCGCCCACGCCTTCGTCCACGGGGACTTCGCAACGGCCCTGCACGACAACGCCCTGGCCGTCACGGGCTATCTGGTCTTCGCCGTGGCCTGGACGCTGTGGGCCGTGCGCGCCGCGCGCGGACGGCCGCCGCGTCCCGTGCTCGGGCCGGCGCACCTGTGGGGCCTCGGAGCCCTGGTGCTGGCATTCGCCGTTGTCCGGAACCTGCCGTTCGGTGGTCGGCTGCATCCTTGATCGGGCACGGTATGTCCAGGTAGTGGGACCGCCGTCCACCGGATGCGGGGTCGGCGCCCGCCTCCGGATACCATCGCAAGTACCACCGGTCCCGCCCGCCTGATCGGTTTCACGGCGGGCCGCCGGAGGCCGCAAGACCCGCTGGAACAGTCCACCGCCCGGAAGGGGGCCGCTCGCGTGAGTGTGCTCGACGAGATCATCGACGGAGTCCGTGCCGACCTTTCGGAGCGGCAGGCGCGCGTCAGCCTCGACGAGCTCAAGGAGCGCGCGGCGAAGGCACCCGCGGCCAAGGACGGCGTCGCCGCGCTGCGCGGCGAGGGCGTCAAGGTCATCTGCGAGGTCAAGCGCTCCAGCCCGTCCAAGGGCGCGCTGGCCGCGATCGCCGACCCGGCCGGGCTCGCCGCGGACTACGAGGCGGGCGGCGCCTCCGTCATCTCGGTGCTGACCGAGCAGCGCCGCTTCGGCGGCTCGCTGGCCGACCTGGAGGCGGTCCGCGCGCGCGTGGACATCCCGGTCCTGCGCAAGGACTTCATCGTCACCTCGTACCAGCTGTGGGAGGCCCGGGCCCACGGCGCCGACCTCGCCCTGCTGATCGTCGCCGCCCTGGACCAGCCGGCCCTGGAGTCGCTGATCGAGCGCGCGGTGTCCATCGGACTCACCCCGCTCGTCGAGGTCCACGACGAGGACGAGGCCGAGCGCGCGGTGGACGCGGGCGCCAAGGTGATCGGCGTCAACGCGCGCAACCTGAAGACCCTCGAGGTCGACCGCGACACCTTCGAGCGGGTGGCCCCGGAGATCCCGGACGGTCTCGTCAAGATCGCCGAGTCCGGGGTGCGCGGTCCGCACGACCTCATCGCCTACGCCAACGCCGGCGCCGACGCGGTCCTGGTCGGCGAGTCCCTCGTCACCGGCCGCGACCCGAAGACGGCGGTCGCCGACCTGGTGGCGGCCGGGGCGCACCCCGCGCTGCGGCACGGGCGGAGCTGAGCACCGGCCGCTCACCCGAGCGGCCGTACGCCGGTAGAGTGTGCCCCGATGACCCTCCCGATCGCCGAACCCGCCAGGGACCCGTACGCCCGCCTCGCGCGCGGCTGCCGGCCCCGGGGCTGCCGCGCGCCCGCACGCCGTGTGCACGGCCGCAGGGTGCGGTACGTCATCGGCGACGAACCGGGCCAGGTCAACGGCATGCGATGGCGTCGCCCGCGTGCGCGCCACCAGCGGTGAGCTGAGCCGCGTCGTCCGGTCCGAGGCCGGTCGCCCGGTCCTGGCCGCTCCCGGCCCCGGCCCCGGCCCCGGCCGCCGTACCGCGACCGCGGTCCGGCCGCCGGCACCCGTGCCCGCACACCTGCGGCACGGCACGCGCACGCGACCACCGTGACCCTCAGACCGACCGATCCCGGGGCAGACGCCCCTGTGAGGTATCCGCATGCCCAGCGAGTTCTTCATTCCCGACCCGGAGGGCCAGGTGCCGAGCGCCGAGGGCTACTTCGGCGCGTTCGGCGGCAAGTTCATCCCGGAGGCGCTCGTCGCCGCCGTGGACGAGGTCGCCGTCGAGTACGACAAGGCCAAGGCCGACCCCGAGTTCGCCCGCGAGCTCGACGACCTGCTCGCCCACTACACCGGCCGCCCCAGCGCCCTCACCGAGGTGCCCCGCTTCGCCGAGCACGCCGGCGGCGCCCGCGTGTTCCTCAAGCGCGAGGACCTCAACCACACCGGCTCCCACAAGATCAACAACGTGCTCGGGCAGGCCCTGCTCACCCGGCGGATGGGCAAGACCCGGGTGATCGCCGAGACCGGCGCCGGACAGCATGGCGTCGCGACCGCCACCGCCTGCGCCCTCTTCGGCCTCCAGTGCACGATCTACATGGGTGAGATCGACACGAAGCGGCAGGCCCTGAACGTGGCCCGGATGCGCATGCTCGGCGCCGAGGTCGTCGCCGTGAAGTCCGGCAGCCGCACCCTGAAGGACGCCATCAACGAGGCGTTCCGCGACTGGGTCGCCAACGTCGACCACACCCACTACCTGTTCGGGACCGTCGCCGGACCGCACCCCTTCCCGGCCATGGTCCGCGACTTCCACCGGGTCATCGGCGTCGAGGCGCGCCGCCAGCTCCTCGAGCGCGCCGGGCGCCTGCCCGACGCAGCCGTCGCCTGTGTCGGCGGCGGCTCCAACGCCATCGGCCTCTTCCACGCCTTCATCCCGGACAGCGGGGTCCGCCTCATCGGGTGCGAGCCCGCCGGGCACGGCGTCGACACCGGCGAGCACGCGGCCACCCTGACCGCGGGCGAGCCCGGCATCCTGCACGGCTCGCGCTCCTACGTCCTCCAGGACGACGAGGGCCAGATCACCGAGCCGTACTCCATCTCCGCCGGCCTCGACTACCCCGGCATCGGCCCCGAGCACTCCTACCTCAAGGACTCCGGCCGCGGCGAGTACCGCGCGATCACCGACGACGCGGCCATGCAGGCGCTGCGCCTGCTGTCGCGGACCGAGGGCATCATCCCGGCGATCGAGAGCGCGCACGCGCTGGCCGGCGCCCTGGAAGTGGGCCGGGAACTGGGCGAGGACGGGCTGATCGTGGTCAACCTCTCCGGCCGCGGCGACAAGGACATGGACACCGCCGCCCGCTACTTCGGCCTGTACGACACCGACGCCCAGGTGGCCGCCGACGAAGCCGACACCGCCGAGATCGAGGGGGACGCCAAGTGAGCGGGACCGCAACGACCGGTGGCCAGGCCCGGCTGCTGGCCGACACCCTGGCCGCCGCCAAGGCGGAGGGCCGGTCCGCCCTCATCGCCTACCTGCCGGCCGGGTTCCCGACCGTGGACGGCGGCATCGAGGCGATCAAGGCCGTCTTCGACGGCGGCGCCGACGTCGTCGAGGTCGGACTGCCGCACAGCGACCCCGTCCTGGACGGCCCGGTCATCCAGACCGCGGACGACATCGCGCTGCGCGGCGGCGTCAGGATCGCGGACGTCATGCGGACGGTGAAGGAGGCCCACGCGGCCACCGGCAAGCCGGTGCTCGTCATGACGTACTGGAACCCCGTCGACCGCTACGGCGTCGAGCGGTTCACCGCCGAACTCGCCGCGGCGGGCGGCGCCGGCTGCATCCTGCCGGACCTGCCGGTCCAGGAGTCGGCCCCGTGGCGGGAGCACGCCGAGAAGCACGGCCTGGCGACGGTGTTCGTCGTCGCCCCCAGCAGCAGGGACGAGCGCCTCTCCGAGATCACCGCGGCCGGCTCCGGATTCGTCTACGCCGCCTCCCTGATGGGCGTCACCGGCACCCGTGAGTCGGTGGGCACACAGGCCCAGGACCTGGTGGAACGCACCCGGGCCACCGGCAGCGGCCTGCCCGTCTGCGTCGGCCTCGGCGTGTCCAGCCGCGCCCAGGCCGCCGAGGTCGCCGGCTTCGCCGACGGAGTGATCGTCGGTTCGGCCTTCGTCAAGCGGATGCTGGAGGCCCCGGACCCGGCGGCCGGCGTCGAGGCCGTCCGCGCCCTCGCGGGCGAGCTGGCGAGCGGGGTGCGCGGACAGGCGTAACGACGGCCGCGGCACATCCTTCGATCGCCCGAACGGGTGGTCCTGGCACCGGGGAGGCGCAATGCGCCTCCCCGGTTCGTTCAGGGGGTGTGAGCGAGAAGAACCATCAGGGAAAGCGCGGCGCCCGGGAGCGACTGGCGGCCGAGCGCGAGAAGCAGAAGGCCACGGAGAGGCGGCGGCGGACGCTGATCGTGGCCGCGACCGTCGTCTGCGTCCTGGGCCTGGCGGCGGTGATCGGCGTGGTCGCCGCCAACTCCGGCAAGCACAAGAGCAGCAGCGCCGCCGGCCCGGTCGTGGCGCCCTCCGGCGCGCAGGGCAAGGACAGCCTGGCGATCCCGGTCGGCCAAGGCGGAGCCAGGTCGACGCTCACCGTGTGGGAGGACTTCCGCTGCCCGGCCTGCCAGGCCTTCGAGACGATGTACCGGCCGGTGATCCGCGAGCTGACCGACGCCGGCAAGCTCAGGGTCGAGTACCACCTGGTCAGACTGATCGACGGCAACCTCGGCGGCACCGGCTCCCTGCGCGCGGCCAACGCGGCGGCCTGCGCCCAGGACGCCGGCAAGTTCCCCGCCTACCACGACGTGCTCTACCAGCACCAGCCGCACGAGACCGACGACGCCTTCGCGGACAAAGACGAGCTCATCCGGCTCGCGGGCAAGGTGAGCGGCCTGAACACCCCGGCCTTCGACAAGTGCGTGCGCGACGGCACGCACGACAGCTGGGTCGACAAGTCCCACCAGGCCTTCCAGTCCGGCAACTTCTCGGGCACCCCGACCGTCCTGCTGAACGGGAAGAACATCCTCCAGGACCAGACGATGACCCCGGCGAAGCTGAAGCAGATGGTGGAAGCGGCCGCCAGCAAATGAGTGAGGCACGAGCCGCCCGTTATGGACCCGTAGCCGGGCCGCTTGCCGTGCCGCCGCACCGGCTGCGGTAGCGTCGACCCTGCCATGGAACTTGCCTACATTCCCAGCCCGTCGCGCGGTGTGCTGCACCTCGGTCCCATTCCGCTCCGCGGCTACGCCTTCAGCATCCTCGTCGGCCTCTTCGTCGCCCTCTGGATCGTCGACCGCCGGTGGGTCGCGCGTGGTGGCAAGAAGGGCACCGCCTGGGACATCGCCGTCTGGGCCGTCCCGTTCGGTCTGGTGGGCGGTCGCCTCTACCACGTGATCACCGACTACGAACTCTATTTCGGTGAAGGCCGGAACTGGGTCGACGCCTTCAAGGTCTGGCAAGGCGGACTCGGCATCTGGGGAGCCGTCGCGCTGGGCGCGCTCGGTGCCTGGGTCGGCTGCCGCCGCCGGGGCATCGCTCTGCCGCCGTACGCCGACGCCGTGGCCCCCGGACTGGCGATCGCGCAGGCGTTCGGGCGCTGGGGCAACTGGTTCAACCAGGAGCTGTACGGCCGGGAGACGCACGTTCCGTGGGCGCTGCGCATCACGTCCTCGGCGGACGGCCGCGTGCCGGGGTACTACCACCCGACGTTCCTGTACGAGTCGCTGTGGTGCGTCGGCGTCGCGCTGCTGGTGATCTGGGCCGACCGCCGGTTCAAGCTGGGTCATGGACGGGCGTTCGCGCTGTACGTCGCCGCGTACTGCGCGGGCCGGTTCTGGATCGAGTACATGCGGGTCGACGAGGCCCACCACATCCTGGGCCTGCGGCTGAACAACTGGACCGCGTTGATCCTCTTCCTCGCGGCCGTGGCCTACATGATCGTCTCGGCCCGGCTCCGGCCAGGCCGCGAGGAGACGGTCGAGCCGGACCTGCAGTCCGCCGAGGAGAGCGCAACGGCCGAGGCCGGGACGGACGCCGAGGACGAGAAGCCCGCGCGGGAGCGGGGCTCGGACGACGCGCAGGACACCGAGGACACGCGCGCGGCCGCCGACGCGTCCCCCGACGGCCAGGACGGCGCGGCCGACGGTGGGAAGGACGGGGCCGAGACGGTTCGCAAGAACTGACGTCCGGCCGGACGTACAGGGACGAGGGCGCCCCGGGTCACCGGGGCGCCCTCGTCGTGTCAGCACCGCCGGGCCAGGGCGAGCGTGCGCCGGGCCGCCGCCACCACCGCCGCGTCGATGAAGCGGCCGTCCGGGAGGGCCTGCGCGCCCCGCTCCGCGGTGGCCGCCTTGACGACCGTCTCGGCCTCCTCCAGCTCCCGGTCGGTCGGCAGATAGGCGCGCTCGATGATCGGGAGCTGGCGCGGGTGGATGGCCGCGCGGCCGAGGAAGCCGAGGGCGCGGCCGTGCGCGCAGGAGGACGCCAGGCCCTCCAGATCGCGGATGTCGGGGTGGACGGACTGGGTCGGCGGGGCGAGACCGGCCGCGCGGGCGGCCACGACGACCCGGGCGCGGCACCAGTCGAGGCCGGAGTCCTGCCGTACACCCAGGTCGGCGCGGAGGTCGGCCTCGCCGATCGAGATGCCGCGCAGGGCGGGGTGCGCGGAGGCGATGACGTGGGCGCGCTCGATGGCCAGCGCGGTCTCCAGGAGGGCGTACAGCGGAGGCCCCGAACCGTCCGCGGGCGGCGGGCCCTGCGCGGTCTCCGTCCGTGCCGCGACCCGGGCGACCTGCCCGGCGGACGTCACCTTCGGCAGCCTCAGCCCCGCAAGGCCCGGCCGGGGCGCCACCGCCGCCAGGTCCGCGGCGGCCAGCGGCCCGTCGACCGCGTTGATCCGCACATGCACCGGGACCGGCGGCGGCTCGGTCAGCAGCTCGGCGGTGGCCGCGCGGGCGTACTCCTTGCGGTCCGGGGCGACCGCGTCCTCCAGGTCGACGACCACCACGTCGGCGCCGGAGGCCAGCGCCTTGGCCACGACGTGCGGGCGGTCGCCTGGAGCGTACAGCCAGGTGAGCGGGCAGAAGGCGGTGACCGTCACAGGGCGCCCTCCGCACGCAGCGCGGCCAGCTCCTCCGCGGTGAGGCCGAGTTCGGTCAGCACCGCGTCCGTGTCCGCGCCGTGCGGGCGGCCCGCCCAGCGGATCGCACCCGGGGTGGCGGAGAGCCGGAAGAGGACGTTCTGCATGCGCATCCGGCCGAGTTCCGGGTCGTGCAGGGTGGTCAGGGTGCCGAGGGCCCGGTACTGCGGGTCGGCCATCACGTCCCGTACGTCCTGGATCGGCGCGATCGCCGCCTGGGCCTTCTCGAAGGCGGCCAGGACCTCGGTGCGGGTGTGCCGGGCGATCCAGCCGCCGACCGCCTCGTCGAGCAGGTCGGCGTGCGCGGCCCGCTCCTCGCCGCTCGCGAACCAGGGCTCGTCGATCAGCTCCGGGCGGCCCACCAGCCGCATCACGCGTTCCGCGACCGACTGGGCCGAGGTGGAGACCGCCACCCAGGTGCCGTCGCTGGTGCGGTAGGCGTTGCGCGGGGCGTTGTTCTGGGTGCGGTTGCCGGTGCGGGGCTGGATGTAGCCGAGCTGGTCGTACCACAGGGGCTGCGGGCCGAGGACGGTCAGGATCGGCTCGATGATCGCCATGTCCACGATCTGGCCGGCGCCGGTGCGCTCCCGTGCAGTGAGCGCGGTCATCACCGCGTACGCCGTGGCCAGGCCCGCGATCGAGTCGGCGAGCCCGAACGGCGGGAGCGTCGGGGGCGCGTCCGGCTCACCCGTGATCGCGGCGAACCCGCTCAGCGCCTCCGCCAGGGTGCCGAACCCGGGCCGGGAGGCGTACGGGCCGAACTGGCCGAACCCGGTGACCCGGGCCAGCACCAGGCGCGGATTGGCCGCCGACAGCTCCGGCCAGCCGAGCTCCCACCTCTCCAGGGTGCCGGGCCGGAAGTTCTCGACGATCACGTCGGCGCCGGCGGCCAGCCGCAGCAGGGTGCGGCGGCCACCGGGTTTCGACAGGTCCAGCGTGATGGTGCGCTTGTTCCGGCCGAGCAGCTTCCACCACAGGCCGACCCCGTCCTTCGACGGCCCGTGGCCCCGGGACGGGTCCGGCTTCACCGGGTGCTCGACCTTGATCACCTCGGCGCCGAAGTCACCGAGCATGGTGGCGGCGATGGGACCGGCGAAGAGGGTGGCGAGGTCGAGCACGCGCAGACCGGCGAGCGGGCCGCCTGCGTCGGGCGCGGTGTCGTGGGGCGTGGTCATGAGGTGGGCCCGTCGGCGTCGCTCATGGGACGGGAGGCCTCCAGGTGCGTGAGGTGGGCCAGGGTGTCGAATCCGGTGCCGTCGAAGTCGCCCACCGATGTGGCCAGCCGGTTCTTGAGCGGTGCCGTCCAGCGGTCGGGCAGCGCGCCCGGGGAACCGGCGAGGAGGGCCGCGACACCGCCGGCCGTGGCACCGTTCGAGTCGGTGTCCCAGCCGCCGGAGACGGCACGGCAGACGGAGCCGGTGAAGTCGCCGTCGGCGTGGGTCAGCGCGGCGGCGATCAGCGCGGTGTTGGGCACGGCGTGCACCCAGTGGAAGTCGGCGTGGACGGCGTGGAGTTCGTCCACCACCCGGTCGAAGTCCTCGTGTTCCCGCGCGAGTCGGACGGCGTGGCGCACGGCGCGGGCGAGCCGGGAGCCGGGCGGCACGACGGTCAGGCCCGTGGCCAGGCAGGTGTGGACGTCGTCGGTTCCGGTCGCCGCGGCGGCGATGACGGCGGCGGCGAACATCGCGGCGTAGACGCCGTTCGCGGTGTGCGTCAGGGCGGCGTCGCGGTGGGCCTGCGCGGCCGCGGCCGCCGGGTCGCCGGGGTTGGTCCAGCCGTGCACGTCGGCACGGGTCAGGGCGCCGATCCACTCGCGGAAGGGGTTGCGGTGCCGGGCGGTGTGCGGGGGTTCGATGCCGAGCAGCAGGTTGCGGTAGGCGACGCGTTCGGCGGTGAAGGTACGGCCGGCGGGGAGTTCGTCCAGCCAGAGGCGCGCGGTGTCGGCGGTCGTGAACCGCTTGCCGTGCCGCTGCAGGAGAAGGAGGTTGAGCAGCGGGTAGTTGAGGTCGTCGTCCTCGGGCATGCCGTCGATGTTCTCGGCCAGACAGTGGGCCGCCGAGCGGCGGTTCCAGGGGTAGGCGACGGCCAGGTCCTCGGGTACGCCCCTGGCGGTGAACCAGGTGTGCAGGGGCCAGTTGCCGGTGGCCCGGGCGAGTTGGCGGATGCCGGTCAGGGGCAGCTTCTCCACGGGCTTGCCCAGCAGACAGCCCGCGGCCCGGCCGAGCCAGGCCGCCTCCAGGCGCTCGGCAGTCACCGAGGGGGCGGAAGTTACCGGCTGCTTCGGCCAGTTCGGGCACAGCGCCTCGATCGCGGCCGGGTCTGTCGGTTCCGCGTCCGCCAGCCGGCTGGGCAGTTCGGCCAGTTCGTCCAGCAGGTCCTCCGCCAGGAGGCGCAGATAGCGGGAGGCGCGCCCAGGGGACGCGCCCGCGCGGGCCGGGGCCTCGGGACCGCCCGCCGCGCGCCAGCGGGCGGCGATCGCCGACGGTTCGCGGCCGTCCTGCACCGCCTGGCGCAGCTCGTGGCCGAGCAGGTCCTCCGGCTGGACCCAGGTCAGTCGGAGCATTCCGGACCTCCCATCCCGGCGAACGCCCGCTCGTGGGCGCGCCGCCGCCGTACGTCCTTCTCGAAGATCTCCCGGGTCACCCCGGCCAGCGTGCGCGCCGGTTCCCACAGGTCCAGGCGGCTGGCCTCGGCCACCGTCTTCGCCCAGTCCTCCGGGACGGGCGAGCCCAGCGCGCCCGCCAGCGCCCCGGCCATCGTCGCGATGGAGTCGCAGTCGCGGCCGTAGTTCACCGCGCCGAGGACGGCCTGCCGGAAGTCGCCGCGCGCCACCGCCAACATGCCGAGCGCGACGGGCAGTTCCTCGATCGCGTGCAGACGGGAGGGGCGGCGGGCGCCCAGGGACGGGTTCCGGTAGTCCGGCCCGACCGTGTCGTACGGTGCCACCGCCTCCCGCAGCGGGCCGAGCGCCGACTCGAAGTCCGTGCAATTACGGGCCACTTCGCAGACCCGCTCGATCGCGGCGCGGGTGCCGTCCTTCGCCAGCGACAGGCACGCCGCCACCACCGAGTCCGGGCTCGCCCCCGGCGCGCAGGCCGCCGCCACCGCGGCCGCCAGGACGCCCGCCGCCTCCCTGCCGTAGGAGGACTGGTGGGCGCCCGCGACGTCCAGGGCCTCGGCGTACGCGGCCGCCGGGTTGGCCGCGTTGACCAGGCCCACAGGCGCCATGTACATCGCGGCACCGCAGTTGACGATGTTTCCGGCGCCGGCCTCGCGCGGGTCGACGTGGCCGTAGTGCAGCCGCGCCACCAGCCACTTCTCCGCCAGGAACACCCGGTGCAGCGGCAGCGCCTCGGCCTGGAGCTCCGGGATCCAGCGCGGTTTCGTCATCAGGTCGGGCACCAGGTGGTCGGCGATCGCGTAGGCGTCGAGGTGGTCGCGGACGCGTGCGTACACCCGGACCAGGGCGTGTGTCATCAAGGTGTCGTCGGTGACATGGCCGTCGCCCTTGTGGTACGGGGCGATGGGGCGGGCGGTGCGCCACTGCTCGCCGTGCCAGGGGCCGACGACGCCGTGCACGCGGCCGCCGTGGCGCTCGAGGATCTGGTCGGGGGAGTAGCCCTCTACGGGGCCGCCGAGCGCGTCGCCGACGGCCGCTCCCACGAGTGCGCCGGTGATCCGCTCCTCCAGGTCCGCGTCCCGGACCGCGCCTCGGCTCTGTTCTCCTTTGGGCGTCATGCCCGGAATCATCCTCCTGGACGGGGCGGTTGTGCGGCTTCCAGGAGTCCGGCGAGTTCCACCAGATCGGTGCCGGTGAGGCGGGGCAGCACGCAGCCGGACAGGGTGCGGCAGGCCTCGCGCCAGGACGCCGGGATCGCCTCGCCGCCGCCGAGCGCACCGGTCAGCGCGCCCGTCAGGGCCGGGGCGGAGTCGGCGATCCGGGACAGGCAGGCCGCGGCAGGCAGTGCCTCGGCGATCCGGCCCTCCGCCGCCGTGGCCAGCGCGAGGGCGACCGGTACGGTCTCGGCGGCGGCGATGCCGTAGCTGTAGACGTGGTCGACGATCCGGTGCTCGAGCAGCGGGACGAGCGCGAACGCGCTCTCGGTGTCCCCGGCCAGGCGCAGTGCCTGCCGGGCGTTGCGGCCGATCTCCGTCCGCTCGGGCAGTTCGGCCAGCGCCGCCGCGACGCACGCCCCGACCTCCGCGCCCGCCAGCGCCTCGGCGAGCGCCGCCGCCATCGCGCGGGCCCCGTGGACGCCGTCGCCGTCCTGGGTGTAGCGGGCGTCGAACTCGGCCAGGCCGGCCGCGCGCCGGGGGTCGCCCGGGTGGGCGGTGGCCAGCACACAGGCCCGTACGCAGGCGGCGTCGTCGAAGTAGTGCGGGTTGTCGTGCCCGCTGGCGGGCGGGCGCAGTCCGGTCGCCAGATTGCCGAGCCCGGCCCGCACGGAGATACGGGCGCGCAGCGGCAGCACCACCGACCCGGCCTCGGGGGCGCGTTCGGCCGCCGCCGCGACCTCGCCGGCGACGGCGTTCCAGGTCAGGTCGATCGCGGCCCGGACTCGCCGCTCCCGGCCGAGGTCGCCGAACGCCTCGTCGTCCCCCGCCCGCAACAGGGCCTCTGCGGTGAACACCGCCCACTCGGCGTCGTCGGAGGGGCCGAGGCACAGCGGCTCGGGCGGCTGGTTCAGCGCGATGGGCACCGGGAGCGTCGTCGTCGCGTTCAGCTCGGCGAAGGTGTCCAGCTCCCGGGTGAGGCGCCGGGTCCACTCCGGCAGCCGGGCGGCCCGGTGGCGCGCGGCGGGCCACCCGGCGGCGTCCCCGGCGGCCAGCCCCAGCAACAGCCCTTCGATGCGCCGCGTCACGAGAGCCTCTCCCCTTGGCCGCCGGGGGACCCGTGGCTCGGGGCGTGCGTGCGGGCCGGGCGTCGCGAGCGGGTGGTCGCGGCGTGCCGGGTGGTCGGTGACCGGCATCTCGGTCTGATGGCTCATGTCCGGGTCTCCTCGTCGCCCGCGGTGAGGGCGTAGGCCGCGCGGTCGGGAACGGGGGGTGCCTCAAGTCGTGCGGGGACTGCGTGACGGGGGAGTCCGGCGGAAGCGCTCGCGGTCACCAGCAGGTCGGCGACGTCCAGTACGTGCCGGCCCGCCATCGACGGCAGGCAGCTGCCCCGGACGGGACCGATGGCCCGCGCCCACTCGTCCGGAATGGCCGGGAGACCCTGCGTCGCACCGGCCAGCGCGCCCGCGACCGCCGCCGTGGTGTCGGCGTCGCGGCCCATGTTGACGGCGGTGAGGACCGCCTCGCGGAAGTCGCCGTCGGCGGCGGCGTACGCGCCGAAGGCGAGGGCGACCGCCTCGGGTGCCAGGTCGGACCAGGGATAGCTGCCGATGACCACCGCGGAGCGGACCGCGTGTTCGCCGCGGTGGGCGGCGGCCGTGGCCCGGCGCAGCGAGCGGGCCGTCCAGGAGTCGTCGGGGACGACGGCGAGGGCGGCGGCCACGACCGCGACCGGCGGCGCGCCCGTCATCGCCGCCGCGACCCCGGCGGCCACCGCCCGGCCGCCGTCGAGGCCCTCGCCCTCGTGGCTGACCGAGCCGTCGATCGCCACCAGCCGGGCCGCCTCGACGGGCCGCCCGGCCGCGAACACCCCGAACGGCGCCGCCCGCATGGCCAGCCCGTCGCTCCAGGCGTGCCGGTGCTGGGCGGAGACAGGGGCGGCCAGCCCCCGGCGAAGGTTCTCCAGCGTGCCCCGCTCGCTGAACCCGGCTCCGCGGAAGGGACCCTCTTCGCGGTCGGCGATGAACCCGCGCCAGGCCGCCTCCACCCGGGCCGGGGTGAGCGCGTGGCCGTACCGGGCCAGCAGCAGCCCGGAGAAGATCGCGTACTCGGTGTCGTCCGTGCCGGCCGGCCGGTCGGCGACGTAGCCGGTGATCCGGCCCCAGCGGGCGCGGATCTCGGACGGCGTCAGGTTCTCCGCGGGCGCCCCGAGCGCGTCGCCGACGGCGAGGCCGAGCAGCGCGCCGCGGGCCCGTTCGCGCGAGACGGCCGGGGCAGACGCCGGGGCCTGCGGGGCACGGATGGTCGATCCCACGGGCTCTCCTCTCGGGACGCCCCGCAGGGGCGGGAGCCCTCAGCGGAACTGTCCCCGGAGCGGGGCCCGGTGCAGCCTCCGGCACCTCACCATCACCCGTACGACATATGTGCGAGCTGATTCACGGATGAGCACACCAGTGCAAAACCGCAGGTTAGCCCAGCCTTCCCTTGCTGGCGGCCGTGAAATTTCGAGCGTAGATTCGGTGTTGTCGAAAAGTAGAACGCGTCCAAAAGTCAGCCTTACCTAAGTTCTCGCACAGCTCTCAGGGGGACCACGCCATGGCCATCATCGACACCGAAGCGACGCTTCACGAGGCGCACCGCGACAACCACACGCACCGCGACGTGAACGGTGGCTGGCTGCGCCCCGCGGTCTTCGGCGCGATGGACGGCCTGGTCTCCAACCTCGCCCTGATGACCGGTGTGGCGGGCGGTGCGCTGGGCCGGGAGACCATTGTCCTCACCGGTCTCGCGGGCCTGGCCGCGGGTGCCTTCTCCATGGCCGCCGGCGAGTACACCTCCGTCGCCTCGCAGCGTGAGCTGGTCGAGGCCGAGCTGGACGTCGAGCGCCGCGAGCTGCGCAAGCACCCCGAGGACGAGGAGCGGGAGCTCGCCGCCCTGTACGTCTCGCGCGGAGTGGAGCCCGGACTCGCCCAGGAGGTTGCCCGGCAGCTGTCGAAGGACCCCGAGCAGGCCCTGGAGATACACGCCAGGGAGGAGCTGGGCATCGACCCCGGCGACCTGCCCTCCCCGCTGGTCGCCGCCGTGTCGTCGTTCGGCTCGTTCGCGCTCGGCGCGCTCCTGCCCGTGTTGCCGTACCTGCTGGGGGCCACCGTGCTGTGGCCGGCCTTGCTGCTCGCCCTCCTGGGACTGTTCGCCTGCGGCGCGGTGGTGGCCAGGGTGACGGCGCGGACCTGGTGGTACAGCGGTCTGCGGCAGCTCGCCCTGGGTGGTGCCGCCGCCGGCGTGACCTACGCGCTGGGCACCGTGTTCGGTGCCGCCGTAGGATGACGCACCGGAACTTGTGCGCTGTCAGTCGCACAAGTGCGTCATTACCCGCTCATCCGCTGGTTTCGGCCGTGCGACCACGGGGCATGAGCCGTAGGCACCCGCAGGCAACGAGGCCTGTCGCGCATGCGCAGGGCCGGGCGACGTCGCCCTCCCTGTTCCTCCCGGGCCGACGGACACCGATCCGACCGATCTCGTCCGCCGCCCCCACAGCCTTCACCGCCGGGCGCGGTACCCCCGCCGTCAGCCCGAGGTGCCCGCATGCTGGAACGCGGTTTCCGATTCTTGAGAAACGCTCCATCATGTAATCTGCACGAAATCTCGCATTTCCGGCAGAGGGCCAACGTCGTCCCTCGGCACTCCTCCCCCAGAGCCTGAACGGCCTGGGAGGGACCCCCAGCCACATGACGACGACGGGAGAGCCGATGCGTATGCCGCGCCAGCCGTCCCAGCATTCCTCGAACGGCCAGAACTGGGCCTTCATGGATGCCCGCCCTGCCGCGCAGGGCATGTACGACCCCCGCGACGAGCACGACGCCTGCGGCGTCGGCTTCGTGGCCACCCTCACCGGTGAGGCGAGCCATGCGCTGGTCGAGCAGGCGCTCACGGTTCTGCGCAACCTGGAACACCGCGGCGCGACCGGCTCGGAGCCCGACTCCGGCGACGGCGCCGGTCTGCTCTCCCAGGTGCCCGACGCCTTCCTGCGCGAGGTGGCCGGATTCGGACTTCCCGCGGCCGGCGCCTACGCCGTCGGCATCGCCTTCCTGCCCGGGGACGGCACCGAGGACGCCGTCACGCGCATCGAGGCCATCGCCGGCGACGAGGGCCTGACCGTCCTCGGCTGGCGCGAGGTCCCGGTCGCCCCCGAACTGCTCGGCGCCACCGCCCGCTCCACCATGCCCGTCTTCCGCCAGCTGTTCGTGACCGACGGTGTGAGCGAGGGCATCGCCCTGGACCGCAAGGCGTTCGTGCTGCGCAAGCGCGCCGAACGCGAGGCCGGCGTCTACTTCCCGTCGCTGTCGGCCCGCACCCTCGTCTACAAGGGGATGCTCACCACCGGCCAGCTGGAGCCCTTCTTCCCGGACCTGTCCGACCGCCGCTTCGCCTCGGCCATCGCGCTCGTCCACTCCCGCTTCTCCACGAACACCTTCCCGAGCTGGCCGCTCGCGCACCCGTACCGCTTCGTGGCCCACAACGGTGAGATCAACACCGTCCAGGGCAACCGCAACTGGATGCGCGCCCGCGAGTCCCGGCTGGCCTCCGGCCTCTTCGGCCCCGCGGAGAGGCTGGAGCGGATCTTCCCGGTGTGCACACCGGGCGCCTCCGACTCCGCCACCTTCGACGAGGTCCTGGAACTGCTCCACCTCGGCGGACGCTCACTGCCGCACTCCGTGCTGATGATGATCCCGGAGGCGTGGGAGAACCACGACGCCATGGACCCGCCCCGGCGCGCCTTCTACGAGTACCACTCCACGATGATGGAGCCCTGGGACGGCCCGGCCTGCGTCACCTTCACCGACGGCACCCAGGTCGGCGCCGTCCTCGACCGCAACGGCCTGCGTCCCGGCCGCTACTGGGTCACCGACGACGGCCTCGTCGTCCTCGGCTCCGAGGTCGGCGTGCTCGACATCGACCCGGCCAGGGTCGTCCGCAAGGGCCGGCTCCAGCCCGGCCGCATGTTCCTCGTCGACACCGCCGAGCACCGCATCATCGAGGACGACGAGATCAAGGCGGCCCTCGCCGCCGAGCAGCCCTACGCCGAGTGGGTCCAGGCCGGCGAGATCGAACTGGGCGACCTGCCCGAGCGCGATCACATCGTGCACACCCACGCCTCCGTCACCCGCCGCCAGCAGACCTTCGGCTACACCGAGGAGGAGCTGCGCGTCCTGCTCGCGCCGATGGCCAAGAGCGGCGCCGAGCCGATCGGCTCCATGGGCACCGACGCGCCGATCGCGGCCCTCTCCGAGCGCCCGCGGCTGCTCTTCGACTACTTCACCCAGCTGTTCGCGCAGGTCACCAACCCGCCGCTGGACGCGATCCGCGAGGAGCTGGTCACCTCCCTGCGCAGCTCGCTCGGCCCGCAGGGCAACCTCCTGGAGCCCACCGCGGCCTCCTGCCGCAGCGTCGTCCTGCCCTTCCCGGTGATCGACAACGACGAGCTGGCCAAGCTCATCCACATCAACGCCGACGGCGACATGCCCGGCTTCAAGGCCGCGACCCTCTCCGGCCTGTACCGGGTCTCCGGCGGCGGCGACGCGCTCTCCGCGCGCATCGAGGAGGTCTGCGCCGAGGCCGACGCCGCCATCGGCAACGGCGCCCGCCTGATCGTCCTGTCCGACCGCCACTCGGACGCCGAGCACGCCCCGATCCCGTCGCTGCTGCTCACCGCGGCCGTCCACCACCACCTGATCCGCACCAGGCAGCGCACCCACGTGGGCCTGCTGGTCGAGGCCGGCGACGTCCGCGAGGTCCACCACGTCGCCCTGCTGATCGGCTACGGCGCCGCCGCGGTCAACCCGTACCTGGCGATGGAGTCCGTCGAGGACCTGGTCCGCGCGGGCACCTTCCTGCCGGGCGGCGAGCCCGAGATCGCCATCCGCAACCTGATCCACGCCCTCGGCAAGGGCGTACTGAAGGTCATGTCCAAGATGGGCATCTCCACCGTCGCCTCCTACCGCGGCGCCCAGGTCTTCGAGGCCGTCGGCCTGGACGAGGCCTTCGTCGGCGAGTACTTCGTCGGCACCGCCACCAAGATCGGCGGCGTCGGCGTCGACGTCATCGCCAAGGAGGTCGCCGCCCGCCACGCCAAGGCCTACCCGGCGTCCGGCATCGCCCCGGCGCACCGCGCGCTGGAGATCGGCGGCGAGTACCAGTGGCGCCGCGAGGGCGAGCCGCACCTGTTCGACCCGGAGACGGTCTTCCGCCTCCAGCACTCCACGCGCACCGGCCGCTACGACATCTTCAAGAAGTACACGGACCGGGTGAACGAGCAGTCCGAGCGCCTGATGACGCTCCGCGGCCTGTTCGGCTTCGCCTCCGGCCGGGCGCCGGTCCCCGTCGACGAGGTCGAACCGGTCTCCGAGATCGTCAGGCGCTTCTCCACCGGCGCCATGTCGTACGGCTCCATCTCCAAGGAGGCGCACGAGACCCTCGCCATCGCCATGAACCAGCTCGGCGGCAAGTCCAACACCGGTGAGGGCGGCGAGGACGCGGACCGCCTCTACGACCCGGCCCGCCGGTCCGCCGTCAAGCAGGTCGCCTCCGGCCGCTTCGGCGTGACCAGCGAGTACCTCGTCAACTCCGACGACATCCAGATCAAGATGGCCCAGGGCGCCAAGCCCGGCGAGGGCGGCCAGCTGCCGGGCCACAAGGTCTACCCGTGGGTGGCCAGGACCCGGCACTCCACCCCCGGCGTCGGCCTGATCTCCCCGCCGCCGCACCACGACATCTACTCCATCGAGGACCTGGCCCAGCTGATCCACGACCTGAAGAACGCCAACCCGCGGGCCCGGATCCACGTCAAGCTGGTCTCCGAGGTCGGCGTCGGCACGGTCGCCGCGGGCGTCTCCAAGGCGCACGCCGACGTGGTCCTGATCTCCGGCCACGACGGCGGCACCGGCGCCTCCCCGCTGACCTCGCTGAAGCACGCGGGCGGCCCCTGGGAACTGGGCCTGGCCGAGACCCAGCAGACGCTCCTGCTCAACGGGCTGCGGGACCGGATCGTCGTGCAGACCGACGGCCAGCTCAAGACCGGCCGCGACGTGGTGATCGCCGCGCTGCTCGGCGCCGAGGAGTTCGGCTTCGCGACCGCGCCGCTGGTCGTCTCCGGCTGCATCATGATGCGCGTCTGCCACCTGGACACCTGCCCGGTCGGCATCGCCACCCAGAACCCGGTGCTGCGCGAGCGGTTCACCGGCCAGGCCGAGCACGTCGTGAACTTCTTCCGGTTCATCGCCGAGGAGGTCCGCGAACTCCTCGCCGAACTGGGCTTCCGCTCCATCGAGGAGGCCGTCGGCCACGCCGAGGTCCTCGACGTGACCCGCGCGGTCGACCACTGGAAGGCGCAGGGACTGGACCTGGAGCCGCTGTTCCACGTGCCCGAGCTGCCCGAGGGCGCGGTGCGCCACCAGGTGACCGCCCAGGACCACGGCCTGGAGAAGGCGCTCGACAACGAGCTGATCAGGCTCGCCGCCGACTCCCTGGCCGCGCCCGGCGCCGCCGGCGCCCAGCCGGTGCGCGCCCAGGTCGCCATCCGCAACATCAACCGCACGGTCGGCACCATGCTCGGCCACGAGGTGACGAAGAAGTTCGGCGGCGCGGGACTGCCCGACGACACCATCGACATCACCTTCACCGGCTCCGCCGGCCAGTCCTTCGGCGCCTTCGTCCCGCGCGGCATCACGCTGCGCCTGGAGGGCGACGCCAACGACTACGTCGGCAAGGGCCTCTCGGGCGGCCGGATCGTGGTCCGCCCCGACCGCGCCGCCGAACACCTCGCCGAGTACAGCGTCATCGCGGGCAACACCCTCGCCTACGGCGCGACCGGCGGCGAGATGTTCCTGCGCGGCCGGACCGGTGAGCGGTTCTGCGTGCGCAACTCCGGCGCGCTGGTCGTCTCCGAGGGCGTGGGCGACCACGGCTGCGAGTACATGACCGGCGGCCACGCGGTGGTCCTCGGCGAGACCGGCCGCAACTTCGCGGCCGGCATGTCCGGCGGCATCGCCTACGTCCTCGACCTCGACCGCGACAACGTCAACCCCGGCAACGCCGACGCGGTCGAGGCGCTGGACGACTCCGACCGGCAGTGGCTGCGCGACGTGGTGCGCCGCCACCAGGAGGAGACGGGCTCGACCGTCGCCGGGAAGCTGCTCGCCGAGTGGGACACCGCGGTGGAGCGCTTCAGCAGGATCATCCCCCGTACGTACAAGGCAGTGCTCGCCGCCAAGGACGCCGCCGAGCGGGCCGGTCTGACCGAGACCGAGATCACCGAGAAGATGATGGAGGCGGCGATCCATGGCTGACCCGAAGGGCTTTCTGAACCACGGCCGCGAGGTCGCCGCGTACCGTCCGGTCGAGGAGCGCACGAAGGACTGGAACGAGGTCCACGTCCCCGGCTCGCTGCTGCCGATCATCAGCAAGCAGGCCGGCCGGTGCATGGACTGCGGCATCCCGTTCTGCCACAACGGCTGCCCGCTCGGGAACCTGATCCCGGAGTGGAACGACTACGCCTACCGCGAGGACTGGGCCGCCGCCTCCGAACGGCTGCACGCGACGAACAACTTCCCCGAGTTCACCGGCCGGCTGTGCCCGGCGCCCTGCGAGTCGGCGTGCGTGCTCGGCATCAGCCAACAGCCGGTCACCATCAAGAACGTCGAGGTCTCGATCATCGACAAGGCGTGGGAGAACGGCGACATCGCCCCGCGCATCCCCGAGCGGCTGTCCGGCAAGACCGTCGCGGTCATCGGCTCAGGACCGGCGGGCCTGGCCGCCGCCCAGCAGCTCACCAGGGCGGGCCACACGGTCGCCGTCTACGAGCGCGCCGACCGCGTCGGAGGCCTGCTGCGCTACGGCATCCCCGAGTTCAAGATGGAGAAGCGGCACATCAACCGCCGTATCGAGCAGATGCGCGCGGAGGGCACCCGGTTCCGTACGGGCGTCGAGATCGGCCGCGACCTGACGGCGACCGACCTGAAGAAGCGCTACGACGCGATCGTCGTGGCCGCCGGCTCCACCACCGCCCGCGACCTGCCCGTCCCCGGCCGCGAACTGGGCGGCGTCCACCAGGCGATGGAGTACCTGCCCCTGGCCAACAAGGTCCAGGAGGGCGACTACGTGGTGGCGCCGATCTCGGCTCAGGGCAAGCACGTCGTCGTCATCGGCGGCGGTGACACGGGCGCCGACTGCGTGGGCACCGCCCACCGCCAGGGCGCCGCCTCCGTCACCCAGTTGGAGATCATGCCCCGTCCGAACGACGAGCGGCACCCCGTCGACCAGCCCTGGCCGACCTTCCCGCTGCTGTACAAGGTCACCTCGGCCCACGAGGAGGGCGGCGAGCGGATCTACTCGGCGTCCACGACCCGCTTCGAGGGCGACGAGGACGGCAATGTGCGGTGGCTGCACCTGGCCGAGGTCGAGTTCGTGGACGGCCGGCCGGCACCCAAGCCGGGCAGCGAGCGCAGGATCCCGGCCCAGCTGGTCACCCTCGCCATGGGCTTCACCGGAACCGACCGGGAGAACGGCCTCGTCGACCAGTTCGGTCTGGAACTCGACGAGCGCGGTAACATCGCCCGTGACGCGGACTTCCAGACCAACGTGCCGGGTGTCTTCGTCGCCGGTGACGCCGGCCGCGGCCAGTCCCTCATCGTGTGGGCGATCGCCGAGGGCCGCTCGGCCGCCCGCGGCGTCGACCGCCACCTCATGGGGGCCGGCGACCTGCCGGCCCCGATCCGGCCGACGGACCGCTCGCTGACGGCCTGACGGCCAGGACTGTGACCTGACGGTCACTCATGTACGTCCCGCACAAAGGCGTGTGGGCGGGATATCTGGGGGACACCCCCAGACCCCCCGAGGCGGCGCCTGCCCAGTCCCCGACCGGACACAGGGCAGGCGCTGCTGCATGTCCCGGAGCTCCAAGGCCCAAGGTCCAAGTTTCGAGGACTCAGGGAACCTTGTAGGTCTCCCCGTACACCTTCCACACCAGCGGCGTCTTCAGATCCATGTTCCCGTCGTACAGGAACTGCCGCTGGGCGGTGTCGATACGGCTGGTGTCACGGTTCGTCCCACGGGCCTCCATGGCCTCGCGGCGCATGTCGAGGAAGATGTCGAGATAGGTCTTCTCCCGGCCGCCCGCCGCCGGGGTGTCGGCCTCCTTCAGGGCACGCTCGCGCAGGGCGTAGAAGCCGTCCTCGTCGACGCCGGGGCCGTGGAAGACCATCGCGTCGTAGTAGATGAACTGGCCCAGTGTGCCCAGGCCGTCGAGCTTGGCGAGACGGACGGCCGGGCCGAAGTAGGAGCGGTCGCGCTCCCGCTCCTGCGCCTTGCGGAAGGCCGGACGCTCCGACTCCGCCTTCCAGGCCGCGGTGAAGCCCGGGTCCAGGCCCTCGTGGGAGTCGGTGCCGTCGACCTTGCGCAGCGCGGGCAGATACGGGGCGAGGCCGTTGTCCGGGTGGGCCCTGGTGTAGCGCTCGACCAGGGTGAGCAGGTCGTGGGTGCCGGTGCAGTAGCCGATGATCCCCGCGGTGTAGCCGTCGCCGACGCCGACGTCCTCGATGTGGCCGTAGGTGCCGCGCCAGTCGAGCGTGGCGTTCTCGGCGCTCGCCACGAGCTGCTGGGCGAGTTCCTTCTTCGCGGGCGCGGCCAGCCCCGGCGGCGCCTCGGCGACCACCTTGTCGTCCTGGAGCTCCTCCAGCCGTTCGGCCCGCCTCCTGGTGTCCTCGCGGGACTCGTCCGCGGCCGAGTGCCGCTTCGCCGGGGACGGCTCCGGGTCCCGCGGATCGAAGGCGAGCAGCACCGCCAGCACGAGAACCGGAGCGGCCGCAAGAAGCAATATTCCAGAACGTCTCATGACAGATACCCGTACGGCCCTGGTCAGGCCGCCCCTCCCGACAGTTCCGAGACCTTCGCCCAGGCAAGCACCACGAGCAGGACCAGCAGGGCCACGCACGCGCCCGCCTGGACCAGGGTGCGACGGCCTCCGCGCGGCGCGTACGCGTACGCCAGTGTCACCAGCCCGCCCGTCAGCAGACCGCCCAGGTGCGCCTGCCAGGACGTGAGCGCGGCCGAGACCACCAGCCACAGCAGCAGGCCCCCGATGTACCGGTTGACGGCGTTCATGTCGTAGCCCAGCCGGCGGGCCATGACGTAGTACGCGGCGCCGAGACCGAAGATCGCGCCGGACGCGCCGACCGTCAGCGCGTCCGGGTCGATCAGCAGGACCAGGACCGAGCCGCCGAGCGCCGACAGCAGGTACAGGGCGAGGTAGCGGGCGCGGCCCAACTGCGCCTCGACCACCCGGCCGGTGCTCCACAGCGCCGCCATGTTCATCACGATGTGCAGGATGCCGAACGTCCCCTCGGTGGCCGGCATATGCAGGAACGCGCCGGTCAGCAGCCGGTACCACTCGCCGCCGACCAGCCCCTCGGCGTGCACGTCGGAGCCGTACGGGTAGTCCCACAGGTAGTGCACGCCGTCGGTCCCCGCCAGACCGCGCCCGAGCATCCCGAACCGGTCCACGAGCGCCGGGCGCACCAACTCGCCCAGGTAGGCGAGGATGTTGAGCCCCATGAGGACGTAGGTCACGACCGGCACCGCGTTGATCCGGCCGCCGAACGCCGTCCGCGCCTGCCGCACCGACCGGGCGCCCTCCTTCACGCACTCCACGCACTGGTGGCCGACAGAGGCCTCCCGCATGCAGTCCGGGCAGATGTACCGGTCGCAGCGGACGCAGCGGACATGGCACTCCGCCCTGCTGTGGCGGTAGCAGGTGGTGACTGCGGACTCGGCATCCACGGCCGGCTCCTCGTTGAACGCGGGGACAAGGCTGAGCCGGTGGGGACGGCAGCGAACAAAATAGCGAACTGCTGTGACGGATGGTAAAGGTGGGGCCAGTGATCCCGGAATCGCGAAGGGCTCGGAACAGCGTCAGGACCGGCTCAGGTGTCGCACTCCAGAACCGTGCGGCACAGGGCGCACCGGGCGCGCATACGGCCCCCGACCGGGACCCTGATGCGCTGGTGGCAGGTGGGACAGGAGAAGGACACCCGCAGCGGCTCGCGGCCCCCGGAGCTGAACGAGTACGGCGCTTCCGCCTGCGGAAGGGGCTCCCGGCCGTGGTCCTGGGCGTGCCGGCGGTCGCGGGCGTACCGGCGGCGGCCCGCCCAGCCCGCCGCCGTCAGGGGCGGCTGCTGCTCGTCACGGCGGGCCCGGGCCATGCCCTCGACGTACGCCTCGTAGCCCTGCGGGCTGGTGAACCACGTCGAAGGGTCCTCGCCGAACACCAGCGCCCGCTTGGCCAGCACGTAGCCGAACTCCTCCGGAGTGAGGTAGCCGAGCTTCTGCGACGACACGCCGTCCTCCCGGAAGGCGTCGAGAAGCAGCCAGCCCGCGCCCAGATACGCCGCCACCGTGTCCGTGAGGATCTCGTTGTCGCGGGTGCCGGGGAAGGACAGGTCCAGGCGGTGCAGGTAGACGTGGGCCACCTCGTGGGCGAGGGCCGCGCCGATGTCCCGGCGGTGGGTGCGGAAACGGTCGTTCAGCTCCACGAAGTACTCGGGGCCGTCCGCCAGCTCGACGCTCGCCGCGTGCGTCATCTCACGGAAGCCGACGATCATGCGGGCGTCCGGCAGCCGGTAGTGGCCGACCAGCTCGTGGGCCACGCGCTGGGCCCCCAGATGCAGGTCGTCGGTGTCGCAGAAGGCGACGTCGGCCGGCGCCACGCTGGCCGCGAACGTCTGCACCGTGCCGTACGTGAGCCGCTTGTAGAGCGCGGTGATCGCCGCCCGCACCGTCTCCAGATGCGGGTAGCCGTGCACCACCGGTCCGCCGTTCGCCACGTCCGAACCCCCAAAGACGGCCCTGAACCCTCTCCCACTTTATGCGCGCGAGTCCTCGTTCCGCCCCGTGCCCGCACCCCCGTCGCGCCCGCGGCCTCCGTGCGTCACCCGTCGGACGCTCACCGTCCGAGCACCGCCCACACCGTAGGGTGGGCGCCCATGACCATCAGCAACACCGGTACCGGTGACGCCGTCCCCGCCGTCCAGGAGGAGCTCGCGCGGCTGCGCGACAGCATCGACAACATCGACGCGGCCGTCGTCCACATGCTCGCCGAGCGGTTCAAGGCGACCCAGCAGGTCGGCCACCTCAAGGCCGCCCACCAGCTGCCGCCCGCCGACCCGGGCCGCGAGGCCCGGCAGATCGCCCGGCTGCGCGCCCTCGCCGAGGACGCCAAACTGGACCCGGCGTTCGCCGAGAAATTCCTGAACTTCATCATCGCGGAGGTCATCCGCCACCATGAGCGCATCGCCGAGGACGCGGGCAACGGCGAGATCCCGGCGACCTGACGCCGGCCCCCCGGGCCCCGCGCGCCGCCCAACGCGCCCCCCGAGGACCGCAAAGTCCCGAGACCGTCGGCGACACCCCCTCGTGCCCGGCACCGGCCATCAGGCAGCATGGCGTCCATGTCCGTACTCACGCGCGACGAAGCGCAAACCCGTGCCAAGCTCCTCGACGTCCACCGCTACAGCGTCGACCTCGACCTGACCGGCGGGGACGACACCTTCGACTCCCGGACCGTGATCCGGTTCACCGTACGGGCAGGCCGGGACACCACGGACACGTTCGTCGAGCTCAAGCCCGCCGAGCTGCGCTCCGCCACCCTCGACGGAGAGCCCCTCGACCCGCAGGACCTCACCGGCAACCGCCTGCCGCTGAGAAACCTCGCCCGCGGCGAGCACGAACTGCGCGTCGACGCCGCCATGCGCTACTCCCGCACCGGTGAGGGCATGCACCGCTTCACCGACCCCACCGACGGCGAGACCTACCTCTACACCCAGCTGTTCATGGAAGACGTCCAGCGCGTCTTCGCGGCCTTCGACCAGCCCGACCTCAAGGCCGTCTTCGACCTCACCGTCACCGCCCCCGACGGCTGGACCGTCCTCGCCAACGGCGTCACCGAGCACACCGGCGACGGCGTCTGGAAGGCCGCGCCCACCCCGCTGATCTCCACCTACCTCGTCGCCGTCGCCGCCGGCCCCTGGCACTCCGTACGCACCGAGCACCGCGGCCTGCCCTTCGGCATCCACTGCCGCCGCTCGCTGGCGCCCCACCTCGACGCCGACGCCGACGAGATCCTCGACGTCACCCGCGGCTGCTTCGACCGCTACCACGAGAAGTTCGACGAGCCCTACCCCTTCGACTCCTACGACCAGGCCTTCGTGCCCGAGTTCAACGCGGGCGCCATGGAGAACCCGGGCCTGGTCACCTTCCGCGACGAGTTCGTCTACCGCTCCGCCGTCACCGACACCGAGCGGCAGACCCGCGCCATGGTCATCGCCCACGAGATGGCCCACATGTGGTTCGGCGACCTCGTCACCCTCAAGTGGTGGGACGACATCTGGCTGAACGAGTCCTTCGCCGAGTACATGGGCTACCAGACCACCGCCGAGGCCACCCGCTTCACCGACACCTGGACCGACTTCGGCGTCGCCCGCAAGGCCTGGGGCTACGACGCCGACCAGCGCCCCTCGACCCACCCCGTCGCCCCCGACGCCGTCGACGACACCGCCTCCGCGCTGCTCAACTTCGACGGCATCTCCTACGCCAAGGGCGCCTCCGCCCTGCGTCAACTCGTCGCCTGGCTCGGCGAGAAGGACTTCCTGGCCGGCATCAACACCCACTTCAAGCGGCACCGGTTCGCCAACGCCACCCTCGCCGACTTCATCGACTCCCTCGCCTCCGCCACCGACCGCGACGTGCACGCCTGGGCCGAGGCCTGGCTGCGCACCACCGGCGTGGACACGCTCACCGCGTCCGTCGACGCCGTGCCCGGCCAGTGGACCCTCGCCCTCGACCGCGACGGCAGCCGCCCGCACCGCGTCACCGTCGGCGTCTACGACCACGACCTCGGCGACGGCCGCAGCCTCGTCGTACGGGAGCGCTACGACACCGACGTCCCGCAGGACGGCACCGCCCTGCCCCGCCCCGGCACCCGGCCCGCCCTGGTCGTGCCCAACGACCAGGACCTCACCTACGCCAAGATCCGCCTGGACGGGACCTCCCTGGAGACCGCCCTGCGCGGACTGTCCGGCATCCCCGACGCGCTCACCCGCGCCGTGGTGTGGAACGCGCTGCGCGACATGGTCCGCGACGGCGAACTCGCCCCCGCCGACTACCTGGCGGCCGCCTCCGCCCACCTGCCCGAGGAGACCGACCTCGCCGTCGTCGAGGGCGTCCTCGCCTTCGCCACCGCGCAGATCGCCGACCGGTACGTCCACCCCGAGCAGCGGCCCGCCGCCCTCGCCGCCCTCGGCGCCCTGTGCCGCGACCTCGTCCGCCGCACCGAGGACGGCGACAACCCCGGCCTGCGGCTGATCGCCGTGCGCCACTCCATCGACGTCGCCGCCCAGCCGGACACCATCGCCGCCTGGTTCGCCGACGGCACCGTCCCCGGCGGGCCCGAACTCGACCCCGAGCTGCGCTGGCGCGTCCTGGGACGCCTCGCCGTCCTCGGCGCCGTCGACGAGGCCGCCATCGCCGGGGAACTCGACCGCGACCCGTCCGCCACCGGGCAGGAGGGCGCCGCCCGCTGCCGGGCCGCGCTGCCCGACCCCGAGGCCAAGCGCGCCGCCTGGCAGTCGATGTTCGCCACCGACGAGCGCACCGACCTGTCGAACTACCTGTTCACCGCCACCGCGAAGGGCTTCTGGCAGCCCGAGCAGGCCGATCTCGTACGGGACTACGTCGCCCGCTTCTACCAGGACGCGGTCGCCCTCGCCGAGCGCCGCGGCCCCGCCATCGCCGAGGCCGCCGGCCGCTGGGCGTTCCCGGTGCACGCCATCGACGCCGACCACCTGCGCCTGGGCGAAACCTGCCTGCACGAGGGCGACCCGACCCCGGCCCTGCGCCGCAAGCTCGTCGACCAGCTCGACGACCTGACCCGCGCCCTGCGCGTCCGCGAGGCGTAACCCGGAACCCGTCCCGCGCCCGCCGTCCTCCGGCCCCGCCGGCGGCGGCGCGCGTGGCGTCGCCGCCGACGCCCGGTCGGCCCCGGCTGCTGCCTGCGGCCGCCGGAGTGGCGGCGGGCCGTCGGCCGCGGGCGATGTCGGCACCGGTGCGCAGTGCGAAGGCGCCAGTGCCGGTCGTCCGCCCGCACGGCCGGGCGCCGCCGGTCGTCCGCCCGCACGGCCGGGCGCCGCCGGTCGTCCGCCCGCACGGCCGGGCGCCCCGGTCATCCGCCCGCACGGCCGGGCGCCGCCGGTCATCCGCCCGCACGGCCGGGCGTCCGCTGGTCGTCGGTGACGTCGGGACGCGGCGTCCAGTCACCGATGCCGACCGGGCGAGGTGTGCGGCGCGGCCACCACCGGCCGTCCGATGCCCCGGGGTGGCGCCTGCGGTCGCCGGGGCGACGGGCCGCTCGACGCGGGCGGCGTCGGGGATGCCGTGTCGCGGCACGGGGGCACCGGTGCCGGGCGGGCGGCCGTAGGTCGGTGGGGGGGGGTGCCGGGACTCGGCTTCCGGGCGCCTGTGCCGGCCGTGTGGGCCGCCGAGCTCTCCCCGCACCTGCCGCCGCACCCGCTCCAGGGCCTGCTGAAGACCCTCGAGTCCACCGTGGCGTACCCCCGGAGATCACGCACACCGTCGAGGAGATCACCGGCACCCCCGCCCGCCCCTTCGCGCGCCGGGCCGAGGACCACCGGGACGACTTCCTCGGCCGAGGACAGGCCCACGGGACCCCAACACGTTTTCCCCGTACGGCAGTACCCACTTTCGGGTTCCGATCGTCGATCTTTCGGGCGAGTCCGGCTTTACTGCCTACAAGCTGGAATTCCCTGCCCCCGCGCCACGGAGGACAGTCCCATGAGCACCCCGCCGCCCCTGGACCACCCCGCCCGCCTCGCCTCCGGTCCCGACGGCCCGCACGCGTTGCGGCCCCTGCTCGACACCGTGCTCGACGCCCTCGACAGCGGCCGCCACGCCCGCGGCGGCCCCCTGCCCGCCGGCGGACCCGACGCCGTCGCCGCCCGCATACGCGACGCCGTGGGCGACGTGCTGCCCGAGCACGGCGACCCCGACGCCCTGCGCGGCCTCGTCCACGCACTCGCCGAAGGCGCCGCCGACCCCGCCGACCCCCTCTGCGCGGCCCACCTGCACTGCCCGCCCCTCGCCGTGGCCACCGCCGCCGACCTCGCCGTCAGCGCCCTCAACCCCTCCCTGGACTCCTGGGACCAGGCACCCGCCGCCTCCGAGCTCGAAGCCCTCGTCACCCGGACACTCGCCCACGAGGCCGGCCTCGCCGACTCCGTCGTCACCACCGGCGGCACCGAGTCCAACCAGCTCGCCCTGCTGCTCGCCCGCGAGTCCCACGGCGGCGGCGTCCGCCTCGTCTGCGGCGCCAACGCCCACCACTCCCTGCCCCGCGCCGCCTGGCTGCTCGGCCTGCCCGAACCCGTGATCGTGCCCGCCCCCTCCGGCACCCTCGACCCCGCCGCCCTGCACAGCGCCCTCACCGACCTCGGCAGCTCCCGCGGCTCCGTCGTCGTAGCCGCCACCGCAGGCACCACCGACGCCGGACTCATCGACCCCCTCCCCGAGATCGCCGGACTGTGCGCCGCCCACGGCGCCCGGCTGCACATCGACGCCGCCCACGGCGGGGGACTGCTGTTCAGCGAACGCCACCGCGACAAGCTGACCGGGCTCGAAGCCGCCCACACCCTCACCCTCGACCTGCACAAACTCGGCTGGCAGCCGGTCGCCGCCGGACTCCTCGCCGTCCGCCACCCCCGCGACCTCGCCGTCCTGCACCAGCGCGCCGACTACCTCAACGCCGGCGACGACACCGAGGCCGGCCTGCCCGACCTGCTCGGCCGCTCCCTGCGCACCACCCGCCGCCCCGACGTCCTCAAGATCGCCGTCACCCTCAAGGCCCTCGGCCGCAGCGGCCTCGGCGCCCTCGTCGATCAGGTCTGCGCCCGCGCCCGCGAGTTCGCCGACCTCATCCACGACCACCCCGGCTTCGAACTCCACGACCGGCCCACCATCAGCACCGTCCTGTTCCGGCCCGCCGGCGCCACCGACGACGCCGTCGCCACCGTCCGCCGCGCACTCCTCACCGAAGGCCGCGCCGTCCTCGGCCGCGCCCGCCTCGACGACCGGCTCTGGCTCAAGGCCACCCTGCTCAACCCGGACACCCGGACCGAAGACCTGGCCACCCTGCTGAAACTGGTGGAAGGAAGCACCCCCAGATGAACCATCCCGCGCTCCACACCCCCCAGGCCCCCCTCGACCTGGTCGGCATCGGCATCGGGCCGTTCAACCTCTCCCTGGCCGCGCTCGCCCACCCGCTCACCGGCCTCGACACCGTCTTCTACGAACAGCGCCCCCGCTTCCACTGGCACCCCGGCCTGCTCATCGACGGCTCCCGCCTCCAAGTGCCCTTCCTCGCCGACCTCGTCACGCTCGCCGACCCGGCCAGCCACTGGTCCTTCCTCAACTACCTGAAGACCCGCGACCGGCTCTTCCCCTTCTACTTCGCCGAGCGCTTCCACATCCAGCGCGCCGAATACGACGCCTACTGCCGCTGGGTCTCGGAGAACCTGCCCGCCGTGCGCTACGGCCACCACGTCGACGCCGTCCGCTGGAACCCCGAACTCCGCCTCTTCGAGGTCGACTTCACCCAGCGCGACGCCGACGGTGAAGCGGAGGCCGTCGGCCGCGCCCACACCCGCAACGTCGTCCTCGGCATCGGCACCTCACCCCACGTCCCCGCCCCGCTGAAACCCCTCGCCGACGCCCCCGGCGTCCCCGTCGTCCACGCCGCCGACTACCTCGACCACCGCGACACCCTCCTCGCGGCCGGCCACATCACCGTCGTCGGCTCCGGACAGTCCGGCGCCGAGGTCTTCCTCGACCTGCTGCGCCACCGCCGGGCCGGCGCCGAGCGGCTGCACTGGATCGGCCGCACCGAGGCCTTCGCCCCGATGGAATACTCCAAGCTCGGCCTGGAGCACTTCACCCCCGACTACATGCGCTACTTCCACGCCCTGGCCGAACCCGTGCGCGACCGGCTCGTCATCGGCCAGTGGCAGCTCCACAAGGGCGTCGACACCGACACCCTCGCCGCCATCCACGACGAGCTCTACCGCCGCACGCTGGACGGCGGCTGGCCCGACGCCGTCCTGACCCCCGGCGTCCGGGTCCGCACCGCAGGCCGGGTCGCCGGCTCCCGGCTCGAACTCCACCTCGAACACCTGCAACAGGGCACCCGCACCCGCCACACCACCGACGCCGTCGTCCTCGCCACCGGCTACCGCGAACGCCCCGTCACACCCCTGCTCACCGGCCTCGACCCCTACCTGCGCCGCGATGGCAGGGAACGCCTCCGGATCGACGAGCAGTTCCGACTCGACCTCGACCCGGCCATCACCGCCACCGGCTGCCACGTCTACGTGCAGAACGCCGAACGCCACACCCACGGCGTCGGCGCCCCCGACCTGGGCCTCGCCGCCTGGCGCAGCGCCACCATCCTCAACTCGGTCACCGGCGCACGGGCCTACCCGCTGCCCGCCCGCACCGCCTTCACCACCTTCGGCCTGGAACGGCGACGGCCCCAGATCCCGCCGTCCCGCCAGATCAAGGCACTGACGCCTTGACCTGGCGGGACGGGATCCGAGGCCGTCCCTGGAAGAAGGAAACCGATCAGAACACCGGCGTGCCGTTACGCGTCAGCTTCCAGTCCAGCGACGCGAAGTCCTTCGGGTCCAGCTCGCCCTTCGCCGTGACCCACTCCGCGATCCGCGTACGGATCTCGGTCGACTCCGCCCACAGCTCCTTCGCCGAGGCCACGTACGGGAAGGCGCCACCACCGTTGGCCCGGTAGTTGTTCACCGCCATCACGAACTCCTGGGCGTCGTCCAGCGGCGCACCGCCGAACGTCAGGTTCTTGATCCGCGAACCGGCCGGCTGGGCGATGTCGATGTCGTACTGAAGGCCCGACACGTAGTCGTAGTTGTAGTCCGGGCGGCCGCCCGCGTTCGTCAGCTTGTCCACGTCGACCGGCGCGCCGGCGGCCGTCTGCACGAAGTACTCCGCCGAGTACTCCAGGTACGCCCGCAGCTGGCCACCCGTCATCAGCTTGGCGACCAGCGTGTTGTCGTACACGTACAGGCTCGACAGGTCCCGGATCGTCACGTTGCCGGCCGGGATCTCGGAGGTGCGCGAGAAGGGGGAGGCCTGCGAGACGACCGGCAGCGCGGCGTACTGCGTGCCCGCCAGCGCGGCCTTCACCACGTCCTCCTGCACCTTGTTGATCAGGTCGATGATCGGGGCGTCCTTGTAGCGGGCGTCGACCGTGGTGAGGGTCTCCGTCGCCCGGCCGACCACCTGGTTGACGTACTTCACGACCTTCGCGTGCTCGTCCTTGAGCAGCTTGGTGATCTTCGGGTCGTCGGCGACGGTGTTGGTGTTGCGCAGCGAGGCGGAGACCGACTCCACCTCCCACTTGCCCTTGGCGAACACCAGCTCGATGTCGAACAGGGAGAGCCGCTCGGCGTAGCACAGGGGCTCCGACAGCACGACCGTCCTGCCGGTCTTCTCGTTGACGACCTTCAGCTCCGCGATCTCCTTGTGCGCGTGGCCCACCAGGATCGCGTCGATGCCGGGCACCTGCCGCGCGATGTTCGCGGCGGCGTCCTCCACGTACGGGAGCTGGTCGCCGTACGACGAGGTGCCGGACGTGCCCGAGTGCGCCGAGACGATGACCACGTCCGCGCCCATCGAACGCAGCTTGGGCACCCACTTCGCGGCCTGCTCCTCAAGACCCGGGAAGTCCAACTTGCCCTGGACGTAGGCCTTGTCCCAGATCGCGATGCCCGGGTTGGTCAGACCCAGCACGGCCACCGTCACCGGCGCGGCGCCCGGCTGGTGGAACTTCTTGATGAAGTACGGCGGGAAGGCCGGCTTCCGCGTCTTGTGGTCCACCGCGTTCGCGCCGAGCAGCGGGAAGTCGCACTGCTCCTCGAACTTGCGCAGCGTCTCGATGCCGTAGTTGAACTCGTGGTTGCCGAGCGCCACCGCGTCGTACCCGATGGCGTTCATCGCCTTGGCCATCGGGTGCACCGGACCACGCTTGGCGGTGATCGGGTCCACCTTCGCGTAGTAGTACGTCAGCGGGGTGCCCTGAATCGTGTCACCGGCGTCCAGGAGCAGCGTGTGGTCACGGCCCTTCTCCTTGCGGACCTGGTCCACCAGCGTCGAGACCCGGGCCAGACCCTGGGCGTTGCCCGCCGCGTCGCTGTACTCGCCGTTCTTGAAGTAGTCCCAGTTGAACACGTGCCCGTGCAGGTCGGTCGTGCCCATGACGGTCAGGGAGTAGCGCTTGCCCGGCTTCTCGGCCTTCTGGCCCGCCGCGGCGGCAGCGGCGGGCGCTGCCTCGGCCGCCGGAGCCGCTACGGCGCCGGTCAGCGCCACCCCCGCCCCGGTGGCGGCGGACTTCGTCAGAAACTTCCGGCGGTTCAACGGCATGTCTGGTTCTCCTCGTGAAACAAGTCGATGACGCGCGTAGATTCTGGCGGTCCGCGGCGAACCGCAACACCCCCGGAAGGTTGCGATCTGATGACCGGCAGGGGCGGAAAACCGGCCACTGGTGACAGAGTGGGGCGTATGACCTCAGCCCCCGCTCCGGAACCCGGCCCCGCCGTCCCCTACGGCACCCCCGACGCCCCCCGGATAGCCGTCCGCGGCGAGGCGCACCTGGAAGTCGACCCCGAGATCGCCCGGATCGGCATCACCGTCACCGCCCGCGGCAAGGACCGCCGTTCCACCCTGGACGACCTCACCCGGCGCAACGCCCACGTCCTGGACCTCGTCAAGTCCTACGGCCAGGCGGTGGAGAACCTCGAGACCGGCGCCCTCTCCCTCACCCCCGAACCGGCCCGGCACGGCCGCGGCGAGCGCGTCCGCACCTACCACGGCGCCGTCCGCCTCACCGCCGCACTCTGCGACTTCACCGCACTCGGAGAACTCACCACCCGACTGGCCGACTCCGAACTCACCCGGGTGGACGGCCCCTGGTGGGCACTGCGCCCCGGCTCACCGGCCCACCGGGAGGCACGCCGGCAGGCCGTACAGGACGCCGTCCAGCGGGCCAGGGAGTACGCCGAGGCACTCGGCACCTCACTTACCGCCCTCGTCGAACTCGCCGACATCGGCGCGGAGAACACCCAGCCCTGGGCACCGGCACCCGGGCGGATGAGATCGAGGCAGGCCTACGGAGGCGCCGCGCCCGAGGATGAGGCCGCGCCCCTGGACCTCGAACCCGAGCGGCAGCACGTCCACGCGCAGGTCGACGCGCGCTTCACCATGGCACCGCCCAGACTGTGATGACGTGACATCCGTTGCGTCTTCCGGTCCGCGAACGGGACGAACGCTTGCCCGAGCGCCGCCCCGCACAGTTCAACAGTTGTCAATACCCCTTCATCCAAAGGTTGTTGAGTGGTCACGTCGTACCAATCGTCTACCCACTGGTAAGGCCTAGGCTCACATCATGCGCCGAGCAAAGATCGTCTGTACTCTGGGGCCCGCCACCGACACGTACGACCAGATCAAGGCACTGGTCGACGCCGGAATGGACGTCGCCCGCTTCAACCTCAGCCACGGCGGCCACGCCGAACACGAGGCGCGCTACCGGCACGTGCGCAGAGCCGCCGACGAGAGCGGACGCAGCGTCGGAATCCTCGCCGACCTTCAGGGCCCGAAGATCCGGCTCGGCCGCTTCCGCGAGGGACCCGTACTCCTCGAACGCGGCGACACCTTCACCATCACCGTCGAAGAGGGCGTCGAGGGCGACGGCGACATCTGCGGCACCACCCACGCGGGCCTCGCCGAGGACGTCACCCCCGGCGAGCGCGTCCTCGTCGACGACGGCAAGGTGTGTCTTGAGGTCACCGCCGTCGACGGCCCCCGCGTCCGCACCCGGGTGATCGAGGGCGGCGTGATCTCCGACCACAAGGGGCTCAATCTCCCCGGCGTCGCCGTCTCGGTCCCCGCTCTGTCGAAGAAGGACGAGGACGACCTGCGCTGGGCGCTGCGCACCGGCTTCGACGTCGTCGCACTGTCGTTCGTCCGCGGTGGCCGGGACATCCTCGACGTCCACCGCGTCATGGACGACGAGGGCCGCCGCCTCCCCGTCATCGCCAAGATCGAGAAACCGCAGGCGGTGGAGGCCGTCGACGACATCGTGGCCGCCTTCGACGGCATCATGGTCGCCCGCGGCGACCTGGGCGTGGAGATGCCGCTGGAGCAGGTCCCGATCGTCCAGAAGCGCGCGGTCGAAGTGGCCCGGCGGAACGCCAAGCCGGTGATCGTCGCCACGCAGATGCTCGACTCGATGATCGGCAACTCCCGCCCGACCCGCGCGGAGGCCTCGGACGTGGCCAACGCGGTGCTCGACGGCACGGACGCGGTGATGCTCTCGGGCGAGACCAGTGTGGGCAAGCACCCGGTGGGGACGGTGCGGACGATGGCCCGCATCGTCGCGGCGGCCGAGGAGGACCTCCTGGCCAAGGGCCTGCCGCCGCTGACCGACCGCAACAAGCCCCGCACGCAGGGCGGCGCCGTGGCCCGAGCGGCGGCGGAGATCGGCGACTTCCTCGGCGCGAAATTCCTGGTCGCCTTCACACAGTCGGGCGACACCGCCCGCCGGCTCTCCCGCTACCGCTCACCCATCCCGCTGCTGGCCTTCACCCCGGAACCGGCCACCCGCTCCCAACTCAGCGCCACCTGGGGCGTCGAGACGTTCCTCGGCCCGCGCGTCGACTCGACCGACGCCATGGTCGAGCAGGTCGACGAACTGCTCCTGCGGTACGGCCGCTGCGAGAAGGGCGACGTGGTGGTGATCACGGCGGGCTCGCCCCCCGGGGTGCCGGGCTCGACGAACCTGGTCCGGGTGCACCACATCGGCGAGGACGACAGCCCCCGATAGCACCGGCTCAGTGCTTGGGCCCGACATGAGCGTCCATGAGCGATACGGAGGCTTTGCGGGCGACGGAGATCGTCACGGCGGCGCGGCTCTGATGCAGCGGCTTCCACTCGACGCGGACCTTGTCGAGGGTGTCGGTGAAGAGCCGCACGATGTCCGCCGACGTGTTGGTGAAGAAGTACCGCGGATACTCGTAGCGCTTGCGCTCGCCGCCGACGAGGCGGGTCGTCCAATTGGTGATACGGCAGCCGTCGGAGTGGATGAGGCCCCGGACGAATTCCCACGGGTGCGTGTCGACCATCTCCTGCTGCCAGGGCTTGAGCGTGATCCGGCGCTCGTGCTTCTTGCCGGGGCCGTGCTGGGGGAAGAGGCAGGGCCAGTGCTTGCTGTAACAGGTGACGTTCTGGCAGCCCTGGCGCTGGACTCGGAACACCTTGTTGTCGGGACGGACACGTTGCACGGCCTCGGCGCAGGCTTCGATCAGGCCGGGCCAGGCGTCCGCGCACGTGATGCGAAGGAAGTGGACGCCCCTGCGCAGCGAGCTGACGCAGCCGTCGCCGAGGTACAGGCCCAGCAGGTAGGTGTAGGCCGTGATCTCTTCGGGCTCCCAGGGTGCGTCGCGACAACGCGGGCAGGACATCGCGCGGTTCCGGTGAAGAGGCTCGGCGCGTGTCTGCCAAGCGCGGATCGCGGCGCGGGAGACGCCGGTCTCCTTGCTGACCGAGTTCAGACTGCGGCCCTGGTGGACCAGCGAAAGGGCTCGCTTGCGTGTGCTGGCGTCGTACATGTGAGCACTCTGCGAGAGCGGTCGGGACGACACACGGCGAACGGCGGAGGATCACCCGACAGGGGATCCTCCGCCGCAAGTGACGACCTTTGAATCGAAGGAAAAGTGCCCCGGGTCGGACTCGAACCGACACTGTATGGGTTTTGAATCCATTGCCTGCTGCCAATTGGGCTACCGGGGCCCGACGAATCGAAGGTTGCCCCCGACCCGCTGCCTGACCACCTTACCGCAGCTCGGTACGCTCTTGGGAGCAGTATCCGCCCGCCCCGGACCAAGGAGCGCCCCCGTGACCGCCGAGTCGCCCCAGCCCGTTGACGTGTCCGACGACGACAAGTCGCACGTGCCTCCGCTGACGACCCGGGTCGTCATCGCCGAGGACGAGGCGCTGATCCGGCTCGATCTCAAAGAGATGCTGGAGGAGGAGGGCTACCAGGTCGTCGGCGAGGCCGGCGATGGGGAGCGGGCCGTGGAGCTGGCCCGCGAGCACCGCCCGGACCTGGTGATCCTCGATGTGAAGATGCCCAAGCTCGACGGCATCTCGGCCGCGGAGCGGATCGCCGAGGAGCGGATCGCACCCGTGCTCATGCTCACCGCGTTCTCGCAGCGCGACCTGGTGGAGCGGGCCCGGGACGCCGGGGCGATGGCGTATCTCGTCAAGCCTTTCAGCAAGAGCGACGTCGTTCCGGCGATCGAGATGGCCGTCTCGCGGTTCACCGAGCTGAAGGAACTGGAGAAGGAGGTCGCCGACCTCACCCAGCGGCTGGAGACCCGCAAGCTGGTCGACCGTGCCAAGTCGATCCTTCAGACGGAGTACGGGCTGACCGAGCCGGCCGCGTTCCGCTGGATCCAGAAGACCTCGATGGACCGCCGCATGTCGATGCAGCAGGTCGCGGAGGCGGTCATCCAGGACAGCGAGGAGAAGAAGGCCGCGAAGGGCGCCGGGTCCGACAAGGACTGAGCCGGACACAACAGCGCAAAGGGAATGGGCTCGCGTCCCGTAAGGGGACGCGAGCCCGTTCTCGTCTCGGCGGTGACCCGGTGGGGTCAGTCCTCGCCCAGGTACGCCTTGCGGACCGATTCGTCGTGCAGCAGGTCCTGGCCGGTGCCGGACAGCACGATGTTGCCGACCTCCATGACGTGCCCCTGGTCGGCGAGGGAAAGCGCCGCCTGGGCGTTCTGCTCGACGAGCAGAATCGTCGTGCCCTGGGATTTCAGTTCGGCGATGGTCGCCATGATCTTCTGCATCATGATCGGCGAAAGGCCCATGGAGGGCTCGTCGAGCATGAGCAGTTTCGGCTGGGACATCAGCGCCCGGCCCATGGCGAGCATTTGCTGCTCGCCGCCGGAGAGGGTGCCCGCGGCCTGCTTTCTGCGTTCGCCGAGGATGGCGAAGAGATCGTAGGCGTGCTGAATGTCCTTTTCGATGCCTTCCCTGTCCTTGCGCAGGAAGGCGCCGAGCCGGAGATTGTCCTCGATCGTCATCCGCGGGAAGATGTGCCGCCCCTCGGGGGAGTGGGCGAGTCCCAGGGAGACGATCTGGTGGGCGGGGATCTTCTTCAGCGACTTGCCGTTGAATCTGATCTGCCCGCCGACGGGCTTGAGCAGCCCGGACAGGGTGCGCAGCGTCGTGGTCTTGCCGGCGCCGTTGGTGCCGATGAGGGTGACGACCTGACCGGCCTCGACCGTGAAGAAGATGCCCTTGACGGCCTCGATCTTGCCGTAGGCGACGCGGAGGTCCTCGACTTCGAGCAGTGCGGTCATCGGTCGTTCTCCTTGCCGGGCGCGGCGTCCTGCGGGGTGTCGTCCTCTGCCTGCGCCTCTGCCTGCGTCTCGGCCGCCTCGGCTTGTGCCTCGGCGTTCTCGACCTCGGCGGCCTCCTCGGCGCCGGGCGCGCCTTCGAAGGGTTCGCCGAGGTAGGCGGCGATGACGCGCTCGTCGCGCTGGACGGTGGCGCTGTCGCCCTCGATGAGCTTCTCGCCCTGGACGAGTACGGCGACGCGGTCGCAGAGGTTCATGATGAACCGCATGTCGTGCTCGATGACGAGTACGGCGATGCCCATGTCCCGGATGGCGAAGACGAGTTCCTCGGTGGCCCGGGTCTCCTGGGGGTTCATGCCGGCGGTGGGCTCGTCCAGGAGGAGCAGGCCCGGCTCGCTGGCCAGGGCGCGGGCGATCTCCAGCTTGCGCTGCTCGCCGTAGGGCAGGTTGCGGGAGAGGTGCTCGGCCTTGTGGGCGAGGCCCACGAATTCCAGGAGCTCCATGGCCCGTGCGCGGGAGGCGGCTTCGGCGCGGTGGAATCCGGGGCCGCGCAGCAGGGCGGACCAGAGTCCTTCCTTGGTGCGGGTGTGCCGGCCGACGAGCACGTTCTCCAGGACCGTCATGTTGGCGAACAGGCGGATGTTCTGGAAGGTGCGGGCGATGCCGGCGGCGGTGACCTTGAAGGACTTGGGCGGCAGTACGTTGCCCTTGTAGCGGACCTCGCCCTCGGTGGGGGTGTAGAGGCCGGTGAGGCAGTTGAAGAAGGTGGTCTTGCCGGCGCCGTTGGGGCCGATGAGTCCTACGATCTCGCCGCTGTTGACGGTGAGGTCGACTCCGCGCACGGCGGTCAGGCCGCCGAAGCGCATGGTGACGCCGCGTGCGTCGAGGACGGTCTCGCCCGAGGTGGCCGGGGTGGGCGTGGTGTCCTTGGTGGTGGTGTCGGTAGTCATGGGTCAGACCCCTGCCTTGCTGAGGACCGCGGGTGCCTCCGTCTGCTCGTGGAACTCGAGCTGGCGGCGCCGGTTGGGGATGAGGCCTTCCGGGCGGAAGCGCATCAGCAGTACGAGTGCGAGACCGAAGGCCAGGAGCTGGTAGTCGCCGAGGAACTGGAGCTTGGCCGGGATGAGGTAGAGCAGAGCCGCGCCGACGAGGGGGCCGCTGATGGTGCCCATGCCGCCGAGGACGACCGCGGCGAGCAGGAAGGCGGAGTTGGGCGGCACGACGTGGGCGAACTGGTACTGCTCGGGGGTCACGGTGTAGGTGACGTGCGCCTGGACGGCGCCGGCGAGGCCGGCCAGGGTGGCGCCGAGGGCGAAGGCGATGAGCTTGACGCGGAAGCCGTTGATGCCCATGGCGCGCGCGGCGGTCTCGTCCTCGCGGATGGCGATCCAGGCGCGGCCGATGCGGGAGTCGCTGCTGCGCCGGAAGACCACGACGACGATCAGCGTGATCAGGAGCATCAGCAGGAAGTAGTTGGCGAAGCGGGCGATGGTGAGCCCGAGGAAGGTGTGCTCCTGGCCGAAGTCGAAGCCGAGGATGTTCAGGTTCGGGATCGACGAGATGCCGTTGGAGCCGTTGGTGACGTCGGGTCCGGAGGTGCCGTCGGTGTTGTTGACGGTGATGCGGAAGATCTCACCGAAGCCGAGCGTGACGATGGCGAGGTAGTCGCCCCGCAGTCGCAGGGTGGGGGCGCCGATGAGGACGCCGAAGACCATGGCGACGGCGCCGCCGAGCAACGCGGAGGCCCAGAACGGCAGATGGACGTGCAGGGGTGAGGACGGGGAGCCGGAGACCAGGGCCGCGGTGTAGGCGCCGACGCCGAGGAAGGCGACGTAGCCGAGGTCGAGGAGGCCGGCGAGGCCGACGACGATGTTCAGGCCGAGTGCGACGGTGGCGAAGATCAGGATGTAGACGCCGATGGCCGCGTACTGGTCGTCGGACTGGGTGAAGGGGAAGGCGGCGGCTGCGACGAAGGCGCCGATCATCGTGATGTTGCGGTGCCTGGCGGTGATCGTCGAGACGCGGCCCACCAGTCCGGCCTTGGCGAGGGCGGCGAAGCTGAAGCCGGCGGTGATGAGGAAGCCGATGAAGAGTTCGCTGTCGGGGGTGCCGATGCCGTAGGTGAAGACGGTCAGGCCGATGGCCATGGCCGCGATGATGACGAGGATCTCGGCGTAGGGCGCGAGCTTGCCGACGGGCCGGGCGGTGCCGGTGGCGAAGACGGCCTTGAGCGTCTCCCGGAGGTGGGCCGTTTTCTGCTTGAGCTGTTCCCGGCCGCCGTCGTCGGGGTCCACGGGGTTGGGTTCGGGGCGTTCGAAGGGCAGGGCCAGGGCGCCGACGAGGGTGGCGAGGCTGGTGACGGCGACGATGTAGCCGCCGGGCTCGAGGTTGACGACGCCGCCGAGTTCGATGCTGATGGCGAGCACCGCGTACCAGGCGGTGGCGAATGTGGCGAGGGCGGTGAGTTTGACGGCCGCGTCGGCGCCGGCCGGGGTGAGCCAGCCGAGGCCCTTGATGCCGTAGGAGGAGAGGGCGAAGAGGATGGTGAGGACGGCGCCGATGAGGACGAGGACCTGCAGGCCGCCCGGGTAGCCGTAGACCGTGAGGTCTCCGGAGAACTCGGAGGTCCAGGTCCAGGCGAGGAAGGTGGAGATGAAGGTGAGGACGGCGCCGCCGGTGGCCAGGGCGCGGCCGATCTGCTCGGGTATGCGGATGAGCCCGGTGGGTTCGCTGCCGGCGGTGGGGGCGCTGGGCGTTTCGGGTGCGGTGGTCTGTGTGGTCATCGGTGTCACGCCCTGTCCGCGACGCGCTCGCCGAGCAGGCCCTGGGGCCGGAACAGCAGCACGAGGATGAGGAGTACGAACGCCCAGACGTCGGCCCAGGACTGGCTGCCGAACTGGTCCATGCCGGGGATGTCGGAGATGTAGGCGGTGGCGAGGGTCTCGGCGACGCCGAGGACGAGCCCGCCGATCATGGCGCCGTAGATGTTGCCGATCCCGCCGAGGACGGCCGCGGTGAAGGCCTTGAGTCCGAGGATGAAGCCCATGCGGAACTGGATCTCGCCGTACTTGAGGCCGTAGGCGACGCCGCCGACGGCGGCGAAGGTGGCGCCGAGGGCGAAGGCGACCACGATGATGCGGTCGGTGTTGACGCCCATGAGCTTGGCGGTGTCGGGGTCCTGGGCGGTGGCCTGCATGCCGCGTCCGGTGCGGGTCTTCATGACGAAGTAGGCGAGGATGGCCATGCTGATGGGGGCGGCGCAGAAGACGAAGATGTCACCGGTCTGGATGGTGACGTTGCCGATCTCGAAGGGGCCTCCGGCGATCTGCGGGAAGGTGCGCGCGGACTTGGCGTCCGGGTACCAGGCCCACACCGCCTGCTGCAGGGCGAGGGAGAGACCGATGGCGGTGATCAGGGGCGCCAGGCGTGGGCCGCCGCGCAGGGGACGGTAGGCGAACCGTTCCGCCCCGATGGCGACGAGGACGGCGACGATGATGGCGCCGAGGAGCATGAGCGGCAGCGCGATCCACATGGACGTGCCGTTCGGAAGTACCCACAGGTAGACCGAGAGTCCGCCGAAGGCGCCGGTCATGAAGATCTCGCCGTGGGCGAAGTTGATGAGCTGGACGATGCCATAGACCATCGTGTAGCCGATGGCGACCAGCCCGTACATGGATCCCAGTAGCAGGCCGTTGACCAGCTGCTGCGGCAGTTCGTTCACCGCATGTCCTCCGAGACTTCGGATGTTTGTCGAATGTGGCCGGATGCGAGTACGCGCGGGGCGCCAGTGGAACAGCGCCCCGCGCGACGGTTGAGCGGTGCTGGTGGTGGATCAGCCCGTGTAGGTTCCGGAGTGGACCGAGGCCCAGGCGCCGTCCTTGACGGCGTAGACGGTGAGCTGCTTGTTGGTGGCGTCGCCGAACTCGTCGAAGGAGACCTTGCCGGTCACTCCGTCGAAGGAGACGTTCTGCATGGCCTCGGTGACCTTGGCGCGGGCGTCGGAGGGCAGCTTGCCGCCGTTGTCGTCGACGACCTTCTTGACGGCCTCGATGATGGCCCAGGCGGAGTCGTAGGAGTAGCCGCCGTAGGCGGAGTACTCCTCCTTGTAGCCGGCGGCCTTGTAGTCGGCCGTGAACTGCTTGGCGGAGTCGAGTTCCTCGACCGGGGTGCCGACGGAGGTGGCGAGGTCGCCGCCGCTGTCGGGGCCGGCCAGCTCGATGAACTTGGCGTCGTTGATGCCGTCGCCGCCGATGAGCGGGATCTTGGCGCCGGCGGCCTTGATCTGCTTGCTGAGCGGGCCGGCCTGCGGGTATTCGCCGCCGTAGTAGACGATGTCCGCGCCGGACTTCTTGACCTTGGTGGCGACCGCGGAGAAGTCCTTGGTGTCGGGGTTGATGTGCTCGGTGCCGACGACCTTGCCGCCGAGCTTCTTGAACTCGTCGGTGAAGGTGCCGGCCAGGCCGGCACCGTAGGTCTTCTTGTCGTCGATGACGAAGACCTTGGTCTTCTTCGCGGTGTTGTAGACGTACTGGGCGGCGAACGGGCCCTGGATGGCGTCCGTGGTCGCGGTGCGGAAGTACGACTTGTACTGGCGCTCCTTCTTGGTCCGCCAGTCGGGGCCCTGGCTGAGGGAGGGGCCGGTGTTGGCGGGGGAGACCTGGACCAGTTTGGCGTCGTCGAAGACCTTCTGCATGGACTCCGCGACGGAGGAGTTGAGGGGGCCGACGGTGCCGAGGACGTCCTTGTTGGCGACGAGCTTGACGGCGTTCTGCTGGCCCGAGGAGGGCTGGGCCTGGTCGTCCAGGGCCTGGATCTTGAAGGTGACGCCCTCGACGAACTTCTGCTTGTTGGCCGTCTTGGCGGCGAGGTCGGCGGAGTTCTTGATGCCGAGGCCCATGGCGGACAGGTCGCCGGTCAGCGGGGCGTCGACGCCGATGACCACGGTGGTGCCACCGTTGCCGGAGTCCGAACCCTTGTCGCCGCCGCGCGAGCCGCAGGCGGTGAGGGTGAGTGCTCCCGCTGCCAGTGCTGCGGTAACGGCGATGAGTGAACGTTGACGCACGATCAGTCCTTTCCCTGGCACGGCCCCTCCCCCCTGGAAGAGGTCGAGTCGAGCGCGGAGTCGAAGAGGTAATCCGACGCGCCGTGACTGGCCGTGACTCTAGGCGCGCACAGGGAACGTCGAGGAGGGCTTGGCCAAGGCTGTGACTCTCTTGTTATGACAGGACGTAATGCAGAGCGGTACGCGGCGGGTGGAAGAGTGGAATTCAGGCAGATTCGCCCGGTCCGGATTCTGAGAACCCGCAGGACGGGGGTTGCTGCGATCAGGCGTCTCAAGGGTTTTGGTGATTACTGGGAACCGTTGCCGCAGGCGACTTGCAGGGCCTGGGAGAGGCTCTGCGCATACCGTGGCCCGAGGATGAAGCCGTGCACCTGGATTGCGCGTTTATTACGCAGTGTTACGTCCAGGAAAGGGAGTCCGGCGTTCCCCGGCACTTTTCCGCATTCCTTCACATGCATGGTGATCACAACTTTATGGGCGGATCCTGCCCGGACGAGGAAAGGGGCGCGGGGCTCGGAGGTGAGGGAAAGTCCCGCGTACGGCTGGTCGATGCCGGTGACGGTCACGGGCGGACCGGTCTGCACGCTGACCAGCACCGCGAAGCTGAATGTCCTGGTTTCTGCCGCGTGGGGTGCGGCGACCTCGTCCAGGTAGGACACGTCGGTCACCAGGGACGGGTAGGGCGGCGCCGGGGGCGGCGGAGGGGGCTGCGGCGCGTCCTGGCGGATGGCGCACAAGTAGCCGCCGCCCGCGAGGAGAAGAGCGAGCGTCAGGGCCGTGAGGGCGGCCCGGCGGTGCCGCCGGTACAGCCGGGCGAGAGGCGCGATCGGGCCGTGCGCGAGGGCGCCGGGGCGGGGCGGGGCATCGCCCGGGGCATCCGGGTCGTCCCGGTCGGACGTGCCCCACGCGCGCGTGCCCTCGCCCGGTTCGAGCGGCCCGACGCCGCTCACGTCCCGGGTCCCCTGCCGGACCGGTCTTCCCCGGTTCGGTGGCGGCACGTCAGATCCACTGACGTGGAGCGTGGTTGGGGGTGTGACCGGCTCGACCGCGCCCCCGGCCGGAGCGCTCCTCCCGTTGTCATGGCAAGAAGCTAGGGGGCCCGGTCGTCCGGGGGCAACGGTCGCGGAGGCGGCTCCGTGGCTCAGCCGGCCGCGCCGGCGGGGTTGTCGCCCGGGTTCACGTCGCGCAGCAGGCAGGTCAGACGGGCGCTGCACACCCGCCGTCCCTCCTCGTCGCTGATCACGATCTCGTACGTCGCCGTCGAGCGTCCCCGGTGGACGGGTGTGGCCACACCGGTGACCAGCCCGGAGCGCGCCCCGCGGTGGTGGGTGCAGTTCAGGTCGACACCCACGGCGATCTTGGAGCTGCCGCCGTGCAGCATGGCGCCGACCGAGCCGAGGGTCTCGGCGAGGACGGCGGAGGCGCCGCCGTGCAGCAGTCCGTAGGGCTGGGTGTTGCCCTCCACCGGCATGGTGCCGACGACGCGGTCCGCGGACGCCTCCAGGATCTGCACGCCCATGCGGGTGCCGAGGTGTCCGGCGGAGAAGAGGGCGGGCAGGTCGACGCCGAGCGCGGCGTACTCGTCGAGGACTTCCTGCGGGAACTTCACGTGCTGCTGCTCGCCCATGGGGTCCGGCTCCGTTCGTCCTTGGTCGGCTCGGTGCCGACCGGATCGTGGTCGATCGGCCACCGAAATCACTGAGCGAACGCTCAGTCGGCCGCCGATTGTTCCAGACGCACCACGACGGACTTGCTGGCCGGGGTGTTGCTGGTGTCGGCGGTGGCGTCGAGCGGCACCAGCACGTTGGTCTCCGGGTAGTAGGAGGCGGCGCAGCCGCGGGCCGTCGGATAGTGCACGACGCGGAAGCCCGGTGCCCGCCGCTCCACGCCGTCCTTCCACTCGCCGACCAGGTCCACGTACGACCCGTCGGCCACCCCGAGCGCCCGCGCGTCCTCCGGGTTGACCAGCACCACCCGCCGGCCGTTCTTGATGCCCCGGTAGCGGTCGTCGAGGCCGTACACCGTGGTGTTGTACTGGTCGTGCGAGCGCAGCGTCTGCAACAACAGCCGGCCCTCGGGCAGTTCGGGGTACTCCACCGGCGCGGCGGTGAAGTTGGCCTTGCCGGTGGCCGTCGGGAAGCGGCGCTCGTCGCGCGGGGCGTGGGGCAGCGCGAAGCCGCCGGGGCGGGCCACGCGCGCGTTGAAGTCCTCGAAGCCGGGGACCACCCGGGCGATCCGGTCGCGGATCGCGGCGTAGTCCTTCTCGAACTCCTCCCACGGCACGACGCTCCTCTCGCCCAGCACGCGGCGGGCCAGAGCGCACACGATGGCCGGCTCCGACTTCAACTGCGGCCCCGCGGGGCGCAGTCGGCCCCGGGAGGCGTGCACCATGCCCATGGAGTCCTCGACGGTGACGAACTGCTCGCCGCCGGCCTGCACGTCCCGCTCGGTGCGGCCGAGCGTGGGCAGGATCAGCGCACGCGCGCCCGTGACCACGTGGGAGCGGTTGAGCTTGGTCGACACGTGCACGGTCAGCCGGGCCCGGCGCATGGCGGCCTCGGTGACGTCGGTGTCGGGGGAGGCGGAGACGAAGTTGCCGCCCATGGCGAAGAAGACCTTCGCCTCGCCGTCGCGCAGGGCCCGGATGGCCCGTACGACGTCGTAGCCGTGCTCGCGCGGCGGTGCGAAGCCGAACTCCTTCTCCAGTGCGTCCAGGAAGGCGGGGGCGGGGCGTTCGAAGATGCCCATGGTGCGGTCGCCCTGCACGTTGGAGTGGCCGCGCACCGGGCACACCCCCGCGCCCGGGCGGCCGATGTTGCCGCGCAGCAGCAGGAAGTTGACGACCTCGCGGATGGTCGGCACCGAGTGCTTGTGCTGGGTCAGGCCCATCGCCCAGCACACGATCGTGCGCCGGGAGGCGAGGACCATCTCCAGCGCGCGGTCGATCTCCGCGCGCGTGAGCCCGGTCGCGGTGAGCGTCTCGTCCCAGTCGGCGGTCCGGGCGGCCTGCGCGAACTCCTCGTAGCCATGGGTGTGTTCGCGGACGAACTCCTCGTCCACCGCGCCCTCGGTGTCGAGGATCAGCTTGTTGAGGAGACGGAAGAGGGCCTGGTCGCCGCCGATGCGGATCTGCAGGAACAGGTCGGTGAGCGCGGCGCCCTTGAGCATGCCCTGCGGGGTCTGCGGGTTCTTGAACCGCTCCAGACCGGCCTCGGGCAGCGGATTGACGCTGATGATCCGCGCGCCGCCCGCCTTGGCCTTCTCCAGGGCGGAGAGCATCCGGGGGTGGTTCGTCCCCGGGTTCTGCCCGGCGACGATGATCAGGTCGGCCTTGTACAGGTCCTCCAGGAGGACGCTGCCCTTGCCGACGCCGATCGTCTCCGACAGGGCCGAGCCGGACGACTCGTGGCACATGTTGGAGCAGTCGGGCAGGTTGTTGGTGCCGAGTTCGCGCGCGAAGAGCTGGTAGAGGAACGCGGCCTCGTTGCTGGTGCGGCCCGAGGTGTAGAAGAGGGCCTCGTCGGGGGAGTCGAGGGCGGTGATCTCCTCGGCGACGATGTCGAAGGCGCGCTCCCAGGTGACCGGTTCGTAGTGATCGGCGCCCTCGGGCAGGTACATGGGGTGGGTGAGCCGTCCCTGCTGGCCCAGCCAGTAGCCGCTGCGGTCCGCCAGGTCGGACACGGAGTGCGCGGCGAAGAACTCCGGGGTGACCCGGCGCAGGGTGGCCTCCTCGGCGACCGCCTTCGCGCCGTTCTCGCAGAACTCCGCCGCGTGCCGGTGCTCCGGCTCCGGCCAGGCGCAGCCCGGGCAGTCGAAGCCGTCCTTCTGGTTCACCCGCAGCAGGGTCAGCGCGGTGCGCCGCACACCCATCTGCTGCTGGGCGATCCGCAGGGTGTGCCCGATGGCCGGCAGCCCCGCCGCCGCGTGCTGCGGCTCGGCTACCTCCGGCGCGTCCTGAACCGGATCACCCATGGGCGGCTTCGTGGCCATAGCACGCTCTCCTTCGACTCGCGGCATATGAACAACGCTCCCGATCCTCGCACGACCGTGCGAAAGCCCCTAGGCCCGGGACACGGACCACGGCAAACGGCACACGGACTGTCCCGTGCGGCCCGCCCGGCCGCCGGCCCGGCCTCCCGGCTGCGGAGCGCGCCGCGGGAGGGACCGTCTTCCGGGGCGGGGCCGGGGCGGGTTCCGCACGGCATGGCGCTGCGGGGTGGGCGGCCGGGCGGGCCGGGGGCGTGGCGTCCCGGAGGCCGTGGAGGCGGGTGGCCGACCGCGGCTGCCAGGGCGTGGGCTTCGGCTGTCAGTGGTACGTGGCAGGATCGGGGGCGTGGCAGAGACAGCATCGAAGAAGACCGACACCACCCCCGGCGGCGCCCGGCCGCGGCTCATGCTCATGGACGGGCACTCGCTGGCGTACCGCGCGTTCTTCGCGCTGCCCGCGGAGAACTTCACGACCGCGACGGGCCAGCCGACGAACGCCATCTACGGCTTCGCGTCGATGCTGGCCAACACGCTGCGTGACGAGGAGCCGACGCACTTCGCGGTCGCCTTCGACGTCTCCCGCAAGACCTGGCGCTCGGCGGAGTTCACCGAGTACAAGGCGAACCGCTCCAAGACCCCGGACGAGTTCAAGGGGCAGGTCGAGCTGATCGGCGAACTGCTCGACGCGATGAACGCCTCCCGCTTCGCAGTCGAGGGGTTCGAGGCGGACGACGTGATCGCCACCCTCGCCACCCAGGCCGAGGCCGAGGGCTTCGAGGTGCTGATCGTCACCGGCGACCGCGACTCCTTCCAACTGGTCTCCGAGCACACGACGGTGCTCTACCCCACCAAGGGCGTCTCCGAGCTGACCCGCTTCACCCCGGAGAAGGTCGTCGAGAAGTACGGGCTGACCCCGGCCCAGTACCCGGACTTCGCGGCGCTGCGCGGCGACCCGTCCGACAACCTGCCGGGCATCCCCGGCGTCGGCGAGAAGACCGCCGCGAAGTGGATCAACCAGTTCGGTTCGTTCGCTGAGCTCGTCGAGCGCGTCGAGGAGGTCAAGGGCAAGGCCGGGCAGAACCTGCGCGACCACCTGGAGTCCGTCAAGCTCAACCGCCGGCTCACCGAGCTGGAGCGGAGCGTGGAGCTGCCGAAGACGGTCACCGACCTCACTCGCACGCCGTACGACCGCAAGGCCGTCGCGATGGTCCTGGACACCCTGGAGATCCGCAACCCCTCCCTGCGCGAGCGACTCTTCGCCGTGGACCCGGGCGCCGAGGAGGCCGAGACGACCCCGATCACGACGGACGGCGTGCAGCTCGACGGCACCGTGCTCGGCACCGGCGAGCTGGCCGGCTGGCTCACCGAGCACGGCACGCAGGTCCTCGGTGTCGCCACCGTCGACACCTGGGCGCTGGGCGCGGGCTCGGTCGCCGAGATCGCGCTCGCCGCGCCCGGGGGAGCGGCCGCCTGGATCGACCCGTCCGAGCTGGACGAGGCGGACGAGGGCGCGTTCGCGGCCTGGCTGGCCGACGCGGACCGGCCCAAGGTCTTCCACAACGCCAAGGGCGCCATGCGGGTCTTCGCCGAGCACGGCTGGACCATAGAGGGCGCCGCCATGGACACCGCGCTCGCCGCCTACCTGGTCAAGCCGGGCCGCCGCTCCTTCGACCTGGACGCGCTGTCCCTGGAGTACCTGCACCGGGAGCTGGCCCCCGCCGCCGCGGCCGACGGGCAGCTCGCCTTCGGCGCCGACGAGGGCGCCGAGGCCGAGGCCCTGATGATCCAGGCCCGCGCCGTCCTCGACCTCGGCGAGGCCTTCGAGGCGCGCCTTCCGGAGGTCGGCGCGGCGGAACTGCTGCGCGACGTGGAGCTGCCGACGTCCGTTCTGCTGGCCCGCATGGAGCGGCACGGCATCGCGGCGGACCGAACCCACCTCGAGACCATGGAGCAGATGTTCGCGGGCGCGGTGCAGCAGGCCGTGAAGGAGGCCCACGCTGCGGCGGGGCACGAGTTCAACCTCGGCTCGCCCAAGCAGCTCCAGGAAGTCCTCTTCGGCGAGCTCGCCCTGCCGAAGACGAAGAAGACGAAGACCGGCTACACCACCGACGCCGACGCCCTGGCATGGCTGGCCACCCAGACGGACAACGAGCTGCCGGTCGTCATGCTCCGCCACCGTGAGCAGGCGAAGCTGCGTGTCACCGTCGAGGGTCTGATCAAGACGATCGCGGCCGACGGCCGGATCCACACCACGTTCAACCAGACGGTCGCCGCGACCGGCCGCCTGTCGTCGACGGACCCGAACCTGCAGAACATCCCGGTCCGCACCGACGAGGGCCGGGCCATCCGGCGCGGCTTCGTGGTCGGCGAGGGCTTCGAGTCGCTGATGACGGCCGACTACAGCCAGATCGAGCTGCGCGTGATGGCCCACCTGTCCGAGGACGCGGGCCTGATCGAGGCGTTCACCTCCGGCGAGGACCTGCACACCACCGCGGCCTCGCAGGTCTTCGGCGTCGACCGCTCGGCGGTGGAGCCGGAGATGCGCCGCAAGATCAAGGCGATGTCCTACGGCCTGGCGTACGGGCTGTCGGCCTTCGGCCTCTCCCAGCAGCTGAACATCGAGGCGGCCGAGGCACGCGCCCTGATGGACGCCTACTTCGAGCGATTCGGCGGCGTACGGGACTATCTGCGCCGCGTGGTCGACGAGGCGCGGGCGACCGGCTACACCGAGACCCTCTTCGGCCGCCGCCGCTATCTGCCCGACCTCAACAGCGACAACCGTCAGCGCCGCGAGATGGCCGAGCGCATGGCGCTCAACGCGCCCATCCAGGGCACGGCGGCCGACATCGTCAAGATCGCCATGCTGCACGTGGACCGCGCACTGCGCGAGGGCGGCCTCGCCTCCCGCATGCTCCTCCAGGTGCACGACGAAATCGTCCTGGAGATCGCCCCCGGCGAACGCGAGACCGTGGAGCAGATCGTCCGCCACCAGATGGCCGGCGCGGTACAGCTCAGGGCCCCGCTGGACGTCTCGGTCGGCGTGGGCCCGGACTGGGAGTCGGCAGCGCACTAGCCTGCGGCGCGCGGGTCGGGCCGCCCGGACACCGGGGCGCCCCGGTGATGGCGGATCCGGGCTGCCGTGCCGGGCGCGGCTCCGCGGCCCGTGGCTCGGGGGCTGTTCTGTGGTGCACGGGTGCCCCCGTGACGGCGGATCCAGGCCGCCGCGCCCGCGCGGGCCAGCCTGCCGGCCGTGGCCCGGTCTGACCTGCCGTGCAAGGGCGGTCCCGGGACCGTGGCCGGGGCTGTCCTGCGGTGCACGGGTCCCCCCGTGACGGCGGATCCAGGCCGCCGCGCCCACGCGGGCGACCCTGCGGCCGTGGCTCGGGTCTGTCCCGCCACGCACGGGCGGCCCCCGCAGTGCCGCCCGTGCCGGCAGCCACCCGGCTCGGACCGCCCCTCGGACTGCCCCCGCCGTCGCGGGTGCGTCACGGCGGGGGACGGGTCCCGGCCGTGGCCACCCTGCCGCCGGAGCCGGAGCCGGAGCCGGAGCCGGAGCCATGCGTCGTCCGGTGGGAACCGCGTACAGGTCACCGCCGTCCGCCGCGGTGTCCCCCCGAAGGGCGGCTCCGTCGGCTTAGGGGTGCGTCGACAGCGGGGTCCTCCCTCGCGTGGCGCACCCGTGGCAGGGCCCGTCACTCACGTGGACCCCGAAGAGGCGCAGCCGCGAGCCGTGCCCGACAGGATGCGGGCATGGGTATACGCATGCTCAACCGCCGCCCGGCGGTGATACGGGTGGACATCGGTGAGGCCCCCAAAGGGGCACCTCTGTCGGTCCGGCCCTTCGCGCCCGACGCCGGTACGGCCCGCGTTCCGGCGGATCTGACGGCGACCCTGCGCCGTGCCGCGAGCGGGCTACGCGACCGGTTCGGCCCCGGCGATCCCGTCCTCGGGGAGACACGAGCCTGGCGTCTGTGGGCGGACACCGCTCGCGGCTACCTCGCCCTGCTGCTCTCCCCACTGCATCGCCCCCGTCCGGTGCGCAGCATCACCGTCTTCGTCGCCACCGCGACCCCCACCGGCGACCGGCTGGGCGAGCCGTCGCCACACCGCTCCCGCCAGGACCGCCGGAACTGCTGAGCCCGGCCGAACCGGCCCCAGGCGAAGCGACGGCACGGCTCAACCTGCCGAGGCTGAAGAACCACTCCCACCGTCCGGACCGGAAGAAGCCCCAGCACGGACGCCCTCGGGACTGGGACGGCCCGATCCGACCGACTCCCTCACGCCGCCGCCCCCGCCACCGGCACCCGCAGGCCGGGCGCCGCGCCGGAGCCTGACGTCCAGGGCGTACAGGGGCAGGCCCACGGCCAGCCCCGCGCCCGCGCCGAAGCACAGGGTCGGAATCAGCTCCCAGAGAGCGGCTGTCGACCCCCGGCCCGTCCACCAGTGCCAGGTCCGCTGCACGGCACCGGCGACCGCGCAGACCGCGATCACGGCCCAGGCCCGCCGCCGGTCCCGTACCGACAACTCGGGCACCCCCACCGGCTCACCCGCCGGCGTCCGCCGCAGCGCGTGCACCAGGAACCCGGCGATCACGACGGCCGCCACCGCCGAGCTGCCGTACTGCAGGTACCAGTAGACGGGCGTCCCGGCCAACTGTCGGCCCAGCACCGGGAACAGCCGCATCCCCCACCGGTCGTGGTGGGTGAACGCGTCCCACACCACGTGTGTCAAGGCGCCCAGCGCGGCGGAGGCGTACCACCACGGCACCGACGCCGGGCGCGGTCGTGTCCACGGGGTGCCGCACCGTGTCAGCGCCGCTGTCCGTCCCTGCCGGGCGCGCGGCAGCAGGGCGACAAGCGGCTCACGCAGCAGCAGCCACACCCCGACCAGCAGCCAGGCGACGAGCACGTCGAGCGTGAAGACCCCGGGGAAGGAGTGTGTGACCGTGCCGAACTCCATCGCACCGGGCACCACCCCTGCCGTGTAATAGATCAGATCGGGCGCGAAGGAACCCGCCACGAGCACCGACGGGACCAGCCGGCCCCGCCCCGTTCCGTCGCCGCGTATCGCGGGCAGTACGGCCGCCGCATGGCTCAGAGTGAACGGCAACGGGGCTCCTCCTGGCGTGCGTCGACCGGGCCGGCGGGCCCGTGTGATCATCGCCGTCCAGTATGCGTGGCACGCGAGGGGCGCACCCGTTAACCAGTCGTGGCCAACCGGTGAAAATCGGGCGCGAACGGGTCCCGATGCCAAGGAAGTTGTCGTAGGGTCACCTGGATTCGTCAACCCGTGCGGCACCGCGAGGGCAACCAGCCACACGGGTCGATCGTCTCAACAGGGCGAACGGACAGACAGAGACGGACGCCGGGGCGTCCACAGGAGGGGCTCACTCTATGGCGGCGCATTTCGGCAGCAGGTTGCGCAAGGGAGCGGCAACCACGGCCGTGGCTGCGGCGGCGGTCGCGGCTCTGTCCGCCTCGCAGGCTCCCGGCGTCGTCGACGAACACGGCAGACAGTCCACCGCTGAGGCGACGCCCCAACCCGATGACGGCACCGACGGCACCGACGGCATCGACGGCAGCGCGACCGGCGACTCGCCGTACTTCACGGACCTGCCGCCCCTCAACAGCCCCAGCCCGGCGCCCGTCGTCGGCACGCCGATCTCCAAGGGCCCGGCCGAGGCCGGCATACCGACCACCGTGCTCGACGCCTACAAGAAGGCCGAGGCCGAACTGCGCGAGTCCAAGCCGGGCTGCAACCTGCCCTGGCAACTGCTGGCCGCCATAGGCAAGGTGGAGTCCGGACACGCCCGCGGCGGCAATGTCCGCGCCGACGGCACCACGGTGTCCCCGATCCTCGGCCCGCGCCTCGACGGCAACGGTTTCGCGCACATCAGCGACACCGACCATGGCCTGTACGACGGGGACAGCAGGTACGACCGCGCGGTCGGGCCCATGCAGTTCATCCCCTCCACCTGGGAGTGGGCGGGCCGCGACGGCAACGGCGACGGCAAGAAGGACCCCAACAACGTCTACGACGCCGCTCTCGCCGCCGGCCACTACCTGTGCCGCTTCGGCTGGGACCTGTCCACCGCCGCCGACCTGCGGAGCGCGATCCTCAGCTACAACAACTCGACGGACTATCTGAACACCGTCCTGACGTGGCTGGAGTTCTACCGCAAGGGCAGCCACACCGTCCCGGACGGGACCGGACCCCTGCCGTCCCACCGCAGCGACCGCACCCCCGGCGCGAACCCCGGGCCGATGCCGCAGCCGTCCACCCCGAGGGCGACCCCCTCGCCCGGCAGCTCCGGCAAGCCCGCCGCGCCCGGCAGGGGCGGTGGCTCCTCGACGCCGAGCCCGAGCCCTTCCTGGCCGACCCCGCCGACCCCGCCGTCCAAGCCCACCCCGCCGGCCACCCCGGGCACGCCCAGCGCGCCGCCCACCCCGACCGACACCGTGCATCACCTCCAGGACGCGGGCACGGACAAGCTCACCGCCATGGCGGGCGACGCGTTCACGGAGAAGATCAGCACCCGTGCCGTGACCGGGGACGGCAAGGCCGTCGGCAAGGTGCGGATCCGGTTCACGATCACCGGTGACACCGACGCCGCCTTCACCGGCGGCGAGAAGGTCGCCACCGTCGCCACCGACGCCTCCGGCGTGGCCGTTGCGCCGGCGCTCCTGGCAGGCGAGGAGACGGGCGACTTCACGGTCCGGGCCGCGGTCGTCGGCCGTATGCTCCCCGGCGTCGACTACACGGCCACGGTCACCGAGCGCGCCGCCGACGCCCTCACCCGCACCACCGACACCGAGCTGGTCTGCGTCCCGGGCGGCGAGTTCGCCGGCCAGGTCGAGGTCAGGGCCACCTACAAGGGCGCCGTCGCGGACCGGGTCGCGGCCACCGCCACCCTGGTCAAGTCGGCCGACGACCCCGCCCAGAACAACAAGGGTCCCTACTTCAAGGACGCCGACGGCAAGCCGGTCCGCACCCTGAAGGACCTCCAGACGGACGCGAGCGGCCTGCTGAAGCTGCCGAAGCTGTACGCGGACGACACCACCGGTACGTTCCTGCTGCGGATCACCACCGCGGGCGGCGCGACGCTGACCGTGGAGCTGAAGGTGGCGCCGGCCGACACCCCGGCCGAGCCGTCCCCCAGCCCTTCGGCATCCTCGTAGCACCGGCACGAACAGCCCACGAACACCCTGAGGGCGCCCCGCCACAGCGGCGGGGCGCCCTCGGCGTCGTCCGGCGGCCGATCGCGCCCGGAGGACGGAACCGGTCAGCGTTTGAGCCGGGCGTTGGTGTGCCGGGTCGGCTCCGCGGACGCCGGGTCCTCGGGCCAGGGGTGCTTCGGATACCGCCCGCGCAGCTCCGCCCTCACGTCCCGGTAGCCGGTCCGCCAGAAGGACGCGAGGTCGGCGGTCACGGCGGCGGGACGCCCGGCCGGGGAGAGGAGGTGCACCAGCACCGGGACCCCGGCGACCGCGGGCGAGTCGTGCAGGCCGAACATCTCCTGGAGCTTCACGGCGAGCACGGGCCGTTCGGGATCCGTGTAATCGATCCGGATCCTTGATCCGCTGGGCACGGTGAGCCGTTCCGGGGCCAGCTCGTCCAGCCGCGCGGCGTCACCGGAGGCCCAGGGCAGCAGCCGGGTCAGTGCCTGCCCGGCGTCGATCCGCGCCAGGTCGGCGCGCCGCCGGGCCCGCCCGAGCTCCGGCTCCAGCCACTCGTCCACGCGCGCGTGCAGCGCGTCGTCGGACACGTCGGGCCAGGGCTCCCCGAGGTGCCGGCGCAGAAACGTGAGCCGCTGCCGCAGCATGTGCGCCTCCACCGACCAGCGCAGCAGCCCGAACCCCTCCTGCCGCAACCCGTCGAGCAGCGCCGCCCGTACGAGGCCGGGCTCGGCGTCCGCCAGGGGCCGCACAGCCAGCTCTACGGCCCCCAGCCGCTCGACCCGCCGCGCGACGACGTCGCCGTCGCCCCAGCGCACCTCGTCCGCTTCCGTGCGAAGCGCCCCGGCCGCGAGCCGGGCGACGTCCTCGTCGACGACCGCGGCGAGCTGCACGCGCGCGTGCCGCCTGCCCACCGGCCGATCGGCCACGGCCACGGCGACCCAGGGCGCGCCCCACAGCGGTGATCCGTCCGCAAGCTCCGCCCGCGTCCCGGACACCATCAGGTACGAGCCACCGTCGAGCCGGCCCACCCGCTCCGGAAAGGCGAGAGCAGCAACGCGGCCGGCGAGACCCACGTCCCCAGGACGACGCCCGCCACCGCTCCCGGCGCCGGACGGCGGCTCCGCCCCGCGGGCCGTTTGTTGGCGGGTGGGACTGTCGGAGACTTCCGACACCGCGGCCCGCAGTCGGCGGACCTCCGTTCGCCAGCGTGGCGCGTACGCGTCGCCGCCGCGCCGGGCAGCCCGCAGGGCCGCGGCGAGATCGTCCCCGTACTCCCTCGGCAGCTCCTCGCTCAGCAGTGCGACGACCTCCGCGACCCGCTCGGCCCCGCCGACGGCGGAGGCGTCGAGCAAGGCCCGTCCCAGCCGCGGATGCACTCCCAGCCGTCCCAGCGAGCGCCCGCGGTCCGTGGCGCGCCCGGCGGAGTCCACCGCGCCCACGACCGTCAGCACCTCCCGCGCCGCCGCCATCGCCCCGCCCGGCGGGGGGTCGGGCAACGCGAGCCCGGAGGCGTCCGGATCGCCCCAGCAGGCCGCCTGGAGGGCGAACGCCGTCAGATCGGCCACCTTGATCTCCGGTGCGGGAAACGCGGGCAGACGCGCCTCCTCGGCCTCCGCCCAGCACCGGTACACCGCGCCCGGCGCCTCGCGTCCCGCACGGCCCGCCCGCTGCCGCCCGGAGGCCCGCGAGGCCCGTACCGTCGTCAGCGCACTCAGCCCGCGCGCGTGGTCCACGCGGGGCTCCCGCGCGAGCCCCGAGTCGACGACCACCCGCACCCCGGGCACCGTCAGCGACGACTCGGCGACCGAGGTCGCGAGGACCACCCGGCGCCCCCGCCCCGGCACCAGCACCGCGTCCTGCACGTCCGCCGGCGCCCGACCGTGCACCCGGAGCACCTCCACGTCTCCGAGATCACCCAGCAGACCCGCGACCCGCCCGATCTCGCCCACGCCGGGCAGGAAACACAGCACGTCCCCGGCGCGCTCGGCCAGCGCCCGCCGCACCACCGACGCCACATGCGTCAGCAGCGCCGGGTCCACCCGCATCCCGTGCGGCGGGCGCACCGGCCGGGAGGGAGGCGCCCACACCACCTCCACCGGATGCGTCACACCGTGTGCCTCGACCACCGGCGCCCCGCCCAGCAGCTCCGCCCACACGCGCGCGTCCGTCGTGGCAGAGGCGGCCACAAGCCGCAGTTCCGGCCGCAGAGCCTCGCGCACGTCCCACAGGAACGCCGCCACCGTGTCCGCGTCCAGATGCCGCTCGTGGCACTCGTCGAGCACCACCACGTCGATGCCGGCCAGCTCCTGGTCCCGCTGCAACCGCTGGAGCAGCACACCGGTCGTGACGACCTCCACGCGCGCGTGGCGCCCGACGACGCGCTCCCCGCGCACGGTGTAGCCGACGCTCCCGCCGACCTTCTCGCCCAGCAGCCACGCCATCCGCCGGGCCGCCGCGCGCGCCGCGATCCGCCGCGGCTCGGCCACGACCACCCGCCGCGCGGGCCCCTCACCCAGCAGCCCGGCCAGCGCGAGGGGCACCAGCGTGGTCTTGCCGGTGCCGGGCGGCGCCACCAGGACCGCGGTCCCGTGACCGTCCAGGGCCTCGTGGAGGGCCGGCAGCGCGTCGCGCACCGGCAGCGCGCCCAGCTCGTCGTGACGGATCACGCGCTCAGCCCCGTACACCCGCACCCGGTCACGCACTCAGTCCCGCACGCAGACGAAGATCGCCGTCCCGGGGATCAGATTCCCGCGCAGCGGCGACCAGCCGCCCCACTCGGACGTGTTCCAGGCCGGCCACTCCGGCTCGACCAGGTCCACCAGCCGCAGGCCCGACGCCACCACGTCCCGGACCCGGTCCCCGACGGTCCGGTGATGCTCGACGTACACCGCGCGGCCGTCCTCGTCCTGCTCGACGTACGGCGTGCGGTCGAAGTAGGAGCCGGACACCGACAGCCCCTCCGGGCCGGGCTCGTCCGGGAACGCCCAGCGGATCGGGTGCGTCACCGAGAACACGAACCGCCCGCCCGGCCGCAGCACCCGCCGCACCTCCCGCAGCACCGCGCGCGGGTCGGCGACGAACGGCAGCGCCCCGTACGCCGAGCACGCCAGGTCGAAGGAGCCGTCCGCGAACGGCAGCGCGCCCGCGTCGGCGCACACCAGGGGGATGGCGCCACCGATGCGCAGCGCGTGCTGGAGCTGGCGGTGCGACAGGTCCAGGGCGACCGGGCGCGCGCCCAGCCCGGCCAGCCAGCGCGAGCACTGCGCCGCGCCCGCGCCGATCTCCAGGACGTCCTTGTCCTTGAGGTCCTCGGGGTTGCCGAGCAGCTCCGCCTCGGTCTCGTCCAGGCCCTCCGGGCCCCACACGAAACGGTCGTCGCCGAGGAACGTGCCGTGCTCGATCTGGTACTCGTCCGCGTTGCGGTCCCACCAGCCCCGGTTGGCCCTGGAGCTTTCCACGGCGCCGGCCTCGCGCCGGGTGGCCTCCGGTTCGGCCGGTTCGAACTGTTCGGACGGTGCTGGCTCTTGGATGATCGGCTCCCTCGTACTAATCTGCGGGCTCTCCCGTCCGGCCGGTTCCGGCGGTGGTCACCGCAGGGACTCGCTCGGGCCGGCGTGGGCTCGGGAGGCCGGTTTTCTGCCGGAAATAGGGCGATCCGCCCCGGCTGTGCGGCTTCGCGCATTGACCATGCCCGGCTGCCCCCGTATGCTACAAGTTGCGCTGCGGGCCTGCGCGCCTCAGACGGAGCAGGCTGCGCTCGCATCTGTTGTATGTCCCCTCGGTTGTCGAGGCACCACCAGGTTTTCGTGTGGCGCTTCCTAAGCTGTCCGGCTTCTGCAGAGCGAAACGGGCTCCCGGCGTAATGCAGTACCTACGACTCAATGTCCGTACCGGAGCCCTTTCCCACATGACGAGCAGCACCGAGACCACCGCCACCACCCCGCAGGTAGCGGTCAACGACATCGGTAACGAGGAAGCCTTCCTCGCCGCGATCGACGAGACGATCAAGTACTTCAACGACGGCGACATCGTCGACGGCGTCATCGTGAAGGTCGACCGGGACGAGGTCCTGCTCGACATCGGTTACAAGACCGAAGGTGTCATCCCGAGCCGCGAGCTCTCGATCAAGCACGACGTCGACCCGAACGAGGTCGTGGCCGTCGGCGACGAGATCGAGGCCCTGGTCCTCCAGAAGGAGGACAAGGAAGGCCGCCTGATCCTCTCGAAGAAGCGCGCCCAGTACGAGCGTGCTTGGGGCACCATCGAGAAGATCAAGGAAGAGGACGGCATCGTCACCGGCACCGTCATCGAGGTCGTCAAGGGTGGTCTCATCCTCGACATCGGCCTCCGTGGCTTCCTGCCGGCCTCCCTCGTCGAGATGCGCCGTGTCCGCGACCTCCAGCCGTACGTCGGCAAGGAGCTCGAGGCCAAGATCATCGAGCTGGACAAGAACCGCAACAACGTGGTCCTGTCCCGCCGTGCCTGGCTGGAGCAGACCCAGTCCGAGGTCCGCCAGACGTTCCTCACGACCCTCCAGAAGGGTCAGGTCCGCTCCGGTGTGGTCTCCTCGATCGTCAACTTCGGTGCCTTCGTGGACCTGGGTGGCGTCGACGGTCTGGTGCACGTCTCCGAGCTGTCCTGGAAGCACATCGACCACCCCTCCGAGGTCGTCGAGGTCGGCCAGGAGGTCACGGTCGAGGTCCTCGACGTCGACATGGACCGCGAGCGCGTCTCCTTGTCGCTGAAGGCGACCCAGGAAGACCCGTGGCAGCAGTTCGCCCGCACCCACCAGATCGGCCAGGTCGTGCCCGGCAAGGTCACGAAGCTGGTTCCGTTCGGTGCGTTCGTCCGCGTGGACGAGGGCATCGAGGGTCTGGTCCACATCTCCGAGCTGGCCGAGCGCCACGTGGAGATCCCGGAGCAGGTCGTCCAGGTCAACGACGAGATCTTCGTCAAGGTCATCGACATCGACCTCGAGCGTCGCCGCATCAGCCTCTCGCTGAAGCAGGCCAACGAGGCCTTCGGTGCCGACCCGGCCACGGTCGAGTTCGACCCGACCCTGTACGGCATGGCCGCGTCCTACGACGACCAGGGCAACTACATCTACCCCGAGGGCTTCGACCCCGAGACCAACGACTGGCTCGAGGGCTACGAGACCCAGCGCGAGGCGTGGGAGCACCAGTACGCCGAGGCGCAGTCCCGCTTCGAGCAGCACCAGCAGCAGGTCATCAAGTCCCGCGAGGCGGACGCCGCTGCCGCCGCCGAGGGTGGCGAGGCCGCCGCTCCGGCCGCGTCCGGCGGTTCGTACTCCTCCGAGGGTGGCGACAACTCCGGCGCCCTGGCGTCGGACGAGGCGCTGGCCGCGCTCCGCGAGAAGCTGGCCGGCGGCCAGAGCTGAGCTCCCGCACAGGGGCCCAGCCGCTGAGGCTCAGCAGCCGATGACTTGAGGGGCCGCACCCGTTCCGGGTGCGGCCCTTCGAGCTGTTCGGAGGGTCTTGCGGAACCCTGCGGCCGATGGGGAATGCGAACGTCCCACAGCTCGTTGTGAACCTACGAATACGAGGAGGGGCGGTCACACAGTGCTTGATCCGCAGGGTTTGTACGCATGGGAGCCGAAGGGTCTGGCCGTCGTCGACATGGCGCTCGCCCAGGAGTCGGCCGGCCTTGTCCTGCTCTATCACTTCGACGGATACATCGACGCGGGGGAGACCGGCGACCAGATCGTGGAGCGGCTGCTGGACACGCAGCCCCACCAGGTCGTGGCGCGCTTCGACCACGACCGGCTCGTGGACTACCGGGCCCGCCGCCCGCTGCTCACGTTCCAGCGGGACCGCTGGAGCGACTACGAGGTGCCGGGCATCGAGGTGCGTCTCGTCCAGGACGCCACCGGCGCGCCGTTCCTGCTGCTCTCCGGGCCCGAGCCCGACGTGGAGTGGGAGCGTTTCGCGGCTGCCGTAGGGCAGATCGTCGAGCGCCTCGGCGTACGCCTGTCGGTGAACTTCCACGGCATCCCCATGGGCGTTCCGCACACCCGCCCGGTGGGCCTGACCCCGCACGGCAACCGCAGTGACCTGGTACCGGGCCACCGCAGCCCCTTCGAGGAGGCGCAGGTGCCGGGCAGCGCGGAGGCGCTGCTGGAGTACCGCCTGATGCAGGCCGAGCACGACGTGCTGGGGGTGGCCACGCATGTGCCGCACTACATCGCGCGCTCCCCGTACCCGGACGCGGCGCTGACGGCCCTGGAGGCCATCACCTCGGCCACCGGGCTCGTCCTGCCGGGCATCGCCCACTCCCTGCGCAACGAGGCCCACCGCACCCAGACCGAGATCGACCGGCAGATTCGCGAGGGCGACGAGGAACTCACCGCCCTCGTCCAGGGCCTCGAGCACCAGTACGACGCCGCAGCCGGCGCGGAGACCCGGGGCAACATGCTCGCCGAGCCCGTCGATATCCCGTCGGCGGACGAGATCGGCCGCGAGTTCGAACGCTTCCTGGCGGAGCGGGAGGGCGAGAACTGACGAGGTGGAGGTGCCGCCCGCCCGCCGGGCGGGCCGCCGGAGCCAGGGCCTAAGCTGCCGCTCATGCTGAAAGTGGGCCTCACCGGGGGCATCGGTGCCGGTAAGAGCGAGGTGTCACGGCTGCTCGAGGAATGCGGGGCCGTGCTGATCGACGCAGATCGCATCGCGCGCGAGGTCGTCGCTCCGGGCACGCCCGGCCTCGCGGCGGTGGTCGACGCCTTCGGTCCGGAGGTGCTGGCCGAGGACGGGAGTCTGGACCGGCCCAGGCTGGGTTCCATCGTCTTCGCCGACTCCGCGAAGCTGGCCGTCCTGAACTCGATCGTGCACCCCCTGGTGGGCGCTCGCTCCCGCGAACTGGAGCAGGCGGCCGCCGAGGACTCCGTCGTGGTCCACGACGTCCCCCTCCTCACGGAGAACGGCCTTGCCCCGCTCTACGACCTCGTGATCGTCGTGGACGCGAGCCCGGCGACCCAGCTCGACCGGCTCCTGCGGCTGCGCGGGATGACCGAGGAGGACGCACGCGCGCGTATGGCCGCGCAGGCGACCCGGGAGAAGCGCCTGGAGATCGCGGACATCGTCATCGACAACGACGTGCCGTTGGACCGCCTCGAGCGGCGGGTACGGGAGGTGTGGGCGGAGCTGGTCCGCACGGAGCCGGTCCGCAGGGCGCACGGGCCTCGTCGGCCGCATGAGCACCAGGGGCCCCAGGAGCAGCAGGGCCCGCAGGCATAGGGGGCTCCGGGAACAGGGCTGCCCGGCCCGGGGCGTTGAACCACTGTGGCATGGGAAGGAAGCAGTCGTGCCCGAACGTACTCCGGAGACCGACATCATCGACTATCGCGCCGCGGAGAAGCTGCTCGCCGCGCGGGATCCGCGGGGCGCGGTGAAACTGCTCGACCGGGTCATAGGCGCCCACCCGGAGAACACCTCGGCCCGGCTGCTGCGCGCCCGTGCCTTCTTCGCGGCGGCCCAGCTCCGGCCCGCGGAGCTGGAGTTCACCATCGTGCTGGAGCGCGAACCGGACAACGCGTACGCGCACTTCGCGCTCGCCCGCACCTACGAGCGGCAGGGCCGACCCGACGAGGCCAGGCGTCACTTCCGGCTGGCCGCCGCGCTGGACCCGAACCCGGAGTACCTGCAACGGGCCAAGTTCGACTCCTGACGCCCGCGGACCGTCCCGGGCACTCTCGCCGGCGTCCGGGGCAGCTTCGCCGACGGCTACCGTCGCCCCTGCTACCGTCGCCGGTCGTCCGGAGGCCAGTACGGCGGCACGTCCCGCCCCGGCTGGTAGTGCGGACCCTGCCGCAGATGCCGGACGACCAGCATGAAGTCGACGGCCATCACCAGCCACAGCACGCCGCAGGCCGCTGCCCACCCGGGCCGTCCGACCAGCACGAACACCACTGTGCCGAAGCCCGCCCAGACCAGTCCCCACACGCACAGCCAGAACCGTGCCCGCAGGGCACTGCGCGCGGTGGTGGGTTCACTGCCTGTACGCATCGCCGATCACCATTCCTCCTTGAAACGTACTCTCGCCCGGCCCGCACACCAAAGGAGGGCCGGCCTCACTCGAGCGGGTGAACCACGTCGGGAGGGGAACGGCAGTGCGGGGACGGGCCGTTGTCCGGGCATGGAGCTGAGAATGCGCGAGGGGTATCAGGGGACGGGACCGGGAGCGATCACGCCGGACGGCTGCGCGGTGGAGCTGTACGCGCGACTGTCCGTGGGGAGCGAGCCGGACATCATCGCCGCGGCCGTGCCCGCGGGAGCGCACATCCTGGAGCTGGGGTGCGGTGTGGGCCGCGTGACCCATCCACTGCTGGAGCGCGGCTTCACCGTCACGGCGGTGGACGAGTCACCGGAGATGCTGGAGCGGGTGCACGGGGCGCGGACCATATGCAGCCCGATCGAGCAGCTGGAGACGGGGGAGACCTTCGACGCGGTGATACTCGCGTCGTTCCTGGTGCACACGGGCGACCCCGAGGTACGGCGAGGACTGCTGCGCACCTGCGCGCGGCACGTGGCGGAGGACGGCTGCGTACTGATCCAGCGGGAAGGCGGCGACTACCACGTCAATCTGCCGCGCGAGCGAAGCGACACATGGGTCCCCCCGGCCGAAGGCGGGGAGAGGGTGGACCCGGTGGCCTTCACGGTGCGGATCCTGTCGGCGGAGCCGGTCGGGGACGGGGTGAACGCGGTGCGCGCGGAGTACGTCTTCCCGGACGCGACCTGGACCCAGACCTTCCGCTCCCGGCCGCTGACCAGCGAGCAGTTCGAGGAGGCGCTGGGGGAGGCGGGTCTGAGGGTGGACAGGTATCTGACCGAGGACGGGACATGGGCGCGGGCGGTACCGGACAAGCGTCTTTGACGGAGCCCGGACAGCGATGAGTTCGGGAGCGCGGACCGGTCTGTCTCTGTGCAAGCACGACGGCCCTCAAGCACCACAACGGTCGTTCCTCATCGCCACACACAGGAGACCCGTATGTCCGTGTCCGAACGCACCGCGCCCACCGCACCCACCACGTCGCCGGCGTCCGCCTCCGGCCGCCGCGCCGCTCGTATCGCACTGCGCTCCGTACAGGTGCTGCTCGCGCTGTTCTTCGTGTTCGCCGGCGCGTTGCCCAAGCTCATCGCGCACCCGACGGCGGTCGAGAGCTTCGACCGGATGGGCTGGGGCAGCGCGGGCATGTACGGCATCGGGGTGCTGGAGCTGGCCGGAGGTGTGGCGCTGCTGATTCCAGTGCTTCAGTCGGCGTCGGCGATGGCGCTGAGCGCGCTGATGGTAGGAGCCTTCATCGTGCAGCTCACCGCCTTCGACGGGCAGAACGCGGCGACCCCGGTCGTTCTGATCGTGCCGCTGGCGGTCATCGCCTGGGCGCGGCGGGACCACAACGCTCGGTTGCTGCGGCTGGTGCGGCGGCAACCGTGACGGACGTGACCGCCCGGACCGGTGTCACCGCTCCTTGGGACGGCCCGCCGGTCCGTCACCGAAGCCGCCCGGCCCGCCCAGGTCCCGCAGGCGCTCCAGCTCGCGGCGGTCGCGCTTGGTGGGGCGGCCCGTGCCGCGGTCGCGGATGCCGATCGGGGCGACGGCCTCGCGGGGCGGGGGCGGTGGGGAGTTGTCGACGTAGCACTGGACGGCGACGGGGGCGCCCACGCGCTTGCGGATCAGCCGCTTGACGACGACGATCCGCTCGCGGCCCTCGTGCCGCAGCCGCACCTCGTCGCCGACGCGCACCGAGTAGGCGGGCTTCACGCGCTCCCCGTTCACCCGGACATGCCCGCCCCGGCACGCGGTGGCGCCGATGGAGCGGGTCTTGACCAGCCGGACGGCCCAGATCCAGCTGTCGATCCGTACGTTCTCCCCGCTCGCCGGGCCGGCCGCCTCGGCGGCGGCGACAGCGGCGGTCGTCTTCGGATCCACGCCTTGGTCCTGGTCGTCCTGCGAAGCCATGCATCCGACCTTAGCGGCCCGACGGCTTCGACCCGGAGGTAATTACCGTGGAGCCATGGACGAGAGCAGCAGCCTCGCCGCCCTCGACGGGCGGATCGCCGACTGCCGGGCCTGCCCGCGGCTGGTCGCCTGGCGGGAGGAGGTGGCGCGCACCAAGCGGGCCGCGTTCGCCGACTGGACGTACTGGGGCCGCCCGGTGCCGGGATTCGGACCGGCGGACGCCCGTCTGCTGATCGTCGGACTCGCCCCGGCGGCACACGGCGGCAACCGCACCGGCCGCATGTTCACCGGCGACCGCTCCGGCGACGTGCTGTACGAGGCCCTGTACGAGCTGGGGCTGGCCTCCCAGCCCACCTCCACCTCCGCCGACGACGGCCTGGAACTGTACGGGGTACGTGTCTCCTCCCCCGTGCACTGCGCACCACCCGCCAACAAGCCCACCCCCGGCGAACGGGACACCTGCCGTCCCTGGCTGGTCCAGGAACTCACCCTGCTGCGCCCCACCCTCCGCGCGGTGGTCGTCCTGGGCGCCTTCGGCTGGCAGGCCGCCCTCCCGGCCTTCGCCGAAGCCGGCTGGCCCGTCCCCCGCCCCCGCCCGCCGTTCGCCCACGGCGCCCGGATGTCCCTCGACGGCCTCGACCTCTTCGCCTGCTTCCACGTCAGCCAACGCAACACCTTCACCGGCAGACTCACCCCCGCCATGCTCCGAGACGTGCTGCGGACGGCGGCCCGAACGGCGGGGCTGCCAGTGAGGCTGCCGACGGAGTAGCCCGCGGTCACCCGGAGAAAGGAGACGACGCGGACGCCGTACACCCGTTACGGTGCCCCGATGAGCCTGTACCCGGAGATCGAACCGTACGACCAGGGCATGCTCGACGTCGGCGACGGCAACCGCGTGTACTGGGAGGTCTGCGGCAACCCCCGCGGCAAGCCGGCGGTGATGCTGCACGGCGGGCCGGGCTCCGGATGCACGCCGGGCCTCCGGCGCTACTGCGACCCCTCCGCGTACCGGATCGTGCTGCTCGACCAGCGCGGCTGCGGCCGTTCCACGCCGCACGCGAGCGTGTACGGCACCGACATGAGCGTCAACACGACAGCGCACCAGATGGCCGACCTGGAACTGCTGCGGCGCCACCTGGGCATCGAGCGGTGGCTGGTGTGGGGCGGCTCGTGGGGCTCGGTGCTGGCGCTGCGTTACGCGCAGACGCATCCCGGTGTGGTCTCCGAGCTGGTGCTGACGGGGATCGCGACCGGTTCCAACCCGGAGGTGGCCCTGCTGACCCACGGCCTGGGGAGGATCTTCCCCGAGGCCTTCGAGCGGTTCCTCGCCGAGCTGCCCGAGGCGGACCGCACCGGAAACCTCGCGGCCGCCTGCAACCGGCTGATCGAGTCGCCCGACCCGGCCGTGCGCGAGCGGGCCGCGCGGGCCTGGACCGACTGGGAGACGGCGATCATCCCCGCCCCGCCCAGGTCCGTCGAACGCTACGAGGACCCCGCGTTCCGCATGGGATTCGCGCGTACGGTCACGCACTACTTCGGCAACGACCACTTCCTCGGCGAGGGCAACGACGAGGGAGTGGTACTGGGCGACGCCCGCAGGCTCAGGGGCATTCCCGGCACCCTCGTCCAGGGCAGCCTCGACTTCGGTAATCTCCTCGGCACCCCCTGGCGCCTCCACCGGGCCTGGCCGGACAGCGAGTTGATCGTCGTGGCCGAGGCCGGGCACGACTCGGGAGCGCCGGGCGCGGTGGACGCCTTGGTGGCGGCGACGGACAAGTACGCCCGGTCGCGGTAGCTAGGCGCCCCGGCCCGGTCTCAGGGCTTCCACACGTACCGCACGTCCGGTTCCCGTTCCTCGTTCCCGCTGCCGTCGGTACATTCGGCGGCCACGAAGCCGTGGCGCTCGTAGAAGCGGTGGGCGGGCCGGTTGACCTGGAACGTCCGCAGGGAAAGGCCCCGCGGCCTGCGTTCCTTGGCGAGGGCGACGAAGCGGCCGCCGAGGCCGTTCCCGCGCCGGTCCGGGGCGAGGTACAACTGCTCCAGCACGTCGTCGCCGAGCACCATCAGGCCCACGACGCCGGCGTCACCGCCCGCGTCGGCGACCCAGGTCTCCTGGCGGGGCACCACGACATCACGGAACCAGGCACGCACCGCGTCGTCGGAGTGCGGCCGGACGACACTCGGCAGCGCGGCGGCGAAGGACCGCAGCCAGACATCGGCGACGGCCAGGGCATCCGTGTCACGCGCCCGGCGCAGAGCGACGGTGCTCTCAGCGCTCGTGTACACGGGCGGCGGAACAACACCGGGAGCTGTGGCGACGCGTCGGATCATGTGAGTCCCTTGGACGGACGGGGCCGGGCGACTTCTCCATCCTCCACGCGTGTCCCCGATGTCGCAGCCGAATTTCACGGCCCGGCCCCGCCCGGCGCCGCCCGCCCATGCCGCCCCGCTGACGGCGCAGCCGTCTGCCGTCAGCCGTCAGCCGTCGGACTCCGGTGACGGGATGTAGGCGCCGGGCACGTCGTCCGGTGCGAAGACCTTCTTCTCACCGGGGTACGGCGTCTTCCACCCGTGCGTCTCGTACCACGTGAAGTGGTTCATCTGAGCCGGGTTGGCGAAGTCGGGCCTGGCGTCGGGCCCGGTCAGACGCTGCTTCGACTTCCAGGCGTCCCACCTCGCCGCGACCGCCCGCTTGTCCGCCGGAACCGTCACCGACGGCGCGGCGGCCGCACGCGGGTTCTGCGGCGCCGGGGTGTCCACCCCACAGGCGGGCGGGGTCTTCAGGCCGTCCGTCAGCGGGACCCGGTTGGGCACGGCCGTGAACGGCGTGAGGTCCGGCTTCTGCGTGAACGCCCCGGTCATCGGGCTGGCCGCGCTGTCCTTCTGGTTCATCGGGTGGATCCCGAGGATCTGCTCGATGGTGCGGACCATCGTGATCTGCGAGTAGTAGCGACTGTCGACGACTCCGTGCCGGGCCCAGGGGCTTACGATCTGGATCGGGGCCCGGTGGCCGTCGACGTGGTCGAGGCCGGCCTGGGAGTCGTCCTCGACGACGAAGATCGCCGAGTCCTTCCAGTACGGGCTGTGCGAGATCCTGTCGATGATCGTGCCGGTGGCGAGGTCGTTGTCCGCGACCTGGGCGGACGCGTTCGCCGGTCCGCCGGTGTGGTCGCTGGAGAGCCAGAACGTGTTCAGGTTCGCCGGCCCGTTCTTCTCGAAGTCACGCTTCCAGATCTCGTACCGGTAGAGGTCCGGGACACTGAGGTCGTACTTCGGGAAGCCGTGCACCGACACGTCGTTGAGCGACGGTATCGGCGAGGACGAGTGCAGGGTGTAGGCGGTGTCCTGCCCGGTCGCGTCCATGTTCCTGGCGTCGCAGTACAGGTTCTGCCAGGTGGCGTCCGCCGGCTTGGTCAGGAACTGCTGGAACTCGCCGAAGTTCCGCACGGACTTGCCCGCGGCCTGCGCGCCGGTCCAGAGGAAGCCGCTGCGCTGGTGGCCGAGGGCGTCGTCCTCGGTGTCGTAACTGCGCGCGTACTCACCGGCGGAGGACTCCGTGTACTCCGGGTTGTCCGCCTGCATCAGCCAGTTGTGGCCCTCGGCGGAGTTGGTGCCGATGTCGTACGTGTTGTCGTACAGTCCGAACTGCTTCGCCAGCGCGTGCTGGTTCGGCGTCACGTTCTCGCCGAACTGCGCGAGGGCCGGGTCGCCGTTGCCCTGCGGAAGGTCACCGAAGACCTGGTCGTAGGTCCGGTTCTCCTTGACGATCAGGAACACGTGCTTGATCGTCGAGGGGTCGCCGATCCGGTCCGGGACCGGCACGGCCTTCGCCTTGCCGCCGCCGTTGCCCCGGGTCAGCTCGACCGAGCCGCTTGTCCAGCCGTTCTGCCGGAACACCTTCCTGGTCCAGGACTTGATGACGTGGTCGTTCGGCAGCCTGAACCGCTGGAGGCTCGACGTCGTGTCGTGGGTGCCGTGCCCGGCCGCGGTGGTGGGGCGGCGGGCGTCGATGCCACGGGTGTTGGAGACCACCACCTCGTTGCCGACGGTGGCGATCTCGGAGGGGAAGTAGTCCGTCGGGAGCAGGCCGACGTAGCTGACCGGCTCCTGCGGGGTCGTGTACCGGTAGACGGCGACCGCGTTGGCGCGGCCGAGCGTCACCAGCAGATGGCCGTCATCGGTGAGCGTCACCGCGTCGGGCTCGTAGCCCACCGACGCCTCCGGCCACGGCCGGGTGGCGATGGTCTGCGCGACCTTGCCGCGGGCGGTGTCGATGACCGACACGTCGTTGGTGGCGGTGTTGGTGACGAACACCGCACCCTTCCCGGCGTACAGGGCGGTCGGGTGCAGACCGACGTCGATGCTTCCGGCGGCGGAGTCGGGGCGCGCCAGGTCGATGACGCTGACCGTGCCGGTGGTGGTGGCCGCGGTCACCGGGTCGGCCGGCACCGGGGTGCCGTACGAGTTGATCGTGGTGTCACCGGGCTTCGCCGGACGCCCGCCCTCGTTGCCGACGTACAGCTTGTCGCCGACCCTGACGATGCCCCGGGGCGCGTTGCCCACGGCCCAGCTGCGCCGGACGGCGCCGGTCGCCGCGTCGATGGCGACCACCCGGTTCTGGCCGTTGACCGCGGAGTACACGGTGGAGCCGTCGGGCGAGAACACCGCCGCCGCCACCAGCGCGTGCTTGGACCCGTCCGCCGGGATCCCGATGAACGTCGGGTCCGCGACACTGCCGTCCGGCCGCACCGTGAACCTGGTGTAGCCGTCGGTCTGGCCCAGCCACAGCTGCGAGCCGTCGGGCGAGTACGCGGGGCCTTCCTGGCCCACGTCGTTGCCGCTGATGCGCAGGTCCGCCGAGGCGCTGTTGCCGACGAGCTGCTGCACCTTCCAGTTCTTCAGGTTCACGATGGACAGCGCCATCCCGCCGTCGGTGACCGAGGCCGCGAGGTGGGTGCCGTCCGGGCTGACCGAGGACGACATGATCTTGCCGTTGTCGATGACGAGGCGGTCGCCGTACGGGGCGGGCTGTCCTCCCGCTGCTCGGTGAGGGCGAGGAACGCGGCCTCCAACGGCGATACCACGGGGGCGAGTTCACGCAACGCGATGCCCGCGCCCACGAGCCGCACCACCAGTTCGTCGAGAGCGGGCACCGGCGCGCGTACGACGAGCGTCCCGGCTCCGTGCCGTGCCACGGCGTCGTCGACGACGCGGATCCCGGGCGTGCCGTCGGCCAGTCTGCGGGCGGCCCGCGGATCGGAGGTGAGCAGCCGGTAGTCGAGTTCAGGTTTCTCGGCGGCCAGCTTGCTCAACGGACCGGAGAAGACGACCCGTCCGGTGGCCAGGATGGTGACCTCGGAGCAGAGTGCCTCCAGGTCCTCCATGCGGTGGCTCGACAGCACGACGCAGGTACCGACCGCCGCGAGCCGGGTGAGGACGCCGTGCACGTGCCTCTTGCCGGCCGGGTCGAGGCCGTTGGCGGGCTCGTCGAGCACGAGCAGCCGGGGTGGGATGAGCAGGGCCGCCGCGAGTCCCAGCCGTTGACGCATCCCGAGGGAGAAGCCCCGGGCCGGGTCGTCGGCGACATCGGTGAGGCCGACCTCGCCGAGCACGTCGTCGATCCCCGCCGTCCGCGCGCCGAGGCCGCGCAGTGCGGCCAGCGCGGCGAGGTTCTGCCGGGCGGTGAGCGAGGGGTAGAGCCCGGGCCCGTCCACGAACCCGGCGACACCGTCGGGAGCGGCGAGCGCCCGCCCGACGGGCGTCCCCAGGATCTCGAGGGAGCCGCTGTCGGCGACGGCCAGCCCCAGCAGGAGCCCGAGCAGTGTCGTCTTCCCGGCGCCGTTCGGTCCGGCCAAGCCGTGGATCTTTCCCCGCTCCACGGTCAGGTCGACGCCGTCGAGCGCGACGACATCGCCGAAACACTTGGTCGTCCCGCGCGCCCGGATCGCGAGGAGTGTGTCCATGAGTCCCTTCCTTCGCAGCCCTCAAGGACCGTAGGGACGGTGGCTCGACGCGCGCAGGACCGGCGAGTTGAACGCTCATGGAACGAAAGGAAGGTCGTGCTCACGACAACTACACGCCAAGTCGTGGCATACGGAGCCGGCTTGGGGCCTCTACGGCGGTACGGGCGAGTGGCTCAGGTCCGCATCGCGAACAGCGGCGGTCTCACTGTTCGACTCGCACGAGGCGGTTGACGCGGTACACGTCCGGGACGCAGAGGTTGAGGAGGGTGGCCGCGGCGATCAGGCCGCCGCACGCCAGGAGCACGCCCTGGGTGTCCCACGAGCGGGCCGCGAGGGCGGTGATGAGGTAGCCGAGGGGGATGGCGAGGCGTTCCCCGATGCCGTTGAACGCGCTCATGCGGCCCTGTTCGGTCTGGGGCACGTGCTGTTGGAACGCGGTGGTCCAGGCGACGATCGCGATGTCGAGCCCGATCCCTGCCAGCGAAGCGCTCGACAGGACCAAAAGCAGCGGCGAGCCGCAGGCCATGGCGGTCAGGGGGAGCGCGAGGGCCCCGCCGGCCGCGACCGCGACGGTGAGCAGTCGGTACGGCTTCCAGCGCAGGCACACGAGGGTTCCCGCCAGCAGGCCGGAGGCGAAGGCCGCCTGGATCAGGCCCCAGTCGCGTGCCCCCGCGTACCGCTGAGCGGCGACGAGCGGGCCGAGGAGCTGGAAGCCCGCCAGCCATGCCGCGACGAGGACGGTCCCGGCAGCCGTGTAGGTCCACAGCCAGGTCCGCGACCAGAAGCCGCTCCAGCCCGCACGCAGGTCCACCAGGACGCCGGCGGCCCTGGTGAGCGGGGCGTCCAGACGCAGACCGAGAAGGAGGACGGCCGCGGCGGCGAACGTGAACGAGTCCCACGCCAGGGCCCACGCCGCGCCACTGGCCGCGACGATCAGCCCGCCGGCGACCGGCCCCAGCACCTTGACCGCGTTGCTCGGCAGTCTGAGCAGCGCGTTGGCCTGCTGCAGGTGCTCCGCGGGCACGATCTGGGCGACGGCACCCTGCGTGGCGGGCACGGTGAAGGACGCCGCGGTTCCCGAGACGAAGCCGCAGGCCGCGATCGACGCGGTCGTCGCATGTCCGGTGGCCACGGTGACGGCCAGCGCACCCTGCGCGCCCGCCGCCAGCAGATTGCCCAGGAAGAGGATCCTGCTTCGGGACAGGCGGTCCGCGAAGACGCCGCCCGCGAGGAGGAACACGATCGTGGGGACGGTGTTCGTGGCGAGGACCAGGCCGAGAGACCCTGCTCCGCCGCCCTGCTCGATGACCGAGTAGGCCAGTGCGAGCGGGGCCATCGCGGACCCGGTCGCCGAGATGAGGTTCGCCAGTACGTACCGCCGGAAGGCTGCGAGCCTCAGCGGCGTGCGGACGATCGTCGTCGACTCGGGGGCGGTCTTCATGATCTCCCTGAACACGGGCTGTGCGCGGATCGACGCGGATGGTGCTGATGCTGCCCGGAAATGTGAGGCGCGACGCACCTTCGGCGGTGAACTGGTGTCACGTACGTCTCAGTAGGGGCATCAGGAGAGGCGTTCGCCCCCTCCTTGGCGGTTAAATCTGGACGTACAACATTGAACGTGGAGGTGCAGCGTGAACGGGCGAACGGTGCTCGAGCGCTTTCCCGCCGGCGGTCCCCGCGGGTCGTGGCCGGCGGAGGAGTTCGCGCATGCGCGACGTCTGGAGGGCTTGCCCGCCGAGGTTGTCATGGACCTCGCGACCGACACGTTCCTGGTGATCGTCCGGGGCGGAGAGGCGGGCGGTGACGCCACGGCGTGAGCCGCCGGCTTTCGCGCCTCTCCGGCTTCCTTACGCGCTGACCGTGCTGGACCAGGCCGGGGTCGTCCCCGTGATCCGGCACAGGGCCAGATAGAGAGGGATCGGCGGGGTGTAGGGGATCGTGCCCGCCGGGCGGTGGACGAGCGTGGGCGCCGTCGGTGAGGCGGGCAACGTCGCGCCCGGGGAGTAGTGGGCCGGAGCGGGCCAGCGCAGGGCGTAGTCGGAGTCCGCGGGGACGATCCACCACCAGTGCGCGCGATCCGCGTAGACGCAGCCCACGCGGGGAAGCCGGGGCATCAGCTGCGGACCGAGGTGGGCGGGGACCGCGACCGCGTCGCAGCCCAGGGGGGCGGTCATGCCCTCGGGCGGGGACAGTCGCCGGGGTGTGCCGTGGGTGCGCAGGCGGCGGCCCAGGTGTACGAGCGTGTCCAGGTTGAGCGACTGGCCGGTGCCGCCCAAGGCGCCGGCGCCGGTCACAGCCATGCGGTCCCCGTTTCGTGATGTGCCTGCCGGTGGGTCTGCCGCTGCGCCTGGCCGTGCACCTGCGGGCCGTTCTTGTCGCCGCTGTCGCGGGCCGGGACCGGCTTCGGCCGGGCGCCCCAGCCCAGGTCGCTCCGGGCGGGGGCGGTGCGGCGCGGCAGTTCCGCCCACACCACCAGGCCGGTGCCCTGCTCCTGGGCCCCCCAGGCCAGGCACATGGCGTCGACGAGGAGCAGTCCCCTCCCGTGTTCCTCCTCGGGCTGCCGCGGCGACGGCTGGGGCTCGCCCGGCGCGCACCCTTCGTCCCGTACGGCTATGCGCACCCGATCGTCCCCGTCGTGCAGCTCGCACACGATCTGCCTGCTGGCGGTGTGCACGATGGCGTTGGTGACCAGCTCCGAGACGACGAGGGCGGCCGCGTCGCAGGTGTCCTCGCACACGGACCAGCCGGTCAGCCGGGTCCGGGTCAGGCGTCTGGCCTGCGCGGGGGAGCCGGGGTGCGCGGCCAGCTCGAAACGGAACCGACGCTCGGCAACGTCCCCGCCGGGGCCCGCGCTCGTACTCGCGCCGCGGCTCGGCGAGCTCGCGGCGGCGTCTGTTCCTAAGGGCGGAGACGGAATCACGCTTGCCACTATCGCCCCGCCGTGAACACTTGGCAAGTGGCACTCTGAAAGTTGCAGAGTGTTGGAGTCACGCTGAGGGGCCATGGCACACTGCTCGCAACAGCACGTCGAACGGCGCCAGTTGAGACCGCCGGGCCCCGGGATTTTCGAACGGGCTTACGCGCGGTTGCCGTGGGTCGTGCGGGATTCATGACGGGAACCTCCGGAATCCTCACGTCCGTCCGTACAGTTCGCTCCTGGGTCAGTGGAGGTGGAGTGTGAGTGAGCCTCGGTCCGCGCCGACCGTCGGGCAGGTCGTGCTCGGCCGGCGCCTGTGGGACCTGCGGGAGAGCGCGGGGCTCAAGCGTGAGGAAGCCGCTCGCATCCTGCACGTGGCGCCCGCCACCGTACGCCGTATGGAGATGGCGGAGGTCGCCCTCAAGATCCCGTACCTCCAGCTGCTGCTGAAGGCCTACGGCGTCTCCGACGAGGAGGCCGAGGCCTTCACGCGGCTGGCCGAGGAGGCCAACCAGCCGGGCTGGTGGCAGCGGTTCCACGACATCCTGCCGGGCTGGTTCTCGATGTACGTCAGCCTGGAGGGCGCCGCCGCGCTCATCCGGTCCTACGAGCCGCACTTCGTCCCCGGACTGCTCCAGACCGAGGACTACGCGCGCGGGGTGCTCAAATCCGGCGCCGTCGGTCAGACCAGCCCCGAGGACATAGAGCGCCACGTCGCGCTGCGCATGCAACGCCAGGACCTGCTCACCCGCCCGGACGCCCCCAGGTTCTGGGTGGTGATGGACGAGACCGCGCTGCGCCGCCAGGTCGGCGGCCCCGAGGTGATGCGTGCCCAGATCGACAGGTTGCTGGAGGCCGCGCGGCTGCCCAACGTGACGTTGCAGGTCGCCCCGTTCTCCGCGGGGCCGCACGCCGGCACGTACGGCCCCTTCGTGCTGTTCCGATTCGCCATGCCCGAACTGCCGGACATGGTTTACAGCGAGTACCTGACCGGCGCGGTCTACCTGGACGCGCGTCAGGAGGTGGCGAGCCATCTCGAGGTCATGGACCGCATGGCGGCGCAGGCCGCTACTGCACATCGCACGAAGGAGATCCTCCGGGATTTCCGCAAGGAGCTGTGAATGGAACGCATCACGTACCAGCCCAAGCCGCGGCTGCGCGGCGGCATCTACAACGGCATGCCCGCCCGCGAACTCGGCAGCGAGGGCTGGCACAAGCCGTGGAGCGGAGGCAACGGAGGCAACTGCCTGGAGGCCATGAAGCTGGACGACGGCCGGATCGCGGTCCGTCAGTCGACCGACCCGGACGGACCGGCGCTGATCTACACGACCGACGAGATGACGGCGTTCATCAAGGGCGCGAAGGCGGGAGAGGCGGACTTCCTGCTGGCCTGAACGACCCCTGTCTGTTGACTGTCTCAACTCCCTAATCTTGGTAACGACTTGATCATGACCACTGCTCACTTCAGACGCTTACGAGGTGCCGTATGACCGAGATCGACACCAGCAAGCCGCATCCGGCGCGGATGTACGACTGGTACCTCGGTGGCAAGGACAACTACCCGGTCGACGAGGAACTGGGCCGGCAGATGCTGGCACTCGACCCGCGGGTGCCGGTGATGGCCAAGGTCAACCGCGCGTTCATGCACCGGGCGACGCGCTGGCTGGCCGGCCAGGGCGTACGGCAGTTCCTGGACATCGGCACCGGCATACCGACCGAGCCGAACCTGCACCAGGTCGCCCAGTCGGTCGCGCCGGACGCACGTGTCGTCTACTGCGACAACGACCCGATCGTGCTGGCCCACGCGGCGGCCCTGCTGCGCAGCGCGCCGGAGGGCATCACCGAGTACGTGCAGGCCGACGTCCGCGACCCGGCCACGATCCTGGAGGGTGCCGGGAAGGTCCTGGACTTCAGCCGGCCCGTGGCCCTGTCCCTGGTGGCGCTGCTCCACTTCATCACCGACGAGGACGGCGCCCACGACCTGGTCGCCCGTCTCCTCGCCGAACTGCCCTCGGGCAGCTACCTGATGATGACCCACGCCACCTCGGACTTCACTCCGGAGGACTCCGAGAGGGCCACGGCCAAGCTGAAGGCGGCGGGCGTCACCCTCGCCCTGCGCTCCCGCGAGGAGTTCAGCCGCTTCTTCGACGGTCTGGAACTCGTCGAGCCCGGCGTGGAGGTCGTCCACAAGTGGCACCCGGAACTGGGCGAACCGGTCCCGGGCCAGGACGACGGAGTCATCCCGGGCTACGGGGCGGTGGCGCGAAAGCCGTGACCGCGGGATCCGTGACCACGGCATCCGTGACCACGGGATCCGTGACCACGGAATCCGTATCCGCGAAAGCCACGACTGCGGTGGTCATGACTGCGGTGGTCATGCCTGCTGCGGTGGTCGTGGCGCAGTGAGACGTCCGCGGCGCCCCGCCGGCCAGGCGGGGTGCCACGGACGTCACACCCGCATCGGACGGTCGTACGGGCCGATCGGGGACGGGAGGCTCCGGGCGCCCGTCAGATGGTGGTCCACGGAGGCCGCGACCGCGCGCCCTTCGGCGATGGCCCAGACGATCAGCGACTGGCCGCGGGCGGCGTCCCCGGCGGCGAACACGCCGGGAACGTTCGTCGCGAAGGCGGGGTCCCGGGCGATGGTGCCCCGGGGAGTGAGCCGCAGCCCCAACTGGTCGATGAGGCCGTCCTCCTGGGACGGGCCGGAGAAGCCCAGCGCGAGCAGCACCAGATCTGCCGGGATCGCTCGCTCGGTGCCCGGCCGGGGGCGTCGTTCCACGTCCACCTCGGTCAGGTGCAACTCGCGCACATGCCCGTCGGCGTCGCCGGTGAAGCGGAGCGTCGACGCGGCGAACAGCCGCGCGTCCGCGTCCGCGACCGGCGCGGTGCCCAGGTCGCCCGCCTCCTGGTGCGCGGGCGACAGCCGGTAGATCTTCGGGTAGGTCGGCCACGGTTCGAGGTCCTCGTCGCGCTCCGCGTCCGGCTGGGCGTAGATGTCGAGCTGGGTCACGGACACGGCGCCCTGCCGCACAGCCGTGCCCAGGCAGTCGGCTCCCGTGTCCCCACCGCCTACGATCACTACATGCCGGCCGGCCGCGCACACCGGTGAGGTCTCCATGTCGCCCTCGCACACCCGGTTGGCCAGCGGCAGGTACTCCATCGCCTGATGGATGCCAGTCAACTCCCTGCCCGGTACCGGTAGTTCACGCCACGCCGTGGCACCCGTGGCGATCACCACGACGTCGTAGCGCGCCCGCACCTCCTGGGCCCCCACGTCCCGCCCGACCTCCGTCGACGCACGGAACTTCGTCCCCTCGGCCAGCATCTGCTCCAACCGCCGCTCCAGATGGTGCTTCTCCATCTTGAACGCCGGGATGCCGTACCGCATCAGCCCGCCGAGCCGGTCGTCCCGCTCGTACAGTGCGACCGTGTGCCCCGCACGGGTCAGCTGCTGGGCCGCGGCGAGCCCGGTCGGCCCCGACCCGATCACCGCGACGGTCCGCCCGGACAACCGGTCCGGTGGGCGCGGCGGGGTGAACCCCTCCTCCCAGGCGCGGTCGGCGATCGCGCACTCGACGTTCTTGATGGTGACCGCCGGCTGGTTGATCGCGAGCACGCATCCCGCCTCGCACGGCGCCGGACACAACCGCCCGGTGAACTCGGGGAAGTTGTTCGTCGCGTGCAACCGGTCGGCGGCCGCCCGCCAGTCCTCCCGGGACACCAGGTCGTTCCACTCGGGGATCAGATTGCCCAGCGGACAGGCCTCGTGGCAGAAGGGCACCCCGCAGTCCATGCACCGGTCGGCCTGCTTGCTGATGATAGGAAGCAGCCCGCCCGGCACGTACACCTCGTGCCAGTCCCGTACCCGCTCCTCGACCGGCCTGCGGGGCCATTCCTGGCGGGGTGTGGTCATGAAACCCTTGGGATCGGCCATGGCCGTCCCCCTTGCCTCGGGCACCACCTCTTTCCGGCCACGATACGTCCGCCGCCCACCAGGCGCAGAGCCCGATATCCCGGGGGCGGCGGGGTGCCCGGAGCCGGGTGCGTCCGGCGGGTGTGTGCGGCGGGTGTGTCCGGCAGGTGTGTCCATGGCGCGGCGCGCGGGCCGGGCACGTATGTGGTGCGGTGTGCGCGGGCGGGGCACGTATGTGGTGCGGTGTGCGCGGCCGGGGAGGTCCGTGATGCGGTGCGCCCGCCGCCGGAGGCGTCCGCCGTGCGGCACGCGCGGAGCCGTCGGCTCGGATGGGGCTAAGCGTGCGGTTCCGGCTCCCGCCAGGCCCGCAGCACCGAGTTCACGGCGGGCCTGATCCGCCGCCGGGCCTCGGGCCGAGCCACCCCGCTCATCAGCAGCCGGTCGTAGGGCGTGTCCAGGTGGCGCACGGAGGCCGTGACCGCCGAGGTGACCGCGGCCTCGGACAGGCCGCGCCCCGACGCGCTGCGGCCGACCCGTCCACTGCCGCGCAGAGAGGCATGCGCGGCCATGGCCCGCGCGCGGTCCGGCGGGCAGGCGGGAAAGAGCCGCAGGACCTCCGCCGCGAACGCGTCCGTGATGCGTATGTCCTCGGCCGCGCGCCGCCGAGCGTCGCGCGCCCGGCGACGGCGCCGGGCCTCGGCGTCCGCCAGACACCGTTGCTCCGCGCGGGCCAGCGCCGCCTCCTCGACGAGGACGCCCTGCCGCTCGTAACGGCTCCTGCGCCGGTTGAACCGCACGACCACCGCCGACAGCGCGCTCTCCTCCCGCGACCGGCGCGTCAGCGCGGTGTCGCCCCGCGGCAGGAAGACCAGGTGCCCGAGGTCGGCGCAGTCCAGGCACCGCGGCACTCCCTCCTCCAGCACGAGCAGCGGCAGCGGGCCGCGCCGGCACGCGGCGCAGTGCTTGCGGCGCACCGGCTGGACGACGAGAAGCCCGTCGGACGGCCGAGGCACGGGCAGCGGGGTCATACGCGAGGACGTATGTGGGGCCGTATGCGGGGCCATACGTCGTACATTCCCGGGCGCGTGTCCGGACGCCCCTCCCGCCGCACCCCGCTTTCAGCCTGGCGCATCATGGGCGTGTGCGACTTCAAGCGATCACCTGGGAACGGCTCGGAGACCTCCTCGCGGAGCGCCTGCTCGACCTGGAGCCCGCCGACGGCAGCCCCTGGCCGCGCATCGCCTTCGACGGCGCCCCCGCCGCCCTCCCGGGCGACCTGGCCCACCGCGTCGCCGAGGCACTGCGGCCGCTCGGCCGCCCCGCGGTGGTGGTGGGCACCGAGGGCTTCCTGCGCCCGGCCTCCCTCCGCCTGGAGCACGGCCACCGGGACGAGGAGTCCTACTACAACGGCTGGCTCGACACCGGCGCCCTGTGGCGCGAGGTCTTCGGCCCGCTCGAACCCGGCGGTGACGGACGTGTGCTTCCCGACCTGCGGGACCCGGTCACCGACCGTGCCACCCGCAGCGACTACGTCCGGCTCCCGCCCGGCGCCATGTTGTTGCTGCACGGCCCCCTCCTGCTGCGGCACTGGTTCCCCTTCGACCTGACCGTCCATCTCCTCCTCTCCCCGGGCGCCCTGCGCCGCCGTACCCCGGAGGCCGAGCACTGGACGCTGCCCGCCTTCGAGCGCTACGACGCCGAGACCGACCCGGCCCGCACCGCCGACGTCCTGGTGCGCGCCGACGACCTCCGGCACCCGGCCTGGAACGGCTGAGCCCGGCGCCACCCGGAGTCAGAGCCAGCCGTTGCGGCGGAAGCCGCGGTACAGCGACAGACAGATGGCGGATATGAGGCAGATGACCAGCGGATAGCCGTACCGCCAGTGGAGCTCCGGCATCACCTCGAAGTTCATGCCGTACACCCCGCACACCATGGTCGGCACGGCGATCACCGCGGCCCAGGCCGTGATCTTGCGCATGTCCTCGTTCTGCGCCACCGTCACCTGTGCGAGGTGGGCCTGGAGAATCGAGTTCAGCAGTTCGTCGAAGGCGGCGATCTGTTCCTTGGCCCGCGTCTGATGGTCGAGGACGTCCCGGAAGTACGCCTGTATCTCCGGGCCGACCACCCGCATCGGCCGGGCGGAGAGCTCCTCCAGCGGGCGGCCCAGCGGCACGACGGCCCGCTTCAGTTCCAGCAGCTCCCGCTTGAGCTGGTAGATCCGCCCCGGATCGACACGCTCGCCGTCCTCCGCGAACACCTCGGTCTCCACCTCGTCGATGTCCTCCTGGAACGAGCCGGTGACGCTCAGATAGTCGTCGACCACGTGGTCCGCGATCGAGTGCAGCACCGCCGCCGGCCCCTTGGCGAGCTGCACCGGATCGGACTCCAGCTCCTCGCGCAGCGGACCGAGTGAGCCGTGCCGGCCGTGCCGCACGGTGATCACGAAGTCCTGCCCGGTGAACACCATGATCTCGCCGGCGCTCACCACCTCGCTCGTCGCCGTCAGCTTCTCGTGCTCGAGGTAGCAGACCGTCTTGAACACCGCGAACAGCGTCTCGCCGTACCGCTCCACCTTCGGGCGCTGATGCGCCTTGACCGTGTCCTCCACCGCCAGCGGGTGCAGGTCGAAGAGGTCCGCGATGCCCGCGAACTCCTCGTCCGTCGGCTCGTGCAGCCCCAGCCAGACGAAACCGTCACGGGCCTTGCGCACCCGCGTCACGGCCTCCACCAGATCGCCGGCGTCCGGGACCCGCTCGCCGTCCTGGTAGGCCACGCAGTTCACCACGGAGGAGCCCAGCGGGGACCGGGCGGGATGGCTCAGGTCGACCCGGCGCCGCCCTCGGGCCAGCCGAGCCACCTTCCGCAGATTCCCCGCCATGGACATCCGGATCTCCTCGCGTGCACCTTTTGCCGCCTGGTCGAGCCAGTCTGCCAGGCTCACGTGAGGACCGGGCAAGCCTGTGGAAACCGCACGTTCCGCTTTGTTCCCGCCTGTGGACAAACGCGGCGGGCGTCAAAGGCGGCTGGGATGATCGCGGTATGAGGTACAGCGACGGGCAAGCGGACGGGCCTTCGGGCACGGACACCGACCACGGCAAGGACGGGCACGAAGGCCGGAACCAGAGCCAGGGCGGGGGCCGGCACGAGGGCACGGACGGCGGTGGATATCTGCTCGCCAACCGGCAGACCGAGGCGGGCGAGCGCTTCGACGCCTTCGCGGCCCTCTTCGACCCCACGACGTTCCGCCACCTCGAAGGACTCGGTGCCGGACCCGGGTGGCGCTGCTGGGAGGTCGGCGCCGGCGGCACCTCCGTCGTCTCCTGGCTGGCCGAGCGGGTCGGCCCCACCGGCAAGGTCGTCGCGACCGACATCGACACCTCGCTGATCGCCGGGGCCGCCCGCCCGCCGGTGGAGGTCAGGGTCCACGACGTGGGCGCCGAGGAGCCGCCGGGGGAGGGCTTCGACCTCGTCCACGCCCGGCTCGTCCTCGTCCACGTGCCGGACCGGGAACGGGCACTGCGGTCCATGATCAAGGCCCTGCGCCCCGGCGGACGGCTGCTGCTGGAGGACGCCGACCCCGCCCTCCAGCCCCTGCTCTGCCCGGACGAGCACGGCCCCGCGGAGGAACTGGCCAACCGGCTGCGCCACGGCTTCCGCCGCCTGCTGGCCGACCGCGGCGCCGACCTGTCCTACGGCCGCAGACTCCCGCGCCTGCTGCGCGAGGCCGGTCTCCACCGGGTGGAGGCCGACGCCTACTTCCCGGTCACCTCCCCGGCCTGCACCGCCCTGGAGTCCGCCACGGTCCGGCAGATCCGCGCCCGCCTCGTCGCCGCGGGCCTGGCCACCGACGAGGAGATCGACCAGCACCTGGCCAACGTGGCCTCCGGCACCATGGACCTGACCACGGCCCCGATGATCTCCGCTTGGGGCACCAAGCCGTAGCACCTCGGGACCGCCGACCGGAAGGCCACCGGCGCTGAAGGCCTCGAAAGGTCACAGGGCTCGGAAAACCTCGGAGGAGCACCGGGCTCTCGGAGGCCTCGCGCCCACCCGCGCCACCGCGAGCGCGCCCGCCCCGCAGCCCCGGGCCGCCGCCGTCTCGGGGGTGGCGCCGGCCAGCAGGGCGGCGAGGAACGCGCCGGTGAAGGCGTCACCCGCGCCGGTGGTGTCCCTCGCGATGGCCGGCACCGCGGGTACGTGGGCGCGGACGGCGCCCGTCCACGCCACCCGCGCTCCGGCGGCGCCCTGCTTCATGACCACCAGCGGGACGTGGCGGCTCAGCTCGGCCGCCGCGTCCGCCGGGTCGGGCAGGCCAGTCAGCAGGCAGGCCTCGTCGCGGCTCGGCAACAGCAGGTCCACCCCCTCCACGAGCGCGAGGAACCGGTCCACGCCCAGCGTGACGAGGAATCCGGCCGACGCGGGATCCAGGCTCACCGGCACACCACGCGCGCGGGCCGCCGTGACGGCCCGCGCCACCAGTGCCCGGCCCGTTCCGGAGAACAGCAGGTAGCCCGACAGATGCAGTCGGTCCACCCCGTCGAGCAGTGGGTCGGACCAGTCGCCCGCCTCCAGGCGAAGCGACGCCCCGCTGTCCGTGAGGAACGTGCGCTCGGCCGCCGCCGAGGAGTCGACGAGGCAGACCACCGTCCCGGTCGGCGCCCCGGGATCGACCACCAGGTGGGGACGCACCCCCGAGGCGATCAGCGCCCGTTCGTGCCAGCCCGCCGACTCCGCGCCCACCCGCCCCAGCAGCCGGACCTCCCGGCATCCGCTGTGGACCGCCCAGCAGGCCACGTTGGCACCCGCCCCGCCCGGCAGCAGCCGGACCGCGGCGGAGGTGTCGGTGCCGGTGGCGAGCGGCCCGCGATGCCGTACGACGACATCCGTCACGACGTCCCCGACCACCAGCAGCGCTCCGCCGGCCGTCACGGCAGGGCCCACGCCGCCGCGATCAGTGCCGCCAGCCGGACATTGCCGCGCACCGCCGCCAGGTTGGCGCGCAGCGAGGCGCCGTCGGTGTGCCGCACCAGATAGTCGAGCAGGAACGGGGTCACCGCCTGCCCCGTGACGCCTTCCTCCGCGCACGCGCGCAGCGCGTCGGCGAGCACCCGCGCGTGCAGTTCGGGGTCCAACTGCTCCTGGGGCGGTACGGGGTTGGCGACGATCAGCGCCGACTCCGGCGCCCGCAGCGCGTTCTGTGCCCGCATGACCTCGGCCACGTCCTCCGGCGTCCGCAGCGTCCAGTCCACCGGGTGGCCTGAGTCGGAAAGATAGAAGCCGGGGAAGCGGTCCGTGCGGTACCCGGCCACCGCGACCCCCAGCGTCTCCAGCCGCTGCAAGGTCGCCGGAACGTCCAGGATCGACTTGACCCCCGCGCACACGACCGTGATCCGCGTGCGCGCCAGCAGCCCGAGGTCGGCGGACTCGTCCTGCGTCACCGTCCACTCCCGGTGCACCCCGCCGAGCCCGCCCGTGGCGAACACGCGGATGCCCGCCAGCGAGGCCAGCAGCGCCGTCGCCGACACCGTGGTCGCCCCGCTCGCCCGCGCGGCCGTCGCGAGCGGCAGGTCGCGGTGGCCGAGCTTGCGCATCCCCTCCTCGTTCGCGACCAGCTCCAACTGCCCCTTGTCCAGGCCGACATGGGGATGGCCGTCCAGCACCGCGATGGTCGCGGGCACCGCACCCTCCTGCCGCACCACGTCCTCCAGCTCCAGTGCCACCTGGAGATTGCGTGGGCGCGGCAGCCCATGGGCGATGATCGTGGACTCCAGGGCCACCACGGGGCGACGCGCCGCCAGCGCCTCCCGTACCTCTTCGGACACCACCAGCACGTGCCTGCCTCCCGTCTGTCGGGCTCTCCCCTCATCTCTGGCGGGTGCCGTACCGGGTCAAACCCCTGCGGCCGGTCTTCGAGGCTCGGCACCACGACCAGCGCACGCGCTGCCCGTCGCGCCCGGCGTCTCAGAACATCGGCTCGGGCAGCACGCCTTCCAGCGCGAGCAGCCTGCGCTTGGCCTCCAGGCCGCCGCCGAAGCCGCCTATGCCCCCGTCGCTCTCGACGACCCGATGGCACGGCACGACCACCGGCAGCGGATTGGCGCCCATCGCCGCCCCCACCGCCTGGGCGGCACCCGGCTGCCCCACCCGGTCGGCCAGATCGCCGTACCCGACGACCGAGCCGTACGGCACACCCGACGCCAGTTCGCGCAGCACCTGCCGGTTGAAGCCGGAGATCAGCGACCAGTCCAGCGGCAGCTCGAAGTCCTGCCGCTCGCCCGCGAAGTACGCCCGCACCTGGCGTATCGCCTCCGTGAGCAAGGGGGAGTCGGGCGCCTCGACCGGTTCGGTGCCCAGCCGGGACGCCAGCCGCGCCAGCGCACGCTCCCGTACCGCGTCGGTGGCGTGGAAGACGACGTTGACCAGGCCCTCGGGGGTCGCTGCCAGCAGCAGCGGGCCGATGCCGGTACCGACGACGGCCCATACGACCCGCTGTTCGTCCTGCACGACCCGCTGCCCGTCCCGCTCGTGGCTGTCCATGCGATTACGGTACGGCCCACCACTGACAACGCCGGCTGACCTGCGCAGTCGTGGGATCAGACGGTTGTGAGCGCCGCGCGCACCACTTCCGGCTTGTTCGTGATGATGCCGTCCACGCCGTAGCCGGCGACGGTCCGGGCGCCGGCGGCGTCGTCCACCGTCCAGGCGAAGACCCCCATCGGGGCGCCGTGCGGTCCCCGGTGTGCGCGGACGGCCGCCGTGTACTCCGCCGACAGCGAGCGGTACGAGGGGTTGATCAGGTCCACGAAGGCCGCGTACCGATGCAGGTCGGCCGTGTCCGGGCGGCCGAGGAGGGCGGTCTGGACGGCGGGCTTCAGCGCGTGCACGGTCCGTACGCTGTCGGCGCTGAAGCTCTGCACGATCAGACGGCTCGCCAGGTGCCGCTGGTCGAGCCAGCCGTCGTTGGCGAGCACCTTGAGGATCTGTACCTCGATCCCGGGGTACAGCTCGGGGTTCTTGATCTCCAGGAGCAGCTTCTCGTGGTTGTGCTCGAGCCGGCGCATGTACTGGTCGAGCGTCGGCACGCGCGTGCCCGTGAACGCGGGGGAGAACCAGCTGCCCGCGTCCAGGCGGGCGATCTCGGCGGCGGTGAAGTCCTTCACCTTCCAGGGAGCCCGGCCGGGAAAGAGCCGCTCGACGTTGGTCGTCCGCTTCAAGGTGGCGTCATGGACGACCACGAGTTCGCCGTCCTTGGTGCGCTGCACGTCGTTCTCCACCCAGGAGAAGCCGAGCGCCGCCGCCTTGTCGACGGCGGGCAGCGTGTTCTCCGGGGCGTGGGAGGAGGCGCCCCGGTGGGCGACGACCACGGGCTGCGGTCGTTGGGCGTCGGCGGCCCGTGCCCCCGAGACGGGCAGGAGCAGGGCGGCGACCGCCGCGAGAGCGGTGGCCAGGGCGGCGACTGCGCGCGCGTGCATGCGTACTCCTCGCGACGAACGACCACGGACAGCACAACACTGACAGCACAGGGTCAACGAGGCGCCCGCAGATGGGCCACGGGTGGGATCACAGGCCGTACGGATCCGGCCGAACTCGCTCACGGGTGCCGCACATCTGCGACGAGGCCGTGCTTCTTTGCCGGAAAGTCGTTCGGCCATTCCGGTGGCAGTCATACTCTCAGCGTCACCCCTGACCGCGTGGCGGTCCTGGGACGGGGGCATTCACGATTTCCGGGACTCGAGAGGCGGAAGGGCGACCGCATGCACGGAACCGTCGACGGATTCAGCTACGGGCTCGTCACTCCACTGGTGGCCTGTCTCATGGCCTGCCTCGGCGGGGCCCTCGGCCTGCGCTGCACCACCCGCGCCCTGCTCATCGCCCGCTCCTGGCGCCCGGGCTGGCTCGCCCTGGGGGCGGCGGCGGTCGGCTCGGGCATCTGGACCATGCACTTCGTCGCGATGACCGGTTTCTCCGTCGAAGAGGTGTCGATCGACTACGACCGGTCGACGACATACGCGAGTCTGGCCGTCGCCATCGTCATGACGGGGATCGGGATCTTCATCGTCGGCTACCGGGGCGCGACCGGCTCCGCCCTGTTCACCGGTGGCACGATCACCGGCCTCGGTGTCGCCAGCATGCACTACCTGGGCATGGCCGGGATGCGGCTCGACGGCACCGTCGACTACGACATTCCCATCGTCGTGGCCTCCGTGCTGATCGCCGTCGTCGCCGCGACCGCGTCCCTCTGGGTCGCCGGACGGGCGAAAGGGTTCCTCTGGAGCGTCGGCGCCGGCCTCGTGATGGGACTCGCCGGCGTCGGCATGCACTACACGAGCATGGCCGCCCTCGACGTCCACCTGCACGACACGGGCGGCGCCGTCGGCGGCGAGTCGTCGGCGGCCCTGCTCACGCCGATGCTGATCGGCCCGCTGATCTTCCTGGTGCTCACCGGTGCCGTCGTACTGTTCGACCCGCTGATGATCACAGGCCGGTCCGGCTGGACCCCGGTCGAGCACAAGCCGGGCGTCCCGGCGCGCGAACTCGTCGCCCACTCCGCCCGCCGCTCCCCGGTCCGCGCCCACCGCGACCCCGACCGCGAGACGGTCCGCGAACGCTCCCGCACTCCGCAGAACCGCTGATCAGAACCCGTTGTCAGTGGCGGGTCGTACGGTGGATGTCATGCGGCCCGTCTCTCACATCGAACGCACGGTGGCGCCCTTCGAGGTCGTCAGCCCCTACCAGCCCAGCGGCGACCAGCCGCAGGCCATCGCCGAACTCGCCCAGCGCATCAAGGCGGGGGAGCCGGACGTCGTCCTGCTCGGCGCGACCGGCACCGGCAAGTCCGCCACCACCGCGTGGATGATCGAGAAGCTTCAGCGCCCGACCCTCGTCATGGCGCCGAACAAGACGCTCGCCGCACAGCTGGCCAACGAGTTCCGCGAGCTGCTGCCGAACAACGCGGTCGAATACTTCGTCTCGTACTACGACTACTACCAGCCCGAGGCCTACGTCCCGCAGTCGGACACCTACATCGAGAAGGACTCCTCGATCAACGAGGAGGTCGAGCGCCTGCGCCACTCGGCGACCAACTCGCTGCTCACCCGCCGCGACGTCGTCGTGGTCGCCTCCGTCTCCTGCATCTACGGCCTGGGCACCCCGCAGGAGTACGTGGACCGCATGGTCCCGCTCCGGGTCGGCGACGAGATCGACCGCGACCAACTGCTGCGCCGCTTCGTGGACATCCAGTACACGCGCAACGACATGGCCTTCGCCCGCGGCACCTTCCGGGTGCGCGGCGACACCATCGAGATCTTCCCGGTCTACGAGGAGCTCGCCGTCCGCATCGAGATGTTCGGCGACGAGATCGAGGCGCTGTCGACGCTGCACCCCCTCACCGGCGAGATCATCAGCGACGACCAGCAGCTGTACGTCTTCCCGGCCTCGCACTACATCGCCGGTCCCGAGCGCATGGAGCGGGCGGTCAGCGGCATCGAGAAGGAACTCGAGGAGCGCCTGGCCGAGCTGGAGAAGCAGGGCAAGCTGCTGGAGGCCCAGCGGCTGCGGATGCGCACCACCTACGATATCGAGATGCTCCGCCAGATCGGCACGTGCTCCGGCGTGGAGAACTACTCGATGCACTTCGACGACCGCGCGCCCGGCACCCCGCCCAACACCCTGCTCGACTACTTCCCGGACGACTTCCTCCTCGTCATCGACGAGTCGCACGTCACCGTGCCCCAGATCGGCGCGATGTACGAGGGCGACGCCTCCCGCAAGCGCACCCTCGTCGAGCACGGCTTCCGGCTTCCGTCCGCCCTGGACAACCGGCCACTGAAGTGGGAGGAGTTCCAGGAACGCATCGACCAGACGGTGTACCTGTCGGCGACCCCCGGCACATACGAGCTGTCCCGCTCGGACGGTCAGGTGGAGCAGATCATCCGCCCCACCGGCCTGGTCGACCCGCAGGTGGTCGTCAAGCCCACCGAGGGCCAGATCGACGACCTGGTGCACGAGATCCGCGGGCGCGTGGAGAAGGACGAGCGCGTCCTGGTCACCACGCTGACCAAGAAGATGGCCGAGGACCTGACGGACTACTTCCTGGAACTCGGCATCCAGGTGCGCTACCTGCACAGCGACGTCGACACCCTGCGCCGGATCGAGCTGCTGCGCGAACTGCGCAGCGGCGAGTACGACGTCCTGGTCGGCATCAACCTGCTGCGTGAGGGCCTCGACCTGCCCGAGGTGTCGCTGGTGGCGATCCTCGACGCCGACAAGGAGGGCTTCCTGCGGTCGGGCACCTCGCTGATCCAGACCATCGGGCGCGCCGCACGCAATGTCTCCGGCCAGGTCCACATGTACGCCGACAAGATCACCCCGGCGATGGAGAAGGCCATCGAGGAGACCAACCGCCGCCGGGAGAAGCAGATCGCGTACAACAAGGCGAACGGCATCGACCCGCAGCCGCTGCGCAAGAAGATCAACGACATCGTCGCGCAGATCGCCCGCGAGGAGGTCGACACCGAGCAGCTGCTCGGCACCGGCTACCGCAAGGGGAAGGACGGCAAGGGCGCGAAGACCCCCGTGCCGGCCCGCGGTGACAACGGCGCCAAGGCCGCCGGTGCCGCCAAGTCGGCCACATCCGCCAAGCCCGCGAAGTCCGCCAGGGGCAAGGCGAAGGAGACGGTGCCCACCGACCGCCCCGCCGCCGAACTCGCCGGGCAGATCGAGGAGATGACGGAGCGGATGCGCGCCGCCGCCGCCGACCTCCAGTTCGAGGTCGCGGCCCGGTTGCGCGACGAGGTCGCGGAGATGAAGAAGGAGCTGCGCCAGATGCGCGAGGCGGGGCTGTCCTGACCGACTGCGCTGTGTTGCAAGACCGACACAAAGCGCGGACCCGTGTGCGGCGATGTCAGTGCCTCTGCGTAGGGTTCTTGGCAGCCGCGGAACCGGCGGCGACAGGGGCGTAGGAGAGGGGAATCAGCCGTGACCGTCAACTTGACCAAGGGTCAGGCCATCAGTCTGCAGAAGAACGACGGGGGCAGCCTGTCCGCGGTCCGTATGGGTCTCGGCTGGCAGGCCGCTCCGCGCCGGGGCCTGTTCGGCTCGCGCACGCGCGAGATCGACCTCGACGCCTCCGCCGTGCTCTTCGCCGAGAAGCAGCCGGTCGACGTCGTCTTCTTCCGCCACCTGGTGAGCGACGACGGCTCGGTGCGCCACACCGGCGACAACCTGGTCGGCGGCGCGGGCCAGGGCGGCGACGACGAGTCGATCCTCGTCGACCTCCAGCGTGTCCCGGTCCACATCGACCAGATCGTCTTCACCGTGAACTCCTTTACGGGCCAGACCTTCCAGGAGGTGCAGAACGCGTTCTGCCGTCTGGTCGACGAGACCAACGGCCAGGAGCTCGCCCGCTACACCCTCGCGGGTGGCGGCGACTACACCGCCCAGATCATGGCGAAGGTGCACCGCGTGAACGGCGCCTGGACGATGACGGCCCTCGGCGTCCCCGCCAACGGCCGCACGTTCCAGGACCTGATGCCGACGATCCTGCCGCACCTGTAGAACGGCCCGGGCGGTCCGGCGGAAGTCCGGGCGGTCCGGTGAGTGGCGCACCACGGCACATGACAACAGGGGGACGCGGGCGATGACGGCCGAGCTGGTGCGGGGGCAGAACCACCCGCTCTCCGAGGTCCGCCTGGAGATCCGGATCTCGGCCGGCCGGCCGGTCGTGGCGGCGGCCACTCTCCGCGACGACAGCGGCAGGGCGAGGAGCGCCGAGTGGGTGGTGCACCCCGGCGCGCCCGTCCTGCCCGGTCTGGAGGTGTCCCGCCAGGCCGCCGCCGACCACCGGCTCGCTCTCGACCTAGGTGCCATGCCCGAGGCGGTGCACCACGTCGACGTGCTGCTGGCCCTGCCCGCCGCGGGCGGAGGACCGACCCGGTTCGGTGCGGTCGCCGCCCCCTTCGTCGCGGTCACCGGCCTGGACGGCACCGAGCTCGTCAGTTACACGATCACCGGCCTGGACGCGGAGTCCGCCGTGATCGCCCTGGAGCTGTACCGCCGCCAGGGCGCCTGGAAAGTGCGCGCCGTCGGCCAGGGCTACGCGAGTGGCCTCACCGCACTCCTCACCGACCTGGGGCTGGCCGAGGCCGGTGAACTGGCCGCCGCCGCCGAGGAGGCGGTGGCCCAGGGGCTGGCCCGCTCGGTGGCGCCACCCCCGTCCCGCACGACGGACGACGCCCGTTCGCACCAGGCCCCGGCGCCGCCCCGGCCGGACCCGGCTGCTGCCGTTTCCCCCCACAAGGGCTGTTCCCCTGAGGGACAGGTCTCCGGGACTGCCGGCCCCGCGGTGCAGCAGCCCGCGAGTTCGATGGGATCCGGAGGCGCGACCCCGGCGGCCGGATCACCGCCCTCTCCGCCCGCGGGTAGAACCATCGACTACCGGCACCCGCGGCGACAGCCGGCACCCCCACCCCCAGCCGCTTCCGGACAGCCCGCATCCCCGTCCCCATCCGGACATCCCGCGGCGCCGAAGGCCGCGGGCGCCGCGCCTGTCGGCCACGACGGGCAGCCCGCGCGGCCCGTCGCGGGGGACGCGACCGGGTGGTCGATGGACGAGCGGCTCTACAACCAGGTCTGGGGGATGTTCGAGGACCTGGCCCGCACCACGGCCGCCTACCGCAGCGCCGTCGACTTCGCCGACTCACGCATGGACAAGGAGCTGGACCAGGCCCTGTCCGACCCACGCAGCCGCATCGGCGGTCAGGGCGACGACGCCCGGGAGGCGGCCCGCGCCAAGCACACGCAGCTCGTCGACCAGGCCAGAGCGGCGCTCGACAGAGACCTGGCCCAGCTCACCGACGAGTCCGAGGTCGTCGAGCCGGCCCTGCCGGCGGCGTACGCCCGCTGGGACAACCCGGTCTGGCACGGCTACCGCGTGCCGATGGAGAACCCCATGGCGGTCCGCGTCGGCGACCTCCACCTGCCCGAGGACCCGTCCCTGCGCATCCCCATGCTGATCCGGCTGCCGCTGGAGCGCGGCCTGTGGATCGACAGCGGCCGCTGGGCGTCCCCCGACGACTCCTTCGCCGACGCGGGCGAACGGCGCCGCCTGGCGATGGAGGCGGCCGTGGCGAACGCGGCCCGGCTGATCGCCGTCCACCCGCCGGGCGAGTTCGGCGTCCATGTCGTCGACCCGGCCGGATCCGGGGCACAGGCACTCGCGCCCCTGGTGCGCACGGGCGTGCTCGCGGGACCGCCCGCGGCCGGTGCGGCCGGGGTCGCGGATGTCCTGAGCCGGCTCACGGAGCGGGTCGACCTGGTGCAGATGGCCGTGCGCGGGGGTGCGCCGGACGCGCTGCCGCCCGGGTTCGACGCCGGCGAACAGCTGCTGATCGTCAACGACTTCCCGCACGGGTTCGACGACCGCGCCGTGACCCAGCTGCGCTACATCGCCGACGAGGGCCCGGCCGTCGGCGTCCACCTGATGATGGTCGCCGACCGCGAGGACGCCGCCGCCTACGGCCCGTTGCTCGACCCGCTGTGGCGTTCGCTGCTGCGACTGACCCCGGTGCCCGACGACCACCTCGCCGATCCCTGGGTCGGACACGCCTGGACGTACGAACCGTCGGTGGTGCCGTCGGGCAGCCAGGTGCTTCAGCTGGTGCTCACCGAGGTCGCGGCGGCCCGTCGCGACTGGAACCGCTGAGCCGCGCGACTGGAACCGCTGGACCGGGGTAATGCCCCGGACCACCCCTCCCAAGGAATCGTAAACTCACCTGACCTGCGACTTTGATCTTTTCTTTGCGTTTCTCTTTACCATTCCTTGGTCATTCCGGTACCGTTTTGTCCTGTGAACGTCTCGTTGTCCCTGTGGATCCTGACCATCGCCGGCCTGGCCGCCCTGATCGCTGTCGACTTCTTCATCGGCCGCAAACCCCACGACGTGTCGATCAAGGAAGCCGGGATCTGGACGGCCGTCTGGATCGTCCTTGCCGGTCTCTTCGGGCTCGGGCTGCTCGTCTTCGGCGGCGGCCGGCCGGCCGGCGAGTTCTTCGCCGGATTCATCACCGAGAAGTCGCTGAGCGTCGACAACCTCTTCGTCTTCGTCCTGATCATGGGCAAGTTCGCCGTGCCGTCGCAGTACCAGCGGCGGGTGCTGATGATCGGCGTCCTCATAGCCCTGGTGCTGCGGGCCGGCTTCATCGCCGCCGGAGCCGCGATCATCGCGAGCTTCTCGTGGGTGTTCTACCTCTTCGGCGCCTTCCTGATCTGGACCGCCTGGAAGCTCATCCAGGAGGCCCGTTCCGGCGGGGACGAGGAAGAGGAGTTCGACGAGAACAAGCTGCTCAAGGCGGCCGAGCGCCGGTTCGGCGTGGCCGACCGCTACCACGGCACCCGGCTGTGGATCCGGCAGAACGGCAAGCGGGTCATGACGCCGATGCTGGTCGTGATGCTCGCGATCGGCACCACTGACATCCTGTTCGCCCTCGACTCGATCCCCGCGATCTTCGGCCTCACCCAGGACCCGTACATCGTCTTCACCGCCAACGCCTTCGCACTGATGGGCCTTCGGCAGCTGTACTTCCTGATAGGCGGCCTGCTCAAGAAGCTGGTCCACCTGTCCTACGGCCTGTCGGTGATCCTGGGCTTCATCGGCGTCAAGCTGGTGCTGCACGCGCTGCACGAGTCCGGCGTACACGTCCCCCAGATCGGCATCCCCCTCTCCCTCGGCGTGATCTGCGCGGTTCTGGCCGTTACCACCGTCACCAGCCTGCTGGCCGCCAGGAGGCAGGCCGCGGATGAGGTGCGCGAGACGCAAGCAGGGGAAGAGCACCACGAGGACGCGCCGAAGGGCAGGGTCGATGCCTGAGCGCGAGCAGGAGCGCACCCGCCCTCTGATCGCGCATGCGAACATTCCGGGACTCTGCGACGATCGCAGCATGATCACGCGGCTCAGGGGAATCTTGACGGCGTGGACGGTCATCGTGCCGGTACTCGCGGTCGTCCTGCTGATCCTCACCTGGGGGCGTTCCCTCCCCGGCGTGGCGGTCGGCGTGATCACCCTGGTCCTCGCGGGCTCGGTGCTGGCCGCGGTGCACCACGCGGAGGTGGTCGCCCACCGGGTCGGCGAACCCTTCGGCTCCCTGGTCCTCGCCATCGCCGTCACCGTCATCGAGGTCGCGCTCATCGTGACCTTGATGGCGGACGGCGGCGACAAGTCCTCGACGCTCGCCAGGGACACGGTGTTCGCGGCAGTGATGATCACCTGCAACGGCGTGGTGGGACTGAGCCTGCTGGTCGGCTCACTGCGTCACGGCACGGCCGTCTTCAACGCCGAGGGCACGGGCGCCGCCCTCGCCACCGTGGCGACCCTGGCCACGCTGAGCCTGGTGCTGCCGGCGTTCACCACCAGCCAGCCGGGGCCGCGGTTCTCCGGAGTGCAGCTCACCTTCGCCGCGATCTCCTCACTCGTTCTGTACGGCCTGTTCGTGACCACGCAGACCGTGCGGCACCGCGACTACTTCCTGCCGATCACCCGGCAGGGCGAGGTGATCACCTCCGAGGACCACGCGGCGGCACCGTCCGCCCGCACTGCCCGGATCAGCCTGGGACTGCTGGCCATGGCCCTGGTCGGCGTGGTCGGACTGGCCAAGGGCGTGTCGCCCACCGTCGAGTCCGCGGTGCAGGCCGCCGGGCTGCACCATGCGGTCGTCGGCGTGATCATCGCCCTGCTCGTGCTGCTGCCCGAAACCATCGCCGCCCTGCGCTCCGCCCGGCGCGACCGGGTGCAGACCAGCCTCAACCTCGCACTGGGATCCGCGATGGCCAGCATCGGCCTGACCATTCCGGCCGTCGCGCTGGCGTCGTTGTGGCTGTCCGGGCCGCTCGTCCTCGGCCTCGGCTCCACCCACATGCTGCTGCTTTTGCTCACCGTGGTGGTCACTTCGCTGACGGTGGTGCCGGGACGGGCCACGCCGCTCCAGGGCGGCGTACACCTGGTGATCTTCGCGGCCTACCTGGAGTTGGCGATCAACCCCTAGGAGCATCAAGGTGTCGTGATAGACCGGGGTTCCGAGCGGCGGTCGCCCATCGGCCACCGCAGGACGAACGGACCGGAGGAACCGTGCCCCGTACCCTGGCCAACGCCCCGATCATGATTCTCAACGGCCCCAACCTGAACCTGCTCGGGCAGCGGCAACCGGACATCTACGGCTCCGGCACGCTCGCGGACGTCGAGGCGCTGTGCGCGAAGGCAGCCGCAGCGCACGACGGCACGGTCGACTTCCGCCAGTCCAACCACGAGGGTGAACTGGTCGACTGGATCCACGAGGCCCGGCTGAACCACTGCGGAATCGTCATCAACCCGGCCGCCTACTCGCACACCTCCGTCGCGATCCTGGACGCGCTCAACACCTGTGACGGGCTGCCGGTGGTGGAGGTGCACATCTCCAACATCCACCAGCGCGAACAGTTCCGGCACCACTCGTACGTCTCGCTGCGTGCCGACGGCGTCATCGCGGGGTGCGGAGTGCAGGGCTACGCGTTCGCGGTGGAGCGGGTCGCGGCACTGGCCGGCGCGCGGCGGGCGGACGCGTAGCCGCCCGCCGTGTGCGGCCGGGGCCGTCGGCCGAGGGCGGGAACAGGCGATCGGCGGCCCGTGCCGTTCACCACCCCCGCGCGTGCCACTCCGGCAGATGCGGGCGTTCGGCGCCCAGGGTGGTGTCGTTGCCGTGGCCCGGGTAGACCCAGGTCTCGTCCGGCAGGACGTCGAAGATCTTCGTCTCCACGTCGTGGATCAGGCGGGCGAACGCCTTCGGATCCTTGTGGGTGTTGCCCACCCCGCCGGGGAAGAGGCAGTCGCCCGTGAACACATGGGGGTGCCCGTGCGGGTCGTCGTAGACCAGCGCGATCGAGCCGGGAGTGTGGCCGACGAGGTGGCGCGCGGTGAGTTCGACCTGCCCCACCCGGACGGTGTCCCCGTCCTCCAGCAGCACGTCGGTCGGTACCGGGATGCCCTCGGCGTCGTCCCGTCCCGCGTACGTACGCGGGTGCGTGGCCGCCACGACCTCCGCCAGCGCCTGCCAGTGGTCGCCGTGCCGGTGGGTGGTGACGACGGAGGCGATGCCGTCGTCACCGATCGAGCCGAGCAGCGTGTGCGCGTCGTTCGCCGCGTCGATCAGCAGTTGCTCGTCCGTGGCCCGGCAGCGCAGCAGATAGGCGTTGTTGTCCATCGGGCCGACCGCGATCTTGGTGATCATCAGGTCCTTCAGCTCGTGCACGTCCGCCGGGCCGCCGACCTTCACCTCTCCGCTGTACGTCATGGTCGTCAGCCTATAGCGGGGGCAGCCGCCCGGGGACCGCGCACGCGGCTAGGGCCTCTCGTTTGGATCATGCCGGGCTCGCGGGCCCTGGCACCGTGCCTCGCGGCGTTGTCGTCGGTTGGCAGGGCTCCGCCCTGCCGCCCTCCTCCGCCTTGCGATCCACGGCACCAGACCCCGCTCCCTGATCCGGCCTGATCCAAACGACAGACCCTAGAGCGGGGGCAGCGCCGGGAGCGTTCCGTCCGCCGCCGTCAGGGCGGATCCGTCGCGGCGTCCCGCGAGCCAGCCGAGCAGGTCCGCCCGGCCCCCCGTCACGGTGACCGCGGGCTTGTCCGCCTTCCGGCCCGTGTCCCACGCGTGCGTGCCGTCCGTCAGCCGGGTCGGCGGCACGTCCGGGTGTCCGGAGAACCGCTGGGCCAGGAACTCGATCTCCCGCTCGACGAACTCCGCCGGAAGGTCCTCGAGCTCGTAGCCGATGCCGAGGTCCACGTGGTGCAGCTCGACCTCCACCCAGCGCCGGAACGGCACCCGGGACGCGGAGTCGGTGACGCCGTTGCGCAGCTCCACGGTCCGCGACCAGTCCGCGGGTCCGGCCGCCGACCGCTGGAAGAGGGCCGCGCTCTCGCGCACGTCCGCGAGCTGGACGTCGAGGGGGCGCGTGGCGTCCCGCTCGATGTCGGAGTCCCGAGCCTCGGCGGACGCGTACATGGGACGGCCCTCGAAGACGTTCACCAGCGCGTCGGCGTTGCGGGCGAGGTGGGACAGGATGTGGCCCCGGGTCCAGCCGGGGAGTCGTGACTCGTCGGTCACAGCCGCGTTGTCCAGCTTGCCGGCAGCGGTCAGCAGTCGTTCGGTTGCGTCCTGCACAGAGGCCAGGTCGCGCGCGTGATCAATCATGACGCCGACCCTAGCCCCGCCACACGTTCGGGTGAAGGCGGCGAAGGACGGCCGTAAATCGAATGTACGTGCTATAAGGTCGGGTGTGGCATCGGGCATGCTGGAGAGCCGGGGATTGTTGTGTATCCGGGCGGCTCCTGGAATCCCGCCCGGCGTTGTCAGTGGCTCCCCCTAGTCTGAGAAAGCACGGGGGCCCCGCCCCTGTCACTTCTCTCAAGAAAGGTGCGGACCGGCGTGGCCGACCGTCTCATCGTCCGTGGCGCGCGCGAGCACAACCTGAAGAACGTCTCGCTCGACCTGCCTCGGGACTCGCTCATCGTCTTCACGGGCCTGTCCGGGTCGGGCAAGTCCTCCCTGGCCTTCGACACCATCTTCGCCGAGGGCCAGCGGCGCTACGTGGAGTCGCTCTCCTCGTACGCCCGCCAGTTCCTCGGCCAGATGGACAAGCCGGACGTCGACTTCATCGAGGGTCTCTCCCCGGCGGTCTCCATCGACCAGAAGTCGACCTCGCGCAACCCGCGCTCGACGGTCGGCACCATCACCGAGGTCTACGACTACCTGCGCCTGCTCTTCGCCCGCATCGGCAAGCCGCACTGCCCCGAGTGCGGCCGGCCGATCTCGCGGCAGTCGCCGCAGGCCATCGTCGACAGGGTGCTGGAGCTGCCGGAGGGCAGCCGCTTCCAGGTCCTCTCGCCGCTGGTGCGCGAGCGCAAGGGCGAGTTCGTCGACCTCTTCGCCGACCTGCAGACCAAGGGCTACTCCCGCGCGCGCGTGGACGGCGAGACCATCCAGCTCTCCCAGCCGCCCACGCTGAAGAAGCAGGAGAAGCACACCATCGAGGTGGTCGTCGACCGCCTCACGGTGAAGGACAGCGCCAAGCGCCGCCTCACCGACTCCGTCGAGACCGCGCTCGGCCTGTCCGGCGGCATGATCGTGCTCGACTTCGTCGACCTGCCCGAGGACGACCCCGAGCGCGAGCGGATGTACTCGGAGCACCTGTACTGCCCGTACGACGACCTGTCCTTCGAGGAGATGGAGCCGCGCTCCTTCTCCTTCAACTCGCCCTTCGGCGCCTGCCCCGAGTGCACCGGCATCGGCACCCGCATGGAGGTCGACCCGGAGCTGATCGTCCCGGACGAGGAGAAGAGCCTCGACGAGGGCGCCATCCACCCCTGGTCGCACGGGCACACCAAGGACTACTTCGGCCGGCTGGTCGGCGCCCTCGCCGACGCCCTGGGCTTCCGCACCGACATCCCCTTCGCCGGCCTGCCGCAGCGCGCCAAGAAGGCCCTGCTCTACGGCCACAGGACGCAGATCGAGGTCCGCTACCGCAACCGGTACGGGCGCGAGCGCGTCTACACCACGCCCTTCGAGGGCGCCGTGCCGTTCGTCAAGCGTCGGCACAGCGAGGCCGAGAGCGACGCCAGCCGTGAGCGCTTCGAGGGGTACATGCGCGAGGTGCCCTGCCCCACCTGTGAGGGCACGCGCCTGAAGCCGGTCGTCCTCGCGGTCACGCTCATGGGCAGGTCGATCGCCGAGATCTCCGCGATGTCCATCAGCGACTGCGCGGAGTTCCTGCGCGGGCTGAAGCTCGACGCCCGCGACAAGAAGATCGCCGAGCGGGTCCTCAAGGAGGTCAACGAGCGGCTGCGGTTCCTGGTCGACGTCGGCCTCGACTACCTCTCGCTGAACCGCGCGGCCGGCACGCTCTCCGGCGGCGAGGCCCAGCGCATCCGGCTGGCCACCCAGATCGGCTCCGGCCTCGTCGGCGTCCTTTACGTCCTCGACGAGCCGTCCATCGGCCTGCACCAGCGCGACAACCACCGGCTGATCGAGACCCTGGTCCGGCTGCGCGACATGGGCAACACGCTCATCGTCGTCGAGCACGACGAGGACACCATCAAGACCGCCGACTGGATCGTCGACATCGGCCCCGGCGCGGGCGAGCACGGCGGCAAGGTCGTGCACAGCGGCTCCCTGAAGGAACTGCTCGCCAACGCCGAGTCGCAGACCGGGCAGTACCTGTCCGGCAAGAAGGCGATCCCGCTGCCCGGCATCCGGCGCCCGCTCGACCCCTCCCGGCAGCTCACCGTGCACGGCGCCCGGGAGAACAACCTGAAGGACATCGACGTGTCCTTCCCGCTCGGCCTGTTCACAGCGGTCACCGGAGTCTCCGGTTCCGGCAAGTCGACGCTGGTCAACGACATCCTGTACACCCACCTGGCCCGCGAGCTGAACGGCGCGCGCAATGTGCCCGGCCGGCACACGCGCGTGGACGGCGACGACCTCGTGGACAAGGTGGTGCACGTCGACCAGTCGCCCATCGGCCGCACCCCGCGGTCCAACCCGGCGACGTACACCGGCGTCTTCGACCACATCCGCAAGCTGTTCGCCGAGACCACCGAGGCGAAGGTCCGGGGCTACCAGCCCGGCCGCTTCTCCTTCAACGTCAAGGGCGGCCGCTGCGAGAACTGCGCGGGCGACGGCACCATCAAGATCGAGATGAACTTCCTGCCGGACGTCTACGTCCCCTGCGAGGTCTGCCACGGCGCCCGCTACAACCGGGAGACGCTGGAGGTGCACTACAAGGGCAAGTCCATCGCCGAGGTGCTCAACATGCCGATCGAGGAGGCGACCGAGTTCTTCGAGGCGGTCCCGGCGATCGCCCGGCACCTCAGGACCCTGAAGGACGTCGGCCTCGGCTATGTCCGGCTGGGCCAGTCCGCGACCACCCTGTCCGGCGGTGAGGCGCAGCGTGTGAAGCTCGCCAGCGAGCTGCAGCGCCGTTCCACCGGACGCACGGTCTACGTCCTGGACGAGCCCACCACCGGTCTGCACTTCGAGGACATCAGCAAGCTGCTGAAGGTGCTGTCCGGACTGGTCGACAAGGGCAACACGGTCATCGTCATCGAGCACAACCTCGATGTGATCAAGACCGCCGACTGGGTCGTCGACATGGGCCCCGAGGGCGGCGCCGGCGGCGGTCTGGTCATCGCCGAGGGCACGCCCGAGCAGGTCGCCGGCGTACCGACCAGCCACACCGGCAAGTTCCTGCGCGAGATCCTCCAGCCCGACCGGATCAGCGACGCCGCCTCCTCGGCCAAGGCCCCGCGCGCGACCGCCGCCAAGAAGGCCGTCGCGGCCACGTCGGCGACCCGCAGGACGACGGCCAAGGCTGCCAACAGCACGGCGAGCAAGAAGGCGACGCCCGCAAAGAAGACGACCCGGGCCCGCAAGGCCTGAGACACCCGTCCAGTAGTACGAGCGGCGCCCCGCGGACACTCCCGCGGGGCGCCGCTCGCGCCTGAGGCACACAGAGGCCGAAGGCCTGGCGCCCTGCGCTACGGTGCGCCGACCTCCGACGCGTACGGCGGTTCCGCGCCCGCGCGTGAGCAGGTGATCGCCGCCGCGCGCGCCGCGAACCGCAGCAGCCGGGTCCAGCCCGAGGCGCCGAGGTCCGCCAGGGCCTCGGGGGACAGGGCGTCCTGGGCGGACAGGCCGTGCAGCAGGGCCGCGTTCACGGTGTCGCCCGCGCCGATGGTGTCGACGACGTCGACCTTCTCGCCCGGCACGGAGTGCTCCGCGCCGTCCCGGGTGTACGCGGTGAGCCCGTCACCGCCGTGGGTGATCACCACCGCCGAGGGTCCGGCGGCCAGCCACTCGCGCGGAGTGCCGCCCAGCCACCCCGCGTCCTCCTCGGACAGCTTCAGCAGCGACACCGAGGGCAGCCAGCTCGCGAAGCGCGCCCGGTAGGCGTCCGCGTCCGCTATCAGTCCTGGCCGGATGTTCGGGTCCAGCGCGGTGAACACACCCTGCGCGGACGCCGTCCGCATCAGCTCCTCGTAGGCGCTCGCGCCCGGCTCCAGCACCAGCGAGCAGGTACCGAAGGACACCGCGCGGGTTCCGGCGGGAAGCGCGGCGGGCGCCGTGAACAGACGGTCGGCGGTGCCGTCGACGTAGAACGAATACGCGGCGGAGCCGTCGGTGCCGACCGTGGCGACCGCCAGGGTGGTCGGCTCGGCGCCGCGCTGCACTCCGGACACGTCCACCCCGGCCCCCCGCAGCCCGTCGAGCAGGGCCTCGCCGAAGGCGTCGTACGACGTACGGGAGCAGAACGCGGTGGGCGAGCCGAGGCGGCCCAGCGCGACGGCCGTGTTGTACGGGCCGCCGCCGAGCGCCGGTCTGAGGTCCGCGAGGGCGCCCCTCTCCCGCGGTACCAGGTCGATCAGGGCCTCACCGGCTACGACGATCACGAGTCGGTTCCTCTCTCGGACAGCTCGGGCCGGGAAGCTATCCCATTGCGCGCCGGAGGTAAAACGCCGGCCCGGGGCGTCCGCGTCCGCCCGACCCACCGCCGCCCGGTTCGGGCCCGGTGGGTATCGTCGGCCTCGTCCAGCCCCCTTGACCAGTGGAGGACCTCATGTCCGGCCGCCCCTCCGCGAGCCGCCGCACGATCCTGCGGGGAGCGGCCCTCACCCCCGCCGTCGCGCTCGGGCTCACCGCCTGCGGGCCGATCGGCGGCGGCACCACGGCCCCGGCCACGCCCACCGCGCCGGTCGACCTCGGCGCCGAGAGCGACGTCCCCAAGGGCGGCGCCAAGCTGTACCGGGACCACAACGTGGTGGTCAGCCGTGACGCGGACGGCGCCCTCAAGGCTTTCAGCACGATCTGCACGCACGCGCAGTGCCCGATCAACAAGCTCGAGGGGACGAAGCTGATCTGCCCCTGCCACGGCAGCGAGTTCGACGCCACGACCGGCGAGGTCGTACGTTCCCCGGCCAGTACCCCGCTGCCCGGACTGCCCGTGCGCGCCGAGGGCGGCAGGCTCGTCGCCGGACCCGGCGCCTGACGGCCGCCGCCCGCCCGGCCCGCTCGTTCCCCCTGGTCACTCCCATTCCCAGCCGACCCCGACGGTCCCCGAGCGCACACGCGGCTCCACCAGGTGCACCGAACGGTGCCGTTCACTCACCGGCAGCTCCCGGCGGCCACTGCGCGGCGCCGCCGCCGACGCCTGGGTGAACCGGTGGCAGCGCACTGGCAGGGTGCCGGCGTCGAACCGCACCTGAAGCGCGTACTGGCCGCCGGGGGAGGCGAACTCCCGGACGTACTCGCACGTCGTCCCCGCCGTTCCGTCCTGCACGGCGTGCCGGAACAGAAACGTGTCACCGGCCCGCAGCCGTGTGTCGAAGAGCAGCTCGGCGACCAGCACCCCGGTGTCGTGGTGCCGGCGTATCCGCCCGGTGCGGCAGTTCTCCAGGGCGTGCACGGTCATCCGCTCCGGCGCGCACCCCGGATCGCCGTGGTGGACGGCCACGAAACGGTCCACGCCGTCCCGGTGGGCGCGCACGATGTGCTCGGACTCACGGCCCGCGAGCTCGCGCCGCGGCCCGATCAGCACCCGCTCGTGGTGCCCGAGCACCTGCGGCCCGCCGCCGGGCGGGCAGTCCAGCTCGGCCAGCAGCCCGCGCAGCACGTCCGAGGCCCGGACCAGGGAACGGTAGGAGCGGACGCCGGGCCGCCCGGCCGACGCGTGCTCGTCGGCCTCGGCCAGCAGCCGGATCAGAGACTCGTCCGGCAACCGCAGGATCTCCTCCAGCGCCCGCACGGCCCGCAGCGACTCCGGGCGCTGCGGGCGCCGGGCGCCCTGCTGCCAGTAGCTGAGGCTGGTGACGCCGACCTTCACTCCGTAGCGCGTCAGATGGTGCTGCACACGCTGCAGCGGCAGTCCGCGGGCGGCGATCGCGGCGCGCAGCGCCACGTGGAAGGGGCCGCCCCGCAGGGCCGTGTCCAGTTCCGCGGTGGCGAACTCCGCCTGCTGTGGGGCGTGCGGCATGCGCGGGCCTTTCTGTGAAGGTGCGGGCGGCTCGGCGGACCCTTCACGCGGGTCGTCGGGGCCGCCCCGCGCGAAGGCAGGGTTCTGCACGTCCGGACGCCGTCGTCCGCGGCCCCGAGTTCCCCCGCATTGAAGCGTGTTGACCAAGCCCCGACAACACCTGGGACGGGCAGGCGTGCGTTCCCGGCCGAGGAGGCACCCCTCGCCGGGGCGCGCCGTGGCCGGGGTGGTGGAGGGCCGCCGCGGTGTCAGTGCCCGACAGTAGGGTTGAGTCATGGCCGACCCCTCCAGCTACCGCCCCAAGCCGGGAGACATCCCGGACTGCCCCGGGGTCTACCGCTTCCGTGACGAGTACCGCCGGGTCATCTACGTCGGAAAGGCCAAGAGCCTGCGTCAGCGCCTGGCGAACTACTTCCAGGACCTCGCGAACCTCCACCCGCGCACCCGCAGCATGGTCACCACGGCCGCGTCCGTGGAGTGGACGGTGGTGTCCACGGAGGTCGAGGCGCTGCAGCTGGAGTACTCCTGGATCAAGGAGTTCGATCCCCGGTTCAACGTCAAGTACCGCGACGACAAGAGCTACCCGTACCTCGCGGTGACGATGAACGAGGAGTTCCCCCGCGTGCAGGTGATGCGCGGCCACAAGAAGAAGGGCGTGCGCTACTTCGGGCCGTACGGGCACGCGTGGGCCATCCGCGACACCGTCGACCTGCTGCTGCGCGTCTTCCCGGTGCGTACCTGCTCGGCCGGTGTCTTCAAGAACGCCGCCCGCACCGGGCGCCCCTGCCTGCTGGGCTACATCGGCAAGTGCTCCGCGCCCTGCGTGGGCCGCGTCTCCGCCGAGGAGCACCGCGAACTGGCCGAGGACTTCAGCGACTTCATGGCCGGCCGCACCGGCACGTATCTGCGCCGCCTGGAGAAGCAGATGACGGAGGCGGCCGAGGAGATGGAGTACGAGCGGGCCGCCCGCCTGCGCGACGACATCGAGGCCCTGAAGAAGGCCATGGAGAAGAACGCGGTCGTGCTCGCCGACGCGACCGACGCCGACCTCATCGCCGTCGCCGAGGACGAGCTGGAGGCCGCGGTGCAGATCTTCCACGTGCGCGGCGGACGGGTGCGCGGCCAGCGCGGCTGGGTGACCGACAAGGTGGAGGACGTCACCACCGGCGCCCTCGTCGAGCACGCCCTGCAGCAGCTCTACGGCGAGGAGAGCGGGGACGCCGTCCCCAAGGAGGTCCTCGTCCCGGCCCTGCCCGACCCGCTCGAGCCGGTCCAGGAGTGGCTCGCCGAGCGCCGCGGGTCGAACGTCTCGTTGCGCATCCCGCAGCGCGGCGACAAGAAGGCCCTCATGGAGACCGTGCAGCGCAACGCCCAGCAGGGGCTCGTCCTGCACAAGACCAGGCGTGCCTCCGACCTCACCACGCGCTCGCGTGCCCTGGAGGAGATCGCGGAGGCCCTCGACCTGGACAGCGCCCCCCTGAGGATCGAGTGCTACGACATCTCCCACCTGCAGGGCGACGACGTGGTGGCCTCCATGGTCGTCTTCGAGGACGGCCTCCAGCGCAAGAGCGAGTACCGCCGCTTCCAGATCAAGGGCCGCGCCGGGGACACCCGGCTCTGGCACGGCGAGGGTCAGGACGACGTCCGTTCCATGCACGAGGTGATCACCCGCCGGTTCAGGCGCTACCTCGCCGAGAAGGAGAGAACCGGCGAGTGGGCCGACGGCGAGGACGTCCCTGTGGACGGATCACCCGACGGCCTGCCCGACGGCGCACCCGAGGTGCCGGTCGGCGCCCTCGTCGAGGACGACGGCCGTCCCAGGCGCTTCGCCTACCCGCCCCAGCTCGTCGTCGTCGACGGCGGGCAGCCCCAGGTGGCGGCGGCCCAGCGGGCCCTGGACGAACTCGGCATCGACGACATCGCCGTGTGCGGACTGGCCAAGCGCCTGGAGGAGATCTGGGTGCCCGGCGAGGACGATCCGGTGGTCCTGCCCCGCAGCAGCGAGGGCCTGTACCTGCTGCAGCGGGTACGCGACGAGGCCCACCGGTTCGCGATCACCTACCAACGCACCAGACGGGCCAAGCGCTTCCGGTCCGGGCCTCTGGACGACGTGCCGGGCCTCGGCGAGACACGCAAACAGGCGCTGATCAAGCATTTCGGCTCGGTGAAGCGGCTGCGGTCCGCGACAATCGACCAGATCTGCGGGGTACCCGGCATAGGACGCAAAACGGCCGAGACCATCGCGGCGGCCCTCGCCCAGGCGGCACCGGCCGCACCCGCCGTCAACACGGCGACTGGAGAGATCATGGAAGACGTGGAAGAAGCGCCACCGGCGACGACGGCGGCTGACGCGGAGACGCCCGTGCCCACGAGCGTCCTGGACGACCGACGGGGGCAGGAGACATGACCGAGCACGACGCACGGCGAAGCGCCGAGCGAGATCAGTCCCAGGAAGGACCGCGCGAGGAACAGCACGAGCGCGCGTCCACGGAAAACGGAGCACAGGTGAGTACGGGCATCGACACGGCCGGCGTCCCCGACACGGCCATTCCCGAGCTGGTGATCATCTCCGGCATGTCCGGGGCCGGCCGGTCCACGGCCGCCAAGTGTCTGGAGGACCTCGGCTGGTTCGTCGTCGACAACCTGCCGCCGGCGCTGATCCCCACCATGGTGGAACTCGGTGCCCGTTCGCAGGGCAACGTGGCCCGCATCGCGGTCGTCGTCGACGTCCGCGGCCGCCGCTTCTTCGACAACCTGCGCGAGTCCCTGGCCGGCCTGGAGGCCAAGAACGTCACCCGCCGGATCGTCTTCCTGGAGTCCTCCGACGACGCCCTGGTGCGCCGTTTCGAGTCGGTGCGCAGGCCCCACCCGCTCCAGGGCGACGGCCGCATCGTCGACGGCATCGCCGCCGAGCGCACGCTGCTGCGCGAACTGCGCGGCGACGCCGACCTGGTGATCGACACCTCCAGCCTCAACGTGCACGAACTGCGGGCCAAGATGGACGCCCAGTTCGCCGGCGAGGAGGAGCCCGAACTGCGGGCCACCGTGATGTCGTTCGGCTTCAAGTACGGCCTGCCGGTCGACGCCGACCTGGTCGCCGACATGCGGTTCCTCCCCAACCCGCACTGGGTCCCCGAACTGCGCCCGTTCACCGGCCTGAACGACGAGGTCGCCGCCTACGTCTTCAACCAGCCCGGCGCCAAGGAGTTCCTCGACCGCTACGCCGAGCTGCTGCGGCTCATCTCGGCCGGCTACCGGCGCGAGGGCAAGCGGTACGTGACCATCGCGATCGGCTGCACGGGCGGCAAGCACCGCTCGGTGGCCGTGTCGGAGAAGCTCGCCGCGCGGCTCGCGGCCGAGGGCGTGGAGACCGTCGTCGTCCACCGGGACATGGGGCGCGAGTGAGAGGACGTACTCCGCGGCTGAGCAGCCTGCGCCGGGTGGTGCCGGAGGGGCGTTCGGCTCGGCAGGCGCTCGCGGCGCGCGCCGGGCGCCCGGCCGAGTCCCGGGGTGGCCGTCCACGCCGCCGCGGCGCCCAGCCCAAGGTGGTCGCACTCGGCGGCGGCATGGGCCTGTCCGCCTCGCTCGCCGCGCTGCGCCGGATCACCGGCGACCTCACCGCCGTCGTCACCGTGGCCGACGACGGGGGCTCCAGCGGGCGCCTGCGCGACGAGCTGGGCGTGCTGCCGCCCGGCGACCTGCGCAAGGCGCTGGCCGCGCTGTGCGGCGACGACGACTGGGGTCAGACCTGGGCCCGAGTGATCCAGCACCGCTTCACCTCCCAGGGCGACCTGCACGACCACGCGGTGGGCAACCTGCTGATCGTCGCCCTGTGGGAACAGCTCGGCGACCACGTCCAGGCGCTGGACCTGGTGGGCAAGCTGCTGGGCGCGCACGGGCGCGTGCTGCCCATGTCCGCCGTACCCCTGGAACTCCAGGCGCTGGTCAAGGGGCACGACCCGGAGCGACCCGAGGACGTCGACACCGTGCGCGGGCAGGCCACCGTCGCGCTCACCCCCGGCGAGGTGCAGTCCGTGCACCTGGTGCCGCACGACCCGCCCGCCGTGCCCGAGGCAGTCGACGCCGTCCTGGACGCGGACTGGGTGGTGCTCGGACCAGGCTCCTGGTTCTCCTCGGTCATCCCCCACCTGCTGGTGCCCGAACTGCTCCACGCGCTCACCGAGACCAGGGCGCGCCGGGTCCTGTCCCTGAACCTCGCGCCGCAGCCGGGAGAAACCGAGGGCTTCTCCCCGCAGCGTCATTTGGAGGTTTTGGGACGACACGCCCCTAAACTCGCCCTGGACGTGGTGCTGGCCGACGAGGCCGCCGTGCCCGACCGCGAAGTGCTCACCGAGGCCGCCAAGCGGTTCGGCGCCGCGGTCGAGCTCGCGCCGGTGGCCCGGAGGGACGGAACTCCGCGGCACGACCCGGAGCTGCTGGCCGCCGCGTACGACCGTATTTTTCGGATGCATGGAAGGATCGGCCCATGGCGATGACGGCAGCGGTGAAGGACGAGATCTCCCGGCTCCCCGTCACCCGGACCTGCTGCAGGAAGGCGGAGGTCTCCGCCCTTCTGCGGTTCGCCGGCGGCCTCCACCTGGTCAGCGGGCGGATCGTGATCGAGGCGGAGCTGGACACCGCCATGGCGGCGCGGCGCCTGAAGCGGGACATCCTGGAGATCTTCGGTCACAGCTCCGAACTGATCGTGATGGCGCCGGGCGGGCTGCGCCGCGGCTCCCGCTACGTCGTGCGCGTCGTCGCGGGCGGTGACCAGCTGGCCCGCCAGACCGGTCTGGTGGACGGGCGGGGCCGGCCGATCCGCGGCCTGCCGCCGCAGGTGGTCTCGGGTGCCACCTGTGACGCCGAGGCCGCCTGGCGCGGTGCCTTCCTGGCCCACGGCTCGCTCACCGAGCCGGGCCGCTCCTCCTCCCTGGAGGTGACCTGCCCGGGCCCGGAGGCGGCACTCGCGCTGGTCGGAGCCGCGCGTCGGCTGTCGATCGCCGCGAAGGCCCGCGAGGTTCGGGGCGTGGACCGGGTGGTGGTCCGCGACGGCGACGCGATCGGCGCCCTGCTGACCCGTCTGGGCGCCCACGAGTCCGTGCTGGCCTGGGAGGAGCGGCGGATGCGCCGCGAGGTCCGCGCCACGGCCAACCGCCTCGCCAACTTCGACGACGCCAACCTGCGCCGCTCGGCGCGCGCGGCGGTCGCGGCCGGTGCGCGGGTGGCCCGCGCACTGGAGATCCTCGCCGACGACGTCCCCGAGCACCTCGCCGCCGCGGGGCGCCTGCGCATGGAGCACAAGCAGGCCTCCTTGGAGGAGCTCGGCGCCCTCGCCGACCCCCCGCTGACCAAGGACGCCGTCGCCGGCCGGATCCGCCGCCTGCTGGCCATGGCCGACAAACGGGCCTCCGACCTCGGCATCCCCGGCACCGAGGCGAACCTCTCCGAGGATCTGGCGGACAACCTGGCGGGCTGACCGCCACGGGCCGACCGCCCGGACTCACCACACCCCGACCGGCCACCACCGGCCAACCAGCATCGGCTGGTTGGCCGGTGGTGGCCGCTCGGTTTGGTGGGGGACCACCGACAGTGACCGGCACTGGTCGACCGACGCCGGTCGACGTCGGTGCTTGACAGGCCGAGTCGAGCGTCGCGGGACCGTCGCGGGCCGGGGTGCCGAGGCGTGGACGGGGCGATGCGCCGGCCTGCCGCCGCCGCGGCCCCGTGGGGGAATTGCCTGGTTTGCCGGAAGTCCGGATTGGGCGGAGAACAGGGTATTTCACAAGTGAGCTGGGGGGCTCACGAACGAGTGACCAACGTGGTCAATTGGTATGGGCAATCCATAGCGAAATCGGGTGATCCAGGCGCCCGGAGCAAGGGGCTCGGACCTTTGGCGAAGCCGTGCTGTCCAGGACGCGTCCGGATGTCACTTCGGAGGCCTTGGAGGGGTAGGGTCGTGGGTGGTCGGGGACATCCCAATACAGCTCGCCGGCGTCGAAACCGGCGTACCAACGAGGAGATCGGTTCGTGACGATCCGCGTAGGCATCAACGGCTTTGGCCGCATCGGTCGTAACTACTTCCGCGCGCTGCTGGAGCAGGGTGCGGACATCGAGATCGTGGCTGTCAATGACCTGGGTGACACCGCGACCACCGCTCACCTGCTGAAGTACGACACCATCCTGGGCCGCCTCAAGCAGGAGGTCTCCCACACCGCCGACACCATCACCGTCGACGGCCACACCATCAAAGTGCTGTCGGAGCGCAACCCCGCCGACATCCCCTGGGGTGAACTCGGCGTCGACATCGTCATCGAGTCCACCGGCATCTTCACCAAGAAGGAAGACGCCGAGAAGCACATCGCCGGCGGCGCCAAGAAGGTCATCATCTCGGCCCCGGCGAAGAACGAAGACGTCACGATCGTGATGGGCGTCAACCAGGACCAGTACGACCCGGCCAACCACCACGTCATCTCCAACGCCTCCTGCACCACCAACTGCGTGGCGCCGATGGCGAAGGTCCTCGACGAGAACTTCGGCATCGTCAAGGGTCTGATGACCACCGTGCACGCGTACACGAACGACCAGCGCATCCTGGACTTCCCGCACAAGGACCTGCGCCGCGCCCGTGCCGCCGCCGAGAACATCATCCCGACCACCACCGGCGCCGCCAAGGCCACCGCCCTGGTCCTGCCGCAGCTCAAGGGCAAGCTGGACGGCATCGCCATGCGCGTCCCGGTGCCCACCGGCTCGGTCACCGACCTCGTCATCGAGCTCTCCCGCGAGGTCACCAAGGAAGAGGTCAACGCCGCCTTCCAGAAGGCCGCCGAGGGCGAGCTGAAGGGCCTCCTGGACTACACCGAGGACCCGATCGTCTCCTCGGACATCGTCAACGCCCCGGCGTCCTGCACCTTCGACTCCTCCCTGACCATGGTTCAGGACGGCAAGAACGTGAAGGTCATCGGCTGGTACGACAACGAGTGGGGCTACTCCAACCGCCTCGTCGACCTCACGGTCTTCGTCGGCAACCAGCTCTGACCGGCAGGGCAGGCACCTCGATGTGAGCGCAGGGCCCGGTCGGCGCGCCAACGCGCCGACCGGGCCCTGACGCACGTACAGCGGGCCGAACGACCACAACCCGCCCACGTGCGGATCGATCAGCCCTCGTACGATCAAGAGCCCCCTCTTCAGGAGTCCCAACCCAATGAAGACGATCGACGAACTTCTCTCCGAAGGCGTGGACGGCAAGCGGGTCTTCGTCCGCGCCGACCTCAACGTGCCGTTGGCCGACGGTGTCATCACCGACGACGGCCGCATCCGCGCCGTCCTGCCCACCGTCAAGGCCCTCGCCGAAGCCGGCGCCAAGGTGGTCGTCGCCTCCCACCTGGGCCGCCCCAAGGGCGCCCCGGACCCGGCCTTCTCGCTGCTGCCCGCCGCCGAGCGGCTCGGCGAACTCCTGGGCGCGCCCGTGGCGTTCGCCCAGGACACCGTCGGCCCGGCCGCCCACGACGCCGTGGACGGCCTGCAGCCCGGCCAGGTCGCGGTCATCGAGAACCTGCGGTTCAACCCCGGCGAGACGGCCAAGGGCGACACCGAGCGCGGCGAGTTCGCCGACCGGCTCGCCGCCCTCGCGGACGTCTACGTCGGCGACGGATTCGGCGCGGTGCACCGCAAGCACGCCTCCGTCTACGACCTGCCGGCCCGTCTCCCGCACTACGCCGGCTACCTCATCAGCACCGAGGTCGGCGTTCTGAAGAAGCTCACCGAGGATGTCCGGCGGCCCTACGTCGTCGCGCTCGGCGGCGCCAAGGTCTCCGACAAGCTCGCCGTCATCGACGAGCTGCTCGGCAGGGCCGACCGCCTGCTCATCGGCGGCGGCATGGCGTACACCTTCCTCAAGGCCCAGGGCCACGAGATCGGCAAGTCCCTCGTGCAGGAGGACCAGCTCCCGGCCGTCAGGGAGTACATCGAGCGCGCCGAGAAGACCGGCGTCGAGCTGATCCTGCCGGTGGACACGCTGGTCTCGCCCGAATTCCCGGACCTGAAGGCCAAGGCCCCCGTCCACCCCACCGCGGTCGCCGCGGACGCCATGCCGGCCGACCAGCTGGGCCTGGACATCGGCCCGGAGTCCCGCAAGCTGTACGCCGCGAAGCTCGCTGACGCCGCCACCGTCTTCTGGAACGGCCCGATGGGCGTCTTCGAGCACCCCGACTTCGCCGAGGGCACCAGGGCGGTCGCCCAGGCCCTCGTCGACTCGGACGGCTTCACCGTCGTGGGCGGCGGCGACTCCGCCGCAGCCGTCCGTACGCTGGGCTTCGACGAGTCGGCATTCGGCCACATCTCGACCGGCGGCGGCGCCTCCCTCGAATACCTCGAGGGCAAGACGCTCCCCGGCCTCGCCGCACTGGAGGACTGAAACCGTATGAGCACGCGCACGCCGCTGATGGCGGGCAACTGGAAGATGAACCTCAACCACCTCGAGGCCATCGCACACGTCCAGAAGCTCGCCTTCGCCCTGGCCGACAAGGACTACGAGGCCGTAGAGGTCGCCGTCCTGCCGCCCTTCACCGACCTGCGCTCCGTGCAGACGCTGGTCGACGGTGACAAGCTCAAGATCAAGTACGGCGCCCAGGACGTCTCGGCGCACGACTCGGGTGCCTACACCGGCGAGATCTCCGGCCCGATGCTGGCCAAGCTGAAGTGCACCTTCGTGGTGATCGGCCACTCCGAGCGCCGGCAGTACCACAACGAGACCGACGAGCTGGTGAACGCCAAGGTCAAGGCCGCCTACAAGCACGGCCTGACCCCGATCCTGTGTGTCGGCGAGGAGTTGGACGTCCGTGACGCGGGCGACCACGTCGCGCACACACTCGCCCAGGTCGAGGGGGGTCTGAAGGACCTCCCGGCCGAGCAGGCCGAGTCGATCGTGATCGCCTACGAGCCCGTCTGGGCCATCGGCACCGGCAAGGTCTGCGGTGCGGCGGATGCCCAGGAGGTCTGCGGCGCCATCCGCGGCAAGCTCGCCGAGCTGTACTCGCAGGAGGTCGCCGACCAGGTGCGCATCCAGTACGGCGGCTCGGTGAAGTCGGGCAACGTCGCCGAGATCATGGCGCAGGAGGACATCGACGGCGCCCTGGTCGGCGGTGCCTCGCTGGACACGGACGAGTTCGTCAAGATCGTCCGCTTCGGCGAGCAGTGAGCCGAGGCCGCCGCAGGCGGTGAGCCGGGCCCGCCGCGCACGGCGGGCCGGGCCGTGAGTATGCGCGGGCGGCGATCCGTCGTACTCTTGCGGGGGCATGGTAGGCACGGCCTGCCACACCCTGTCGTCCATCCGAATCCGAGGAAGTTGGTCCAGCCGTGGTTTTGGGGTTCTCGATCGCCCTGATCGTCTTCAGCCTGCTGCTGATGCTGCTGGTGCTGATGCACAAGGGGAAGGGCGGCGGCCTCTCCGACATGTTCGGTGGCGGCATGCAGTCGTCCGTCGGCGGCTCCTCGGTCGCCGAGCGCAACCTCGACCGCATCACCGTGGTGATCGGCCTGCTGTGGCTCGCCTGCATCATCGTGCTCGGCATCCTGATGAAGACGAGCAGCTGACGAGCGGCTGCGCCGGTACCGCGCATTCCGTACGCAAGGCCCCATGGTCGGTACGCGCTCCCGGGCGCGGCCTATCATGGGGCTTGCGTCTGTGTGGGAGCGGTAACTCCCATCACTGGACGCGCGTTGGGCCTTACGTAGACTGAGGCGCTCGCGGCGGAGCGGCAGGCCGACCCGCTTCGCGGCACCATCACGCAGGGAGTTACGACCGTGGCAAGTGGCAACGCGATCCGAGGAAGCCGGGTCGGGGCGGGGCCGATGGGCGAGGCCGAGCGTGGCGAGTCCGCGCCGCGTCTGCGCATCTCCTTCTGGTGCTCCAACGGACACGAGACCCAGCCGAGCTTCGCCAGCGACGCGCAGGTTCCCGACACCTGGGACTGCCCGCGCTGTGGTTTCCCGGCCGGTCAGGACCAGGACAACCCGCCGGCCCCGCCGCGCACCGAGCCCTACAAGACGCACCTGGCCTATGTGCGGGAGCGGCGCAGCGACGCGGACGGTGAGGCGATCCTCGCCGAGGCGCTCGCCAAACTGCGGGGCGAGATCTAGGACTTGAGGTCCGGTCGGCCGCCTACGGGTGCGGGGCCGGACCTGCTGCGTATCCGGGCGGCCCGGCCGTCGCGGACCGATTGTCAGTGGTGCCCTCTACGGTTTGTGCATCGGCGAATCGTGAGCGGAGGGGGAGCCATGACGGGGGCGGAGGCCGGGCGTGAGGCCGTCGGCGCGGGTGTGCCGGCCTGGCGCGGCGGATTCGGACGGCTGTGGAGCGCCGCCGTGCTCTCCAGCTTCGGCGACGCGCTGCGTACGGTCGCGCTGCCGCTGCTCGCCCTGTCCCTGACCGACGACCCGCTGCTCATCGCCTCCGTCACGGCCTGCGGGTATCTGCCCTGGATCGTCTTCGGGCTGCTCGGTGGCGCCGTCGCGGACCGGGTGGACCAGCGGCGCGCGATGTGGGTGGCGGACACGGTACGGGGCCTGCTGGTCGCCGGGTTCGCGCTGGCCGTGGCCCTCGGGCATGCCTCGATCGGCCTGCTGATCGCCCTGGCCTTCGCCCTGACCACGCTCCAGACGCTCTTCGACAACGCCGCCACGGCTTTGCTGCCCGTCCTGGTGGGGCCCGAGGCACTGGGCACGGCCAACGCCCGTCTGATGACCGGGCAGCGCCTCGCGGGCGGGCTGCTGGGCGGCCCGGTCGTGCCCCTGCTGATCGCCGCGGGGGTCGCCGTTCCCTTCGCGGCCGACGCGGTCACCTTCCTGGCCGCCGCCGCGCTCGTGGCCTCCCTGCGGGTTTCCGCGCCCGAGCGGAAGCCGAGACCCGCGGGGAGCACGCTGCGGCGGGAGACGGCCGACGGACTGCGCGCCCTCGGGCGGGACAGGGCCCTGCGCGGGCTGTGCGCCGCCACCGCGCTGTGCAACGTCGGGATGGGCGCGCTCATCGCCACCCTGGTGGTCGTGGTGACCGCCTGGCTCGGCGCGGGCACCAAGGGGTACGCGATGGCGCTGACGGCGTACACGCTGGGCAGCCTGGCCGGTGGAGGGGCCAACCGGCCGATCGTGGCCCGGCTCGGGCGGATGCGGGCCGTACTGCTGGCCGGCGTGGTGCAGATCGCCGCGCTGGCGGTCGTGGGACTGGTGCGCAGCCTGGCCGTCGCGGTGGCCGCGCTGGCCGTGTTCGGGCTGATGGGCATGGTGTGGAACGTCAACACGACGACGCTGATGCAGCAGCGCAGCCCCGCCGGGATGCTGGGCCGGGTCAGCGCGGCCTTCCGCACCCTGGCGGTGGCCGGGGCACCGCTCGGGGCGGTGCTCGGCGGGGCCGTCGCCGCGGTGTGGGGGCCGAACTGGCCGGCGCTGCTCACGGCCGGCTTCTTCGTCCTTTCCGTGGTCGCGCTGATACCCGTGCGCCGTGCCGACGTACTCGTTGTTGCGCCGGACGACGGCGTGACGACGGCTCATGTCACCCGCTGATCAACTAGGTTGGAGCGGCAGCGGGGCAAGGACGCAGGACAGCTAGGAAAGAAGGCTGAGGTCCGAATGAACGCAGACGCCCGTACCAGGCTCAACCAGAGGCCGGAGTGGACCGCTCTGGCCAGGCACCGTGAGGAGCTCGCCGACACCGGTCTGCGCGATCTGTTCGCGGCCCACCCGGAGCGCGGCGAGGCGTACGCCCTCCAGGTCGGTGATCTGTACGTCGACTACTCCAAGCATCTCGTCACCGACGAGACGCTGCGGCTGCTGCGGGAGCTGGCCGCCGCGACGGACGTGTTCGGGCTGCGGGACGCCATGTTCCGCGGCGCGAGGATCAACGTCACCGAGGACCGGGCCGTGCTGCACACGGCGTTGCGCGCGCCACGGGACGCGGTGATCGAGGTCGACGGGGAGAACGTCGTTCCGGGGGTGCACGCGGTCCTCGACAAGATGAGCGACTTCGCCCACCGGGTGCGGTCGGGGGAGTGGATTGGGCACACCGGCAAGCGGATCCGCAATGTGGTCAACGTCGGCATCGGCGGCTCCGACCTGGGGCCCGCGATGGCGTACGAGGCGCTGCGGGCCTATACCGACCGCGGTCTGACGGTGCGGTTCGTGTCGAACGTCGACGGCGCGGACCTGCACGAGGCCGTGCGGGATCTGGACGCGTCGGAGACGCTGTTCGTCATCGCCTCCAAGACGTTCACCACCATCGAGACGATCACCAACGCCACGTCGGCGCGCAACTGGCTGCTGAGCGAGCTGAAGGCCGGCCCGGAGGCGGTCGCCCGGCACTTCGTGGCGCTGTCCACGAACACGGAGAAGGTGTCCGGGTTCGGCATCGACGTCGAGAACATGTTCGAGTTCTGGGACTGGGTCGGGGGGCGGTACTCGTACGACTCCGCGATCGGCCTGTCCCTGATGATCGCGATCGGGCCGGACCGGTTCCGGGAGATGCTGGACGGCTTCCGTCTCGTCGACGAGCACTTCAGGACCGCGCCGCCCGAGTCCAACGTGCCGCTGCTGCTGGGGCTGCTGGGTATCTGGTACGGCAACTTCCATGACGCGCAGTCGCATGCGGTGCTGCCGTACTCCCACTATCTGTCGAAGTTCACCGCGTATCTCCAGCAGCTGGACATGGAGTCCAACGGGAAGTCCGTGCAGCGGGACGGGGAGCCGGTGGGGTGGCAGACCGGGCCGGTGGTGTGGGGGACGCCCGGCACGAACGGGCAGCACGCGTACTACCAGTTGATCCACCAGGGTACGAAGCTGATCCCGGCGGACTTCATCGGCTTCGCCGAGCCGGTGGCCGAGCTGAGCGGTGAACTCCGGGCGCAGCACGATCTGCTGATGGCCAACTTCTTCGCGCAGACCCAGGCGCTGGCCTTCGGCAAGACGCCGGAGGAGGTTCGGGCGGAGGGGGTGCCCGCCGAGCTGGTGCCGCACAAGACCTTCCGCGGGAACCACCCCACGACCACGATCCTTGCGCGCGAGCTGACTCCGTCGGTGCTGGGTCAGCTGATCGCCCTGTACGAGCACAAGGTGTTCGTCCAGGGCGCCGTCTGGAACATCGACTCCTTCGACCAGTGGGGAGTCGAGCTGGGCAAGGTCCTGGCGAAGCGGGTGGAACCGGCGCTGGCCGAGGGGGCGCGGGTGGAGGGACTGGACCCCTCCACGACCACCCTGGTCGCCAAGTACCGCGCCCTCCGCTCCCGCTGACCCCTTCTCCCACCCCCCGTCACGCCGGAGCGGAGCCCCGGGCCCGGAACCTCCGAGGCCCGGGGGATCCGCCCCGGCTCCCGGCCCCCGCGTGGTCAGGCCACCGCCGACAGTGTGTCCGCCTGGCGGCGATGGGAGGCGCGTGTGGCGGGGAGGGTGGAGAGGGCTGCGGCGCCGAGGGTGGCCGCGGTGACGAAGAGGAGGAGCAGGAGCGGGGAAGGGGGTCTGGCGATCCCGGCGCCGATGCCGCTGGAGTGGCCCTGGGCGTTGATCAGCCAGTCGGACAGGGGGAGGGCCAGGACGGTTGCGGTGGCCGCCGCGGCCAGAGCGGTACAGCTGGTCGAGGTCACCGTGATCGCGGTGATCTGGCGGGGGGAGAGACCGATGGCCTTGAGGGCCAGGAGGTCCCGTTCGCCCTCGCGGATCGTGCCGCCGATCGCGGAGAGGAGCTCGATCAGACCGATCAGGGCCAGGACGCAGATCAGGCCCACGATGACCGCGCGCATCGACGACAGGCCGTCGGCCGGATTGGTCACCGGGTGGACGTCCAGGTGGCCGTGGGCGGTGGCGGACAGGGCCGTGGCGACGTGGCGCGGATCGGCGCCCGGGTCCAGGCGGAGCTGGTAGAAAGTGGGGCTGAGGTTCGGGTCGTTCTCGTGCAGGGTGTCCAGGGACGTGGAGATGACCCGGCCGGCGTTCTCCGGCTCGATGCTGCGGCCGACGATGTGCAGGATCTGCGGCTGGTCGCCCACCGTCATGCGCACCCAGTCGCCGACCGTGACGTCGAGCAGGTCCAGCAGGCCCTGCCCGGCCACCGCTTCATCGGGGCCGTTCGCGCGGCGGCCCTCGGCGAGGGCGAACGGGTAGGGGGCCTCGCGGGTGCCCAGGCCCCGCAGGGCGATCGTGGCCGTCTGGCCGGGGACCAGGGCGGCCACCTCCACCCCGGGGTAGACGGCGGCGACCCCGGGCTCCCGCGCCAGCAGCTCCCGCGCCTCGCGGTCGTCCAGGGCGCTGTCGGGGCGGACGGTGAGCGCGGCCGGCAGCCCCAGCTCCTCCGGCCTGCTGTGGAAGCGGTCGATCGTGGTCCAGGCACTCATCGCCACCACCATCAGCAGCAGCGGCAGCGCCAGCCGTCCCACCGTGGCGAAGGTGCGCGGACGGCGGGTGAAGGCCCGGTGCCAGCCCAGGACGAGCGCGGGCGGCAGACGCAGACCCAGCGCCCTACGGGCGGCCGCGGTCAGCCCGCCGCCCGGCACCGCCGTGGGGCGCGGCACCGGGACCGGCGGCACCCGGCCCGCCCGCCACGCCGCGAGCCCGGTCACCGCGCCGATGAACAGCACCGCTCCCACCGGGACCGCGACCATCGCCACCGTGTGGTCCGGCAGGCCCTGCCACACCCCCACCGCGTCGCCGAGCCGGCCCGGTATCCGCGCGCCCAGCCCCTCGGTGAGCACCACCGCGGCCACGGCGCCCAGCAGGGCGTACGCCACATGCTGGAGCAGGAAGATCCGGACCACCTGGGCGGGTGTGAAACCGATCGCCTTGAGCACCGAGATGTCCCGCAGATGCCCCCGGATACGGGTGCCGATCGCGCCGTGCACCGCCAGCCCGGCCGCGATCAGCGCGCCCAGCCCGAACAGGCCCAGCACCTGCCCGAGCAGCCGGTTGTCGCCCTGCGCCTCGGCCCGCGCCTGCTGCCAGGTGGACACCTCGCCGACCACGCCGGCGCCCAGCACGGTGACGGCGCGCTGCACGGCGTAGTCCGTGTCGTCGGGATCGGTCAGCCGCAGTCCGACCACCCGTCCGCCGGGCTCGCGCACTGCGGACGGCCGCGCCCACACCAGCCCCGGCTGCTCGCCGGGGCCGTAGCGGGGTTCGGCGCTGTCGGCGATGCCCACCACGCTGAGCGTGCGCCCGGTGCCGGGCAGGACGAGCGTGTCACCGGGCTCGGCCAGCAGCGCGCTGGCCAGGCGGCTCTCCAGAACCACGCCGTCCGGCTCCCCGGCGGCCGGCCAGTGCCCGGCGGTGAGCAGCGGGCGGCCCACGGTGGGCAGCGACGGCGTGCCGCGCAGCTCCACGGTGGCGCGGGTGCCGCGGGAGACGACGGTGGCGGACTCGATGAGGTAGGCGTCGGTGACCGACTCGACGCCGTCCAGCGCGGCGAGCCGCTCCGTCTCGGCGGACCGCGCCGTGTGCAGCCACACATGGGCCCCGTTGGACTGGGTGAAGACCCGCTGCCAGGGGTTGGTGGCGTAGCCGAACAACGCGGTGGCCAGCAGCAGCGAGGCGACGATGCCGGTCGTGGCCAGCGCGATGAACAGCGCCTCCCCGCGGTGGGTGCGCAGATCGGAGTGCGCCCAGCGCAACGTGGCTCGCACGGCCCTCAGCCCCTCGGTCCGGAACGCGGACCCGGGCATGCCCTGCGGCCGTGACCCGAGCACATCAGGTGGTCGTACACCGCACTCAGTCCCTCAGCTCCAGCACGCCCGAGATCCCCGTGCTCCGCGACGGCGTGGTCCCGTCCAGTTCCGCGTCGTCGGCGATCCGGCCGTCGAAGAAACTGATCACCCGGTCCGCGGCGCTGGCCAGCCGGGCGTCATGGGTGACCAGCACGATCGTCTGGCCGCGCCCGTGGAAGCGGGACAGCAGCCGCATCACCTCGCGGGTGCCCTTGCTGTCGAGGCTGCCGGCGGGCTCGTCGGCGAGCAGCAACGGAGGGTGGTTGACCAGCGCGCGGGCCAGCGCGACCCGCTGCTGCTCACCGCCGGACAGCTCGCCCGGCATGCTGCGCTCCTTGCCCTCAAGGCCCAGCTCGGCCAGCAGCTCCTCCCGCTCGGCGCGTGCCTGCCGCGGCGAGCGGCCGGCGAGCAGGGCGGGCAGCTCGACGTTGTCGGCGACGGACAGGTTGGAGACCAGGTTGAAGAACTGGAACACGATCCCGATGCCGTTGCGGCGCTCCTCGGCCCAGCGGGCCTCGCCGTAGGAGTCGGTGCACCGGCCGTCCAGCCAGATGCTGCCCTCGTCCGGCCGCTGCAGCCCGCCGAGCAGATGCAGCAGCGTCGACTTGCCGGCCCCGGACGGGCCGGTGACCGCCACGAACTCGCCGCGGGTCACCGACAGATCCACCCCGCGCACGGCCCGGGCGGGCGCCCCCTGGCCGTGGTGCGTCTTGACCAGGCCCTCGGCCCGCAGCAGCGCCGGAGCTCGGACGTCACTCACTCCAGCCCCTCCAGTTCCTCCTGGCACCGCTCCAGCCAGTCCAGGTCGGCTTGAAGGTGCAGCATGGCGCCCTCGATCAGCAGTTGGGCGATTCGGTTGTCCCGGTTCTCGGCGGCGGCCAGCTTCGACAGACTGCGCATGGTGTTGAGGTACTGGCGCCGCTGCTTGTTGATGAGAGCGATCTGGTCGGCGAGACCGGTCTGCGGGGCGAGGGCGAGCTTCATGAAGAACTCGTCCCGCACCCGGGGTTCGTCCTCGGGCTCCTCGAACCAGGCGCGCAGTTCCTCCCGCCCGGCGTCGGTGAGGTGGTAGATCTTCTTGTTGGGCCGGCTGGACTGCTCGACCTCCTCGCCCTCGATCAGTCCCGACTTCTCGAGGCGGCCGAGGGTCACGTAGATCTGGCCGACGTTCGGCTGAGGGTACGCGGAGCCCAGCAGTTGCTCAAGGTCCTGCTTCAGCTCGTAGCCGTGGGCGGGACCGCGCGCGAGAAGTGCCAGGAGGGGCAGGCGCACGCGTGCTCTCCTCCTAGGTCCTCGTCAGACGCGTCATGCGGGGGGTCTCCGGGTGGACGACGTGAGATTGACGCCAGGCCCTAGTATCGCCCATACCTAACAGGTATACATGGCCTGAGCCGGGCGAAGGTGCCCGGCGCCGGTGTGCAAGGAGGAACCTATGCGGTGGATCCACGCCGCTGGTAGGGGCCTCCTTGTTCTGGTCGTGGTCATGACCGGCTATATATCCTCGGGCGCGAGGGCGACCGGGGGGAGCGGTGAGGGCCGCGGCCCGCTCACCCTGGCCACCGCGGGCGATCTGACCGGCTACCTCGGTTCGCTGCTGGAGGGCTGGAACCGTACCCATCCCGCCGAGAGGGTCACCCTCGTCGAGCTGCCCGACGCCGCCGACGAGACCCGGGCGCAGATGGCCACCGACCTGCGCGGCGGCAACCGCAGCCGGTTCGACGTGCTCAACATCGACGTGAACTGGACCTCGGAGTTCGCCGCGGCAGGCTGGATCCGCCCGCTGCCGCGCGAGCGCTTCCCGCTGAAGACCTTCCTGCCCCCGGTCGTCGGCACCGCCACCTACGACGGACGGCTGTACGCGGTCCCGTACGTCACCAACGCCGGCCTGCTGCTGTACCGCAAGGACGTCCTGGACAAGGAGGGCGTCGCGCCGCCGCGCACCTGGGCCGAGCTGGAGCACGCCGCCCGGACCATCGCGCCGAAGTACGGACTGGACGGCTACGCGGGTCAGTTCCTCCCGTACGAGGGCCTGACCGTCAACGCCGCCGAGGCCGTGTACTCGGCGGGCGGCACGATCCTCGGCGACGAGGGCGAGCGTGTCACCGTCGACTCGCGCGCGGCCCGCGAGGGCATCGGCTTCCTGGCGCGCGGCTTCCGCGAGGGCTGGATCCCCCGGGAGGCGCTGACGTACAAGGAGGAGGAGTCCAAGCAGGCCTTCCAGGACGGCCGGCTGCTCTTCCTGCGCAACTGGCCCTACGCGTACGCCGTCGCCTCGGCCGAGGGCTCCAAGGTCGCCGGGAGGATCGGCGCCGTGCCGCTGCCCGGACCCGACGGGCCGGGGACCAGTGTCCTCGGCGGTTCCAACCTGGCCGTCAACACGCACGCGCGGCACCCCGACTCGGCCGCGCGCCTCATCGCGTACCTCACCAGCGAGCCCGTCCAGCGCCAGGTGCTCACCGAGGGCGCGCTGCCGCCCGTGCGCGCCGCGCTGTACGAGGACCCCGCACTCGTACGGCGGTTCCCGTATCTGCCGACCCTGCGGGCCTCCGTGCTGGCCGCCGCGCCGCGCCCCAAGAGCCCGCACTACGACCAGGTCAGCCTGGTGGTGCAGGCGGTCGTGCACGACGCGCTGGCGGGGCGGCAGACCCCCGAGGCGGCCGTGCGGCGCCTGGCGCGCGAGCTCGACGCCATCGCCGGGCGCTCGTAGCACTCGTACCGCTCACAGCGAAGCGCTCCCACTAGTTACGTGTTAGGTAACGCCGTCATCACATCTGCCTCTGGTCCGTCCTGACAAGTCAGGACATTGGCGGTCAACTGCTGAGTAGCTTCTGTTCCGTTCGTTGACACCTTCAAGACACCGCTACCTAACATGCATGCATAACTGCTGCCTTCACAGGAACAGGTCAATGGATTGAACAGGCATGGTTGGTGGCGCGACGCGGTGATCTACCAGGTGTATGTCCGCAGCTTTCTGGACAGCACCGGCGACGGCATCGGCGATCTGGCCGGGGTCCGCGCGGGGTTGCCGTATCTGAAGAAGCTCGGCGTCGACGGCATCTGGCTGAGTCCCTTCTACCCCTCCCCGCAGCACGACCACGGCTACGACGTGGCCGACTACTGCGGCGTCGACCCGGTCTTCGGTGACCTCGCCGAGTTCGACCTGCTGATGGCCACCGCGCATCGGCTGGGGATCAGGGTGCTCCTCGACATCGTCCCCAACCACTGCTCCAGCGAGCACCCGTGGTTCCGCGAGGCGCTCGCCGCCGCGCCCGGCAGCGAGGCCCGCGACCGCTTCCACTTCACCGACGGGCGTGGCCCCGACGGCGCCGAACCGCCCAACAACTGGCACGCCATGTTCGGCGGCCCCGCCTGGAGCCGGGTCACCGAGCCGGACGGCCGCCCCGGCCAGTGGTACCTGCACATGTTCACGCCCGAGCAGCCCGACTGGAACTGGCGCAACCCCGAGATCCCCGCCGAGTTCGAGCGCGTCCTGCGCTTCTGGCTCGACCGGGGTGTGGACGGCTTCCGCATCGACGTCGCCGCCGGCCTGTTCAAGCACCCCGAACTGCCCGACTCCCCGGACCCGGAGGCCGACGCCCGCACCCGCGACTCGGTCAACCCGCTCGCCTGGAACCAGCCCGAGGTGCACGACGTGTGGCGGCACTGGCGCGCGGTGTGCGAGGAGTACACCGCACGCGACGGCCACGAGCGCCTGCTGGTCGGCGAGGTGTCCGTGCCCAGTGCCCGCGAACACGCCCAGTACGTCCGCGCGGACGAACTGCACCAGGCCTTCTTCTTCGACCTGCTCGGCGCCCCCTGGGACGCCGACGCCTTCCGCAAGGTCATCTCCGAGGCCATGCTCGACATCGCCGGCACCGGCTCCACGGTCACCTGGGTCCTCAACAACCACGACCAGGTCCGCACCGTCACCCGCTACGGCGAGGCCGCCGTGGAGGGCAGCGGACTCGGCGCCGCCCGCGCCCGCGCCGCCGCGCTGCTGATGCTGGCGCTGCCCGGAGCCGCGTACGTCTACCAGGGCGAGGAACTCGGCCTGCCCGAGGTCGTCGACCTGCCCGACGACGTGCTCACCGACCCCATCTTCCACCGCACCGGAAGCCGCACCCACGTCCGCGACGGCTGCCGGGTGCCACTGCCGTGGTCGGGACAGGTCTCCCCGTTCGGCTTCACCTCCGGGACCCAGAGCGCCAAGCCCTGGCTGCCGCAGCCCGAGTACTTCGCCGAGTACGTCACCGAACGCGCCCTCGCCGACACCCGCTCCTTCTGGCACCTGTACCGCGACGGCCTGCAACTGCGTTCCGCGCTGCCCCAGTTGGGCGAGGGCTCGCTGCGCTGGCTGGACACCCCGCCGGACGTGCTCGCCTTCGTCCGCGGCGACGGCCTGGTCTGCGCCGTCAACTTCGGTACCTCGCCCACGACCGCGCCGGTCCCCGGCACTCCGCTGCTGGCCAGCGCCGACTGCCCGCCCGGAGTGCTCGCGGGGTCCACCGCCGCCTGGTGGATCACCGACGGCACCGACCTCTGAACCTCACCGACCCCTGAACCTCACCGACCTCTGAACTTCGTCAATCCCCACCTTCCG